>CAJXSI010000023.1 GCA_913061155.1 uncultured Alphaproteobacteria bacterium
CAGAAATCGTACCATAATCCGGCAAACACCTCTGTGGATTCCGGATCAAGTCCGGAATGACAATGAAGAAAGATGCCTAAGGTAGACTGGATCCCACGGTCAAGTCCGGGACGACGAAGTAAAATAGGTCTCCAGAAATCGTACCATAATCCGGCAAACACCTCTGTGGATTCCGGATCAAGTCCGGGACGACAGCAAACTAAGAAGTATCCTTACCCAACCACGTATTCCGTCATCGCGAGTACCCGCAAAGTGCACAGAAATCCATCCGTCACTTGACACCCTCCAACCTCGTCGCCCCGCACTTGATGCGGGGTCCAGGGCGGCACTCACCGGATATCACCCACCTGCCTTTTAGATTATGACTGGATCCCGGATCAAGTCCGGGACGACGATACGCATAAGATCACCGGATATCACTCACCCACCTGCCTTTTGGGCAGGTTAAGACGAAAATAAGTCTTTAAATTTTGATTATATGTGTTCTGAAATGAACTTTATTTTTTTGTGATTTAGACATAAAAAACCCCTAAAGTCCAGAAACCTTAGAGATTTTTAGGGAAACTCTGTTCATACAGAATAGAAAATAGAATAATTATTCTTCATACCTTAAAAGTTGTCTTAATCTTTTGACCTGTGGGTTATCAGGAAAACCGGTTTTCAATGAAGCCATAAGACCTTGTAAAGTTACGGCTTCTTTCGTAATAGGCGTCAGTTTATCGATTAACGTTTCTTTGTTTACAAGCCAGTAAAATGTTGCAATTTTTTTGCCCCCTATTGTGGCAACAACCCAGAAAGACCCACTTTCAATATCTTTTGCGGGTCGACCAAAATCAATACCCCCTGCATCAGGTGAGGCCGCAATGTCGTCATGGGCAAAGTGTGTATGCATTTCAACAGTATCTGAACCAATAATCTTGACAGCCCCAAAATCACTTGCGCCAACAGCAAACTTAACTGTTGTTTTTTCATCGTCTGCTGTGTGAATCGCGTAATGTGGTCGGAAAAGTGTCGCATCAGTCCAACCAGTTGACATGACAACAACGTAAACGCTTTCAGGGACACCCCCTGCTGTTACAAAATCCGGCAAAGCAAGCGCCGTCGGTGCAAATTTTCCTGCAAAATATATCCGTGTGGCAACTGAGTCATAAGGATGAAGCAAAGGAACCGACGGAAGATACTTGGCTCCAGCAGCCAGTCTATAAAGATGAGAAGCCCCAATATTATACCATGCATCTGAAATAACAGCGGCGGCCCCCTCTGGTTTTATCAAATCACCTGTCACAGCAGCGGCCCCAGCACTTGCAGCAGCGGCACCTCCTGCAGCTGTGTCTGGAAAAACTAAAGCGTATAATGCGGATTTTTGATCAACTGCAAGACTTGACCACACTTGAGAAAAAGCTGTTGGATCTGGCAAGACATAATCTGCCATATCTTTTTCTAAAAGCCCGTGGCTAACCAGATAGGCCTCAACCTTTTTATACAAATCTGTCTTCTCAGGGTTTGTAAATTCGTTATGCAGCCTTGTCACAATACGTTTTTCCGCCGCCTCATTGTCTGCGGAACTGGCAGCCGCAGCGCCTCCTGCGGGTGTATCTGGAAAAACTAAATCGTACAATGCGGATTTTTGACTATCTTCAAGTGGCTTCCATACATTGTCAATAAAAGCGCCTTTGTTGGAGAGGATATCATCTGCAAGATCTTCAATTATCCAACCTTTTTTAATTAAAAAATCTTTAATAGTTGACTTTAAATCTGTATCCACTGAAAACTTATCATATACCCTCATTGCTATGTCATTTTCAGTTCCAGCTGCAGAACTGGCAGCCGCGGCGGCGGCGGCATAAGCTGGGCTATTATTTATTAAAACTGATAAAAAAATCAAACAAACAAATAGTATTTTCATGAATTTAATCCCCTGTTTTTATTTATATTTTACAGTATATCTTATGAATATTTTAAAGCAATTGAATTTTCTTTTATGGAAACAGTCACCGTTCCCCCCTGACGTAATTTCCCAAACAAAATTTCATCTGCCAAAGGCCGTTTGATTTTATCATCAATCAGACGGGTCAATGGCCGTGCGCCAAAGATACGGTCATACCCCTTTTCAGCCAACCACTGAATGGCTTTGACATCAACAGTAACTTTAATTTTCTTGTCTTTTAATTGATCAGAAAGTTCTGTTACAAATTTATGGACAATTTGTTTGACAACTTTTTCTGACAAGGCATTAAAGGAAATGATCGAATCCAGACGATTTCGGAATTCTGGCGTAAAAGTACGCTTGATGGCCGCGTGATCTTCGGTATGGACCGCAGACTTCTGTTCAAATCCTATGGAACCTTTTTCCATATCAATCGCCCCGGCATTCGTTGTCATAATAACAATGGTATTACGAAAACTGACCGACCGACCATTGTGGTCTGTGACAATTCCATAATCCATTAATTGCAGCAAAATATTATAAATATCTGGGTGGGCTTTTTCAATTTCATCCAGCAACAAGATGGCGTGCGGATTCTTTGTCACCCCATCTGTTAACAAGCCCCCTTGATCAAACCCAACATATCCAGGAGGCGCCCCAATTAATTTTGCCACACTGTGCTTTTCCATATATTCCGACATATCAAAACGCAGCACCGGCATGTGTAAAATATTTCCCAGCTGACGGGCGATTTCGGTTTTCCCCACCCCTGTTGGGCCTGAAAATAAAAAGCAGCCAACCGGTTTTTCTGCAGAGCGCAACCCTGACCGGGCCATTTTAATCGCATCCACCACGGCCACAGCCGCCATATCTTGCCCAAAAACTTTCTTTTTAAGCTGCAGGCCCAAAGTCTTTAAAACTTTGCGATCATCTTGGGTAACTTGATGGCTGGGGATACCCGCCATACGGGCAATGGTATCTTCGATTACTTTTTTTGTAATTTTGACTTTTGTTTTTTTGTTTTTCAGGGCGTAATGCGCCCCGGCTTCATCCAAAACATCAATGGCTTTGTCCGGCAATTGGCGATCAATTAAATAACGGCTGGCCAGATCAACAGCAGATTCCAAAGCTGTGGCATCATATGTGACATTATGATGATCTTCAAAATATCCTTTGACCCCTTTAATGATATTCAAACATTCAACGCGGGAAGGTTCTTTAACTTCCACTTTTTGAAAACGACGCATTAAGGCAGCATCTTTTTCCAGGTGGGATTTATATTCTTTATAAGTTGTCGCCGCAATACATTGCAATTCCCCATGACTTAACATCGGTTTCAACAAACTTGAAATATCCATCGTCCCCCCTTGAACAGACCCAGCCCCAACCAAAGTGTGGGCTTCGTCAATAAAAAGCATTGGGCGATGCTTACGGGATTGAAGGGCTTTTAAGATGGTCTTAAAGCGTTCTTCGAAATCACCCCGAAAACGCGTGCCTGCCAATAAACCACCAAGATCCAGGGCAAATATTTCCCTGTTATGCAGAACTTCTGGGGCGGTTTCATCCACAATTTGTTTTGCAAGACCTTCAATCACAGCGGTTTTCCCCACCCCTGGGTCCCCCAATAAAATTGGATTATTCTTTCCCCGTCTAAGTAAAACTTCGGCAATACGTTGAATTTCTTTATCACGACCAATTAAGGTATCAATCTGGCCTGTCCGCGCCTTTTCATTCAGATTCACGCAGTATTTCCCCAAGGCATCTTCGCAAGGGCTTTGATCATCAGATTCAGATACTAAGGAATTATCTTCTTCGTCATCTTCCTCCATCCTATGGACAATATCAGTTAAATATGTCACCACATCGAACCGGTTTAAATTAACTTTTTCCAATAAATAAATGGCGTAACTTTCTTCTTCGGAATACATTGACACCAATAAGTGCGCCCCATTAATTTCATTAATATGGGCCGATTTTGCATGTAACATTGCCCGTTGTAATACGCGTTGAAAGCCAACAGTTACCCGCGTTTCGATATCAGAATCATGGGGCAAAGTCAGATGTTGCTGTTGCAAATGATTAATCAATTCCCGCTGTAAACGTTCACAATCAATATCAGCAAATTCAAAAATGGGGGAAACGTCGGCATCTTCGGTTAAAGACAGCAAAAGGTGCTCTAACGTCGCATACTCGTGTCTATGGTGCTTGGCCAAATCAAGGGCCCTTTGGATGCTGTGTTCTAGGTTTTTAGATTGCATCTGTCACTCCCTGTATAATTTACAGTGTAGAGGGAATTGCCCCTGTTTTGCAAGCCTTAAAACTTCTGCGCGTTTGGTTTCCGCCACATCGTAAGTATACGTCCCACAAACCCCCTTACCTTCATGGTGAATTTGCAAGGTTAACGCATGGGCTTCATCCATAGATTTGTGGAATATTGTCATCAAAATATGAACCACAAATTCAAACGAGGTATAATTATCATTTAATAAAACAACTTGCCATAAATGGGGTTTTTTATGTTTTGATTCTTGGCGCGCCGCACCCTTTGTGATGATTTTTATTTGTGCCATATTTTTTCCTTAGAAAAAGGATAAAGATTAGAACACAAACGTCAAGGGGGAATTGTTTTTCCAAAACAAAGTCTTATTTATACAAAAAAGGTTTTTAAAGATGAAGTTTATATTAATTGTTTTTCTTATCTGTGCGCCAGGTTCTGTTTTTGCGGCGGCTGCGGCTGCATCCTCTGCCGCTATCATAGATGAATATAGGGCTACTGAGGAACGTCATAAAGTTCAATGCCTAGAATATGCTGGGGAAATAGCAAGAAATGAAGATGAATTTCTAAGGCGTGCACTTGCAGTTAAGGATCCCAAAGGATTTGCCTTCAAAGGATATGACGTGCTTCGTTCTGCACAAAAAATCCGGGAAGAAACCCTTCGATGTGATGCCCCGGACCATAACCCAGAAACCACCCCATCGATAACCTACTTTGCCTGTGTTCAAGATTATATAGACCGAATTAAGGCCTGGCAAGAGGCTGGGAACAAGGCTTCCGACCCCTGTTTACTTAGGGCTGCTTACGCCTTAATCGAAGGGAAAACAATGTTGTCGCCTTTTGAAGCCAGACGTATTGTCAGCATGTTACAAATAGGTTTATATACACCAAACTCAATTGAAAAATATAATTCTTTTAAACTTCCATCACTTACAACACTTAAAGAGTCTCAAGTTCTTTTCCCTAAAACACCTGGAATTAGGCAAGGATGTAAATATCCCCCTAGAGATTCAGAAAAACTTGCAGATCATTTTATTGGAATCATTCTTAAGAATACATTAAGTCGCCCTGAAATTCCAGCTACGGGTATTATGGGGCCCTTCACCCTTTCAATTTTATTTTTGGCCGGGCATGGAAATACGCCTTATTCAACTGATGAATATTTTCCTCATGGCATGCATCATGGCCCTGTTGGGCAAGCTCTGCATGATGAATTCCACAAAAATATAATGTTGACGACAAATTTTAGAAAATTTCTTTGTAAGGTTTTTACAGAAAAAATAATAGGACTAAATCCAGGACTTAGGATAGAACCACATGCTACATTGGCGCAGCTTATGAAAAATTATATATCCTATCAGAAAGTTATGATGAAAATTGTAGAAAGGACAATAAATCTTTGGAACAACAAAAAGGAGGATGAATTTAAGTTTTGGAGTACCAATATTTTTGAACTTATTCACGAACGTTTAGATGCTGGCACATTTCTTTTTGAAGATGATCAAAGCCTTTCAATGTTACCACATTTTTTAGATACTCATCGTAGTTATGAGCCCAAAAAACCGTCCCCTATAGGCAAAGCACTTTCAGACTATAAAAAAGATCATCCAGAATTTGGAGAAGAAGACTGGGGAACGTCTGGATTAGGACTGCCTTGGCTATGTAAACTTATTGAAGAAAAAGATAATCTTTCTTCTGGGTATTTTACATTTATTACTATTCTATATCTGGAAAAAGAATGGGTCATAGATTATTATTATAGTAGTTTTTCTCTCGATTCTCGTGGGAAAAAAACCAGCACCATATATCTTTCTCTCGATGGTATTGAAAAAGAAACTGAATTTAACAAAATGCACAGAAATATGTTTGGCCCAAAATTTAAGACTGATTCAGAAGACCCTTTAATTACAATAAACAGAGCCCACTTTTTTTGGTTTTCCCAAAATATTATTGAAATTGTTGTGCCAAGAATACTGTCAAAAATTAAAGAATTACTGGGCATTTGTGTAGAGGGTGCGTCAAAAGAAGAAGAAAGTGGTGATAAAAGTTGTGATAATAGTCTTCTCTTATATACAAAAGGAATCAGAATTCTTCCTGAAGATACATTAGACGATCTAGAAAGTATTTTTAGGGGAATTGTACATGGCTATGAATCTGTATTTCGTTCATCTGGTGGGTTGTCAGAAAAAATTGTTCTTTCCACTTGCATAGACGCAGCAAGATCTAAATTAGAATGTTTAGATTTACATGGGATGAAAGATAAAAAAATTCTGGAAATACAACATTTAGTCCGTATTCTTAGGTCCATTTTAATGACCGCAGCTAAAAATGTATCTCCGTTCCCTTCCTCAGCAACTGGTGGTGGCGAAGCAGCAGCCGCTGCCGCAGCTTCGTCTGCAGAGGCATAATTGTACAGAATCGGAAAATGGCTGGGCTACAGATATTTTAATGTCTCAAAGTAAGTGAATCGAAGGGATCGAAATGAGTGGTGGCATTACCGTGGCGAAGCAGCAGCCGCTGCTGCCACAGCTTCGTCGCCCCGGACTTGATCCGGGATCCAGTCATAATCTAAAAGCAGGCGGGTTGTACCCGGTGAGCACTGCCCTGGGCCCCGCATCAAGTGCGGGGCGACGAATAAAAATAGTCAGCGAATTTGTGAACCTATACACGGGGCGATGATTTCTATGCAAATACAGACTCTCTCAATTGTCATTCCGCACTTGATCCGGGATCCAGAACACTGTTCATCACAGACAATTTGATTGCCATTAACACATGGATTCTGAACTAAATTCAGAATTGTAAGTTAAAGTTATGTCTGGGGAATACCGCCCTGGGCCGCACATCAAGTGCGCGGCGACGAAGTTGGAGGGGTGTAACAAGCTAAAGTTGTGTCCGGTGATCACTGCTCTGGGTCCTGTTGTCAGGCGTTGGTTGGTATCAAGTTTATGAAACAGAAACAGCCGAGTGGCAGGAATTGTTCATTAATGATTAAAGGGGGCAAATGCCCCCTTGGTTTTTCTATCTACAAAAAACTATAATCCAGTTTTAATTCGATCCATTAATTGTTTAACCGTTGGAATAAAACCATTTTGGTAAAAGGGATCTTGTGAAAATTTATACGCCGCATGCCCAGCAAACATAAGGTTCTGGTTGATATCCCCATCATGGGCAATATCCATCAATGATTTTTGAATACAAAATGATCGTGGATCTGCCTTGCGTCCCGTTGTTCCTGCCTCATTCTGCGCCCAATTACTGAATAAACAAGCACTTAGACACCCCATACAATCACGTTGGTCTTCCAAGATTTGGGCAGATTCTTTTGGCGTCACAAAAACAATTGTGGCATCAGGTGTTTTCATTGCCTCTGTATAGCCTTGCATCATCCATTCTGTCGCATGATTGTAATCTGCCGTTGTTAAGTAGATTAATCTTTTGCGTGGTCCAAATGGGAAAGGCTTAATATGATCCCCAACAATTTCCGTTGCAAAGGCCACTTGACGTTCAGACCGGGACTGTAAATCTTTCAAAAAGTCATTGCGCACAGCTGATGAATAAAATCCTGTAGGACTAAAACGATTCAGATATATATCACCTTCTTTTAAGGTAAATAGCTTTTGTTTCCAGGCATCAGAAATCGGGCTTTCTTTTGTCAACAACGGACGTGTTCCAAATTGAAATGCAATCGGCCCCAATTCTTTGTTATCAATCCAGTCTTCCCAGTCTTTAAGATGCCAAACACCCCCAGCCATAATAATTGGCACGTGATTCAACCCTACTTCATCCATGAATTCACGGATTAAGCGGACACGGTGATAAGGATCTTCGGGTTGATGCGGATCTTCTGCACGGCTGATACCATTATGCCCACCCGCACGCCACGGATCTTCATAGACGACAGCCCCAAGCCATTCACTAAATTTGTGAAAACTGCGCTTCCACAAAGCCTTAAAGGCACGGGCCGAAGAAACAATTGGGTAATAATGAATTTTATATTCTGCCGCAATTTGCGCAACTTTATAAGGCATCCCTGCCCCGCAAGTTACGCCATTGACAAGACCTTTAGTCTTTTCAAGAATACCATAAAGAATGGGTTCAACAGCCCCCATTTCCCATAATACATTCATGTTTAGAACACCGTTTGGTCCAGCCATATCACGTGCAACTTTTGCCTGGTCAATCCCCCCTTTTATGGCGAAATCAATCAATTCATGATGGCGTTCCCGACGGGTTTTGCCATGGTAAACGATAGGAAGCAAATTTCCGTCTTTATCATAAGAATCGGCATTAACAGCTGAAAAGGTTCCGATGCCGCCGCAAGCGGACCAGGCACCGGAACTTTGTCCATTAGAGACGGAAATTCCTTTCCCCCCTTCAACAAGAGGAAGAACTTCCTTTCCAGCAATTTTTATTGCATTAAGAATTTTCACAAAGACCCTCTATTCTTTAGATTCTGATTTTTTATTATCTTTATCAGCAGCTGGTTTTTCGATTAATGCTTTGCGGCTTAATTTTACTTTTCCACGATCAAGTCCAAGAACTTTTACTTTTACTTTGTCACCAACATTCAAAACGTCTGTTACTTTTTCAACACGTCTGTGATCAAGTTCACTGATGTGCAACAATCCAGTTGTATTCAAGAAATCAACAAAAGCACCGAAATCTGCGATTTTTGAAACAACACCGTCGTATGTTTCGCCAACTTCTGGAACTGCAATGATGTTATTAATTGCGGCAACGGCTGCACCTGTTTTTTGGCTATCTGAACCATAAATACGTACACTTCCATCGTCTTCAATATTAATTTTCACATCATGCGTCTCACACAATTCACGGATCACTTTACCACCTGTTCCGATAACTTCGCGGATTTTATCCACTGGAATCTTCATATTTTCGATGCGGGGTGCATTATCATTTACTTCGTCTCTGGAACCTTTGATTGCTTTTGCCATTTCTTTCAAAATGTGTAAACGCCCAACTTTTGCTTGCTCCAAAGCTGTTTTCATAATGGCTTTGTTAACGCTTGTGATTTTAAGATCCATCTGCAAAGCTGTAATTCCGTCTTTGTCACCAGCCACTTTAAAGTCCATATCCCCAAGATGATCTTCGTCACCCATGATGTCGGAAAGAACGATAAAGTCATCACCTTCTTTGATCAATCCCATGGCAATTCCAGAAATTGAACTTTCCAAAGGTACCCCTGCATCCATCATGGATAAAGATGTTCCACAAACTGTCGCCATGGAGGATGATCCATTGGATTCAGTTATTTCGGAAACTGTACGGATTGTATAGGGAAAGGCTTCAGCAGTTGGTAATTTTTGAACAACAGAACGCCAAGCCAATTTACCATGACCAATTTCACGCCGTCCGGCACTGCCCATACGTCCAACTTCACCAACTGAATAGGGTGGAAAGTTGTAATGAAGCATAAAGCGTGAACGATATTCGCCTTCAAGTTGATCCATAAATTGTTCATCATCGCCCGTTCCCAAAGTCGTTACAACTAAGGCTTGGGTTTCCCCACGTGTGAACAAAGCACTTCCGTGTGTTTGGCCTAAAATACCAACTTCACATTCAATTTGACGAACTTGGTCAGGCGCCCGTCCATCAATTCTTTTCTTTGTTTTCAATAGGTCTTTACGAACAATACTGCTTTCCAGCTTTTTGAATGCACGACCAAACATTGATTTAGAAAAGTTTTCATCTTCTTGGTCGAATTCACCCAATGCTTTTTCTTTTGCTTGGGAAATCTTTTCAGAACGTTCTTGTTTAATGGTCAAAGCATAGGCAGCACGCAAATCTTTTTCTGCTGCTTTTGCAATTTTATCTTTGTAAGAATTTAATTCTTCTGTACGGTCTTCAAGATCCCATGGTTCTTTTGCACATTGCTCAGCAAGCCCAATAATGGCATTGATCACGGGTTGCATTTGTTCGTGTCCGAACATAACAGCATCCAACATTACGTCTTCAGGCAACCCAACAGCTTGGGATTCAACCATCAAAACGCCTTTTTGTGTTCCAGCAACCATCAAGTTTAGATCTGAATCAGTCAAACTGTCATACGTTGGGTTCAAAACAAATTCATTGTCAATATATCCAACACGAGAAGCCGCAATAGGCCCCATAAAAGGCACGCCAGAGATTGTCAAAGCAGCAGATGCCCCAATCATGGCCGCAATTTCAGGATCATCATCACTATCGTGACTGACGACTGTACAAACAACTTGTGTTTCATTGCGGAAATCATCTGGGAACAAAGGGCGAATTGGACGATCAATAAGCCTTGATGCCAATGTTTCACGTTCTGAAGGGCGTCCTTCGCGTTTTAAAAAGCCACCTGGTATACGTCCTGCAGCATAAGCTTTTTCTTGATATAGAACTGTTAATGGAAAGAAATCCACGTCAGGATTGGCTTTTTTCGCCGCAGTTGCAACGGCAAGAACTTGTGTATTACCGAAAGTAACCATAACGGCACCATCTGCTTGGCGGGCAATTTTCCCTGTTTCTAAAACAAGTTTTTTTCCACCCCAAGTTAATTCTTCTCTGTATATATTAAACATGTACTTCCTTTATAAGTCTGGCCAGGGCAGGCCCCGGCCATGCATTCTTTTGTTATTAACGACGTAATCCAAGTTTACCGATCAAGTCTTTGTAACGGTCAACTGATTTGCCTTTAAGGTAATCAAGCAAACGACGACGTTGGCCAACCATTTTGATCAACCCGTGGCGTGAGTGAAAGTCTTTATGATTTTCTTTCATATGATCACTTAAGTTCAAGATGCGTGTTGTTAAAATCGCAACTTGTACTTCAGGGGAACCTGTATCCCCTTCTTTTACGCCATAAGTTTTAATAAGTTCTGCTTTTTTTTCTGGTGTTATCGACATCGTAATCTCCTTTTATCTATAAATTAAATACGCGTTTCGGAAGCAATTGATTATCTTTGACATAAGTCATGGCAATCAATTCTTCATTATGCATACAGGCAACCACTGCCCCTTCTTGTTGAAATTCTGACGGCGCTGTGGGGGAGATCCCCATTCCACGCTTTAGTTTCACTGTTTCTTCCTCAGTAATCAGAATAGCCGGGATGTCGTCCAGCACATGTTCAACAGAATATATACACTCTTTTAACGCAGAATGCGTCGCCTTTTCAAGTAAATAATCTAACGATTTTGCATTCTGAATTAAAAACTGGCCAACTTTCGTTCGCCTTAAGACTTTTATATAGGCATAAGTTTTTAATTTCAAAGCCATATCTTGGGCCAAAGACCGTACATAGGTGCCTTTTCCACAGGTAACTTCGAACTTTGCATGATTTTTATCAATAATTTCAATCAGTTTAAGATTATGAATGGTCACTTGCCTGGGCTTCATCACCACGTCTTCCCCTGCCCTGACACGATCACAGGCACGTTTTCCATCAATTTTAAGGGCAGAATAAACGGGCGGCGTTTGGTCAATCACACCGACAAAGCCAGGCAGAATTTTTTGAATATCTTCTTTGGTTGGCAAATGATCTGATTCATGGGTAAACGCCCCATCCAAATCGCCTGTATCTGTTTGCTTACCCCAAAAAACGGTGAATTCATAGGTTTTAACCCCATCCATGGCATACGAAATCAACTTTGTTGCCTCGCCCACTGCAAC
This sequence comes from uncultured Alphaproteobacteria bacterium, assembly GCA_913061155.1. GTDB lineage: Bacteria > Pseudomonadota > Alphaproteobacteria > UBA7879 > VGCX01 > CAJXSI01. The sequence goes on from CAJXSI010000023.1 coordinate 11,860, forward strand.
TGGCAGCACACCTGTGGCAAAGGGATCCAGCGTTCCCCCATGGCCAATCTTGTGCTTTCTGGGCAAGAATTTTTTGAACTTGTATAAAGTTTTAGAAGATGTAATGCCCGCAGGCTTGTCTAAAATTATCCAGCCGTGCATACGACCCCTATTGTTTTAAGGCTTTGTTTAAAGAATCAACCTGATCAAAAGAGGTATCAATTTGAAAAGATAACGTTGGGGTGTATTTCGTACAAATATTTTTTCCCAATTCGTATCTTAAGCGACTGGCTTCGTTTTTCAAAGCTTCCAATATCTCTGGGGAACTTCCCATTCCGCCAAGGGGCATAACGAATACTGTTGCATTTTTAATATCTGGGGCAACACGAACTTCGGATACTGTTAAGGAAAGATCCATCAAAATTGGGTCATAGAACCCCTGCGTCTGGATAATTTTTGATAGTACCCGACGAATTTCTTCCCCAACTTTTAAGCATCTTTGACTAACGCCTTCAGCCATAACAAACCCTTTCTATAATACTTGCAGTAAAAATACTTAAATACTGACACAACATTATTACGCTTCTGAGCTATGTTTCATAGGTATCATCGCAAAAAACTTGTGCCCTTATCCTTGTCCTATATATGGATTGAAAAGCCTGCTTTTTCAAGAGACCTTTTAAAATCCACCTTATCAACTTTTTCTAAATACGATTTAAGACGGCTGGCTGCCTTCTTTAAATCTTGATTATCTGAACTCAATGCGTCTTTCCATGACGTTGGTTTATCATCCCCAGTGACATCCAGATATTTTCTAAACTTAAAGGCCGCACGATGCAAACCATTGGCCCAACGATGAATTTTCAGCAGGGCCAGATTATCAGATGACGCGTCCTTATTAAAGTATTGTTTTATCAAAGATTCCTCGCTTAACGGCGATAGGTCAAAAAACTCTGCAAAAGCGCCAAGATCATCAAAAATATTGCCTATTGTAACCTCTGCCCAATCAATTAAATGCGGCACGCCTTTTTCATCCAAAACAATATTTTCAGGCCGAACATCATTATGAACCACTTGTCTTGCCGGCTCTTGATTATCTTTTAACCTTGTCAGAATTTTGCTTGCTTTTTCTATATTGGGCAAAATAATTGAACGGTCTTCAATTTCGCTTAAGCGACACAAGGTTCGTTGCCCCATACAATAAGTAAGAAAAAAATCTTGATCTATTGTTTTAAGGTATTCGTGTGATTGTTTCAGTTTATCCACAAAGTTTTTAAATAAAACAGGATCTTTAAGATCGTCGGGGGATAAATGACGCCCTTGAATAAAATCTGTTATAAATGATTTAAAGTCATCGGCATATATAATTACGTCTGGACCTTGCCAAATACCTGCCATCGCCTGGGTAATTTTAATTTTCTCGTGATTCAAATCTTTGTTCTTGCGATTTAAAAATCGGACAAAATAAGTATGGGGGCGACCATCCAAAACTGAAATTTTAAAGACGTGGTCAATCGATTCACCCCTTAAAGAGGTAACTTTTTGAATGTGCCCTTTTGGATGAATTGTGTGAAAGGCTTTGTAAAAAGATTCCAAGGCCGGGGGGGGTACCTTGTGCGCATCAAAAGGTTCCGCCAATAATGCCTGCGGCAACAAAAAAAGCATCAATATAAAGCGGTAAACCATGAATCCCATTTTCATAATGTTGTATAAGCATTACAGTAACTTATTTATGGATCCCGGATCAACCCTGGAAGTCAGAATGGTGGGCGTAACTGGGATTGAACCAGTGACCCCTACGATGTCAACGTAGTGCTCTCCCGCTGAGCTATACGCCCATTCAGAACTTTTTATATACGATATCATGTTAAAATTGCAAGAAAAATATGTATTTTGTAAAATAGGCGTTTTTGTGGTATTAAGGTTAATAATATTGAAAATGCGGAAAAAAATATCGGCGAATTAGGAATTAAAAGTATACTTAACCAATAAGGAGTTTACATGATAGGAAGAACAAAAACAGTTTTGGCAAGCACCATAGGGACCGCTCTTGAATTCTATGATTTTATGCTTTATGCCGTCTTTCTTGAAATTATTGGTGATACTTTTTTCCCAACACATGGTGATCACTTTTTATCCATTGCCTTTGGTTGGATGGGCTTTATCGCCGCCTTTATTATGCGTCCGTTTGGGGCAACAGTTTTTGGGTATATCGGGGACCAGTACGGTCGTCGTATCGCCTTGATTTTATCCGTTACCCTTATGGGCATCCCCACATTTATTATCGGTGTTTTACCCGGATACGCATCATGGGGACTGGCCGCACCAACAATTCTTATTCTCTGTCGCCTGTTACAAGGTCTTTGCACAGGGGGGGAATATAACGGATCTGCGATTTTTGCCTTGGAACATGCCGGGAAAAATAATCCTGGCCTGACTGGGGGATTAATCACAGGGGCCAGTATCATTGGGGCCTTGGCTGCAAATATGGTTGGAAAATACCTAATTCAACCAGACATGCCTGACTGGAGCTGGCGTATTGCCTTTGGCATGGGGGCTGTTATCAGTTTGGTTGGGTTGTATATCCGCCTTTATACATCTGAAAGCCCTGAATTTGAAAAACTTTCAAAAAATAAAAAAGTTGAAAAATCACCTTTAATAACAGCCATTCGAAACCACTGGCAATCATCCCTAACCACTGTGATTATCGGGACAATGAATGGTTTATTATCTTATACCCTTTTAAAATTCTTAGATATTTACCTAAGTGAGTATTTTGATGTGTCAAAAAATGACACCATTCAATTCACAAATATTGGGTTAATTATTTATGTGTTCGCCGCCCCTGCTCTTGGGCTTGTCTTGGATAAATTGGGGGGTGCCCAATATATGAAAAAAGCTTGCCTATTTGTTTTTATCGTTTCCATCCCCTTGTTTTACTTAATCCAAATGCCTGGATCTTTTTCAACTGTCGTTGCTGAATTGATTTTGGGGCTTTGTGTGGCAAGTATTGCAGGGCCACAACATGCCTTTGTTCAAACATTATTCCCTGCAAAAGACCGTTACAGTGGGGTTGCCTTTAACTTTTGTATTGGGATGGCCATTGGTGGCGGAATCTTGCCAATCGTTATGTTATACATCGTTGAAAAAACCAGATTCATGTATACACCAACAATTACATTTATGATTGTCAGTAGTATTTGTTTCTATGCCATTCATAAAATTCAAGACAAACGTCATGCCATTATGGCTGAAGATGAAGCATTGAAAGCTGGACCTTAAAATAAACGGCTGTCATTGAACCAGTATTTATTTTAGTTGAATAGACTTGGAAAAAAGCGACCACTCTTTAAACTTTCAAAGGGCGGTCGCTTTTTTTATAGGGAATTTCTTGTTTACTTTATAGACAATGTTGGTTTGAAAATTTTATCTGCATCTATGGATTGGTGTATCTCTGTTGATGGGGCTGGAATTTTAATCAAAGACAGTCCCACAATTGCTGCGGCAACTAAGATCACCAAGCCTAAAAATAATTTTTGAATCATTGAATCCTCTCAATCGTCAATTTATTGTTTACTGTAAGAACAACCTAAAGTATTCTTGTATTATAATTAACAGAGGTCAACCCCTAAAAAATGATAAATAATGCTTGATTCAAAAAGACAACCATTAATCGAAAAACTTGATTTTTATAACAAAGAAATCAATCCATCCCCGGCCCAATCCCAAACGGTGGAAAGGCTTAAAGTTTTCATCAAAGAAAATATAAACTGTTTTGATCGTGAATGTTATAAAGGCCACGTGACAGGATCAGCCTGGGTTGTGAATCATGCCATGACCAAGCATGCCTTATTATTGCACAAAAAATTGGAAATATGGGTGCAACCTGGCGGGCATTGTGATGGGGATCCAGATACATTAAGGACCGCAATAAAAGAAACCGAAGAAGAACTTGGTCTATACAATTTAACGCCTATGATCGGCGGGGAAATTTTGGATGTAGATATCCACCTTATCCCTGAAAAACAAGGTGTCGCCCCCCATTACCATTATGATGTGCGTTATCTATTGCAGGCGGCACACAGGGCAGATATATTCCGCAACAATGAATCGATTGAGGCCCGATGGTTCACAACCGAAGAAATTCGTAACCTTGAACCCAATACAGACCTTTCTGTCTTGCGTATGCTTGCCAAAGCGGATCAGATCATTGCCAACATAAAATAATTCGATGGCGGCACAAGGATTTGCAATTATCTAAAATTGTCACCTTGTGATTTACTCTCCAACTTCATCGCTCCGCACTTGATGCGCAGCCCAGGGCGGCATTCCCCAGACACAACCCGCCTGCCTTTTAGATTATGACTGGATTCCGGATCAAGTCCGGAATGACAATGAAGAGGGGCTGTCTTTGCATAGAAATCGTCACCCTGGTGCTTGACACCAGGGCCCAGGGCGGCACTCACCGGAGACAATCAACCTGCCGTTTAGATTATGACTGGATCCCACGGTCAAGCCGTGGGATGAGGATACGCATAAAATCATCGGGGTAGGATCGTTTGTCACAATTCTGAATTTAGCCTGTCCTGGACCCCGATCCAGGACAGGCTAAATTCATATGGCGCCCTTCACATGTGAATGGGGTTAACAATTGAAGGCTTCAGAATTTCCCATTAAAAGCATCTTGTGAAGTTTATTTAAAGGGTTTGTTACAACACATTCGTCTTTTGCACACTTTCTTAGTGCTTGGGAATATGTTTATACCAAGCCCCCTGCCTACAATTACAAAAGGAAAATATTTTAAGTAAGAAATAAGGAAGGGGTCGTATTTTATATTAATTTTGCATTTCTATGGCTGCTTGAGTATTTTCTGCTGTCACGATCACCCCCAGTGATTCGTGCCCATCTGCTTCGCGTGGCTGAACTGTTGTTACTTGACCATTAAACCTTATATAATCGACCAATCTACGTATCCCATTCACGTCCAGGGCACACACAGAACCAATTTCCCATGAATTACCAACCCTAACGACACTTGCCCCAGGCATTCCATGAATGTTTTCAACAGCCCCCTCTTCATGTGCCCATGATCGATAACTTATTAATGTAGTTATCACGAATACTATTGAAAATATTTTCATATTATTTTATCCCTTCGATATTTATTCCCCGTGAATACTATGGCTTTTCTTTTCTGGAATCAGCTTTTATAATAATAAAAGGCCTTGTAAATATCGCTATAAATAATTTAAATATTACTTAATATACTTGTCTTTAAGTTCGACAGCACCAAGGTAAATATCATGCATCACCTTGCCTTGTTTTCCAATACTTGGCAAAGAAGTGCTGCCCACTGTTATAATTGTCGCCCCAGCATTCCCGGTGGAAAGAACCAGCCCTTTCTTTGGAACTTGGTAAATATACCCAGGGGAAATAACTTTGCTTAAATATAAATCTTCATTTACAGGGTCTTTAATTTCAATCCAAGTATCTTCCGATACAGTAATTAAGATTGGTAATTTATTTGGATCAGAAACAAATCCCTTATCTTCTTTTACAGGGGCCGAATTTTCAGCATTTTCTGCAGAAGATTTATCATCAACCATCGTCAAAACTGAATCTGATGGATCTGTGGTGGCAACGACCTTATCATTTTCTTTATTTTTATAAACAAAAGTAACGTCTTTCTTTTCAACGTCTGAATCCTGTTTTAAAACTTCCCCTTGGTCAGGTGTTGTTTTAGTTTGTGGCAAAGGTTGCTGTACCGCAAGAGGCGCATCAAGGGATGCTGTCACTGCTTTCTTTTTTACCATCGAATTTTCAGTCGATTCTTGTGTCGTCACAGAACCATCTTGAACCTCTGTATCACCTGAAAATAATGAACTTTTTGAAACAGCATAACCAATTACAATGGCCAAAACTGCCACCCCAAAAGATCCCCATAAAACTTTGGAATTGGGGGCGTCATTATTTTCATCTGCAACGGCATCTTCTGCCTCTATTTCATTTTCAACCAGTTCATATTGATCTGATTCCCCATAAAATTCTTGCTTAAATTGATCAACAATTTCCTGAACATCCAAATCAACAGCCTGGGCATACGATTTTACAAACCCAATTGTATAAGTTTGTTCTTTTGGCAATTCATTTATCTTACCATTTTCAATGGCTTGAATATAAGACTGGCTGATATTTAATTGCTGAACAATCTGAGTAAGCCGAAAACCTTTTTCCAGACGTGCCTTTTTCAAAATCTGCCCGACTGTGCGTGCCCCAGATTTTTTAGCCGTTGGATTTGAATCCACTGATGAAGACGCTGAAGTTTTTGACTTTGACTTATTTTTATTATTTTTAGGCGTCATTTATTTCCCCGTTATTTAAATATAAATTTACCAAATATTCTGATGAAGTGCAAGTTTAGATATATTATTACCTTCTTTTATTCAAAGCCCCTTGCGCTTGGTCAATTAATTCTTGGACAATTTCTTGGACAGGCTGTTCTTTTTTAACCATCCCAACGCTTTGTCCAGCCATCACAGAGCCATTTTCAATGTCACCTTCTATAACTGCGCGGCGTAAAGACCCCGCCCAGAAATGTTCAATTTCCAACTGACCTTCTTTTTGATTAATTTCCCCACTATTAAAGCGATCGACAACTTTACGTTGGTGCTCAAGAAAGGCCATAACCCCTTTGTTAACCAACCCACGAACGGGAATAACTGGGAATCTTGGGTCAAGCTGTGGGGATGTAATGGCGTCTCTGGCTTGGGCACGAATAAAGGCTTGCTTGAATTTTTCATGGGCGCGACATTCTGTTGCACAGACAAATCTTGTCCCTAATTGAACACCTGCGGCCCCCATTTCAAGATAGGAAATGATGGCTTCGCCCCGACCAATCCCGCCGGCAATAAAAACGGGAACTTGATCACCCACTTCAGGTAAAATTTCTTGGGCCAAGACAGTTGTTGAAACAGGGCCGATATGTCCGCCGGCTTCCATTCCTTCGATCACCAAGGCATCCGCCCCATTTTTTAAAAGTTTTTTGGCAAGAACCAAAGCAGGGGCAAAGCAAATAACTTTGATTCCGTGGTCTTTTAATGTCTTAATTGTATTGGATGATGGCAAGCCACCGGCCAAAACAACATGGGACATTTTTTCATCAATACACACTTGGACCAAGGCATCCATATCCGGATGCATTGTAATTAAATTCACCCCAAAAGGTTTTTGGGTTAACGTTTTTGTTTTCTGGATTTCTTGTGTTAATAAATCAGGTGTCATGGCCCCACAGGCAATCACCCCAAACCCACCGGCATTGGAAATGGCTGCAACAAGATTATGATCAGACACCCACGTCATGGCGCCACCAAGAATGGCGTATTTTGATCCAAGGAATTCTGTTCCCTTTCCCCAGAGATTTTCAAGTGTTTTCGTCATAAATCCTCTTAAAATATATGAAATTGGTAAAACACAATTTATCACATTTTTCAATTATTCAAAGAAAAAAGTAAGGCGCGGTCAAGAGTCATAAATCTTGATAGAATGATACTAGGCAAAAAGTGGTTTTATGATAAAATAAACTTATGAAAAAACAGACAATCGACCAATATGAAATAGATCAATTTAACCGACATGCTGATCAATGGTGGCAACCAGATGGTATTTTCAAGCCCCTTCACCAAATGAATCCGTGCCGGCTGGCGTTTATAAAAAAAGAAATTTGTGAAAAATTTAATCGGAGCCCGGATATGCCTGCGCCGTTAGAAGGGTTAAAAATCCTGGATGCAGGCTGTGGCGGCGGTATTTTAACAGAACCTTTGGCCCGTCTTGGGGCAATCGTTACCGGTATTGATGCCGGGGATAAAAATATCGAAGTCGCACAAAAACACGCCAACGATCAAAACCTTAAAATCACCTATGAAATAGGAACGCCGGCGGATTTAGAAATCAAGAATAAGTTTGACGTTGTCATATCTTTGGAAGTTATCGAACATGTGGCCGATATTCAATCTTATCTGAATGCCTGCACCGAACTTGTTAACAAAGAAGGCCTATTGATTTTATCAACCTTAAACAGAACGCCTTTATCTTATATTGGCGCCATTGCGTTGGGGGAATATATTTTAAAATGGGTTCCAAAAGGCACCCATGACTGGCATAAATTTGTTAAACCGGGCGAACTGGCCACATTTTTGGCAAAAGAAAATTTCAGCATCAAACACATGCAGGGCATGGGTTACAACCCCCTGTCAAAGCAATGGAGTTTATCAGACCGGCTAGATATTAATTATATTCTTAGCACCATTCCTTATTAAGTTATTAACCTTTCAACAGAAATCTGTTATACATAAAAACCTGATATAACACTTTATGGAGATGGGGTATTTATGAAAACTTTAGTGGGACTATGCTTATTATTCGTTATTAATTCTGGGGTTTGCAAAGCAGGGGAATTGCCTGATGACAGAGGAACAAAGCTTTCCCGCGCAGTAAGAAACAGTGTTGATCGCTTTATTTCAACAATGCGCCCCGATAAAATAGAAGATCGTATCCATGCCTTGCGGCACTTACAAAGAACTGTAGACTTTGTCTATGCCTCTATTCGAAAAGATGGCTTTATTACTTCTTCTGAAAAAGAAATTCCAACAAGTCTCATAGAAATATCTGCGCCAAAAAGAACAACCAGACCCATATGGAACATGGAAAGAACCAATCCATACGAACCCAGACAGAAAAAGACAGGGCTTTCCTATGAAAGTTTATTGATTCAATTTGCCCGAAAAGGTTGTGATGCAGGAATACAAAGATGTCTTAGGGCCTTATCTGCCGAAGAAACATATGAAAGAGAAAAAATAAGAATGGAATTGTTAACTGCCATGGGTCAATTCCTTATGGCTTTCAAAAAAATTAATGCGGAAGGTCTTTCTCCAGAAGAAAATCTGGCCACTGCCGCCCATGGGCTTTATGCCACAGCAAAAATTGGAAGCCTTCAGTACAGAGAGACTTGCGATGGCATTGTGGAATACTTAGCTGCCAAAGGAGAAGATGGGCGCAATGTTACTCATGTCCTTTTAGAAGGGGTCGGCGATTCATCAGCCTCTTTGCGATCTGTTAAAAAGTTTGCCGGTGGCTTTCAATTTTTCGTTTCTGACTGATAGGTTTATTTACATTTTCTTATTTCGATTATAAACTATACTTATAATTGAAATAAACAGGAGGATGCGAATGAAAACTTTTAACCCAATAAGTATGCTGAAAGACACAGCTGTACAGTTTGTTACGTCAACTGTTTACTTAGCAAAACACCTGTGGGTCATTCTGACTTCTTTGGTTCTGATTGGGCTTTTCTTAAAAGGTTGGGCCTCCCTTATTGCCGCCCCTATTTTATGCATTCTTTTGGTTCATATCACACAATATACATTGGACGGAACCATCAAGACCACCCCTTTATTTGGCTTTCGCTGGAGCAAGATTGAAACACATTTCTTAATCTATACTGTTATTTCATATGGTGTTCTTGTTTTATTAAACAGATTACCAGAATATATGGCTGAAAAGTTTTCTGCAGATTCTGGCATTGCTGTCGTTGTTGGTCTGCCAATTCTGTCTGTTCTTTTGACTTTATTTCTTTCAAGCCGTTTATTATTGGTCTTTCCTTTAATTATTAAAAGGGGGACCCTTGGGATAAAAGAATCTTGGAAAGAAACAGAGGCTATTTGGTGCAAAACATTTTTCCTGGCTGCCTTATTTTATGGAATCGTTATTGGCTTAATTATCTTTATTAAATCCCCTTACGTTGAAACTTTGGCGGCGATTTTCCAAGCAATGTTGGCGGCCAATGTTTACAAGAAAATTAAATAAACATCTGCTTAACCAATGAAAAAGCGCGGATTATACCGCGCTTTTTTTGAAACACTACGTAATAAAAATACTACGTCTATCTGCTATTCACTTACTGGAGTTGATGCCCTAAGAATCTCTCTGACAACCTTATCTTGATCAAAACTATCTATCATCATTCGAGCGGTAATTAGAGCGAGTATGGATTTTTTTGCAATGTTTCATTGCGAAAAAACTAATTTTTCTTTGCACACGCATCATTAACGCGGGTTTTCAAAAGACGGGATATCCGCAATCCAACCACACGACGGGGTTTAATCACAGCCTCTTCCATTGTTTTGGGATTACGTCCAATACGTTCTGATTTTTGGCGTGTGTAAAAAACACCGAACAAAGGAACTTTGACTTCTTCATCTTTTTTAAAAAGGGAAACCATATCGTGAAGGATAACATCAATTGCTTCGAAAGCATCTTCCCGTTTTAGACCACATTTTTTGCGCAAGCTTTCCGCAATTTCTGCACGCGTAACGGTTTTTCCCGTCATATTACCCCCAAAGAATCTTACTGTTTTTTTTTATTTGTTGATTAACTTTAAACCTATCTTTCCCAAAAATCAATGGGTTTTGAAGAAGGGTCCCAGGAAATAATATTATTTCTGCTTTACTTCGTTGCTGAATCAACCGGGCAATATTGTTTCTCTAGCATTTACATACCTACCAACGAATCAGCGCCGCGCCCCAATGCAACCCGGCACCCAAGGCATCGATCAACACAAGATCGCCTTTTTTGATGCGGCCATCTTTGACAGCCACGTCCAAAGCCAATGGAATGGACGCCGCCGATGTATTGGCATGCTGGTCCACCGTCAGAACGGTTTTATCCTCCAATCCCAGTTTCTTGGCGGCTGGTTTTATAATACGGGCATTGGCCTGGTGGGGAACAAACCAATCAATTTGTTCTTTTTTCACACCTGACTTATCAAACAATTCGATAATCACGTTGCCCAATTTTTCAACAGCATGGCGGAAAAGTTCCTGTCCATTCATGGAAATCTTACCCATATCCCCTGTGGATCCAGGCCCCCCAGTCATATATAAAACATCATGACAAGATCCATCGGCCTTTATAAGACAATCCAAAACCCCTTGATCATCCATGGTTCCCTTACCTGGCGCGGCCTCAAGAACCACGGCCCCTGCCCCATCACCAAATAATACGGCTGTGGATCGATCATCCCAATCCAAAAGATTTGTCATGGCTTCAGCCCCCACAAGCAATCCACGTTTGGCTTGGCCCGTTTCAATAAAATTCTTTGCAACATTAAGGGCAAAAACGAACCCACTGCAGACGGCTTGTATATCAAAGGCAAAGCCTTTCATTTTTAAATTGCCCTGAACAATGGATGCAGTAGAGGGAAAAACTTGGTCCGGTGTCGTTGTCGCACAGATAACAAAATCAATATCTGATGCCGATAGCCCAGCCGTAGCCAAGGCATCTTTGCAAGCCTTTGTTGCCAAGTCCGAAGTATTTTCATTTTCTGCCACAACATGACGTTGGTTAATACCTGTACGGGAATAAATCCATTCGTGGGTGGTTTCCATAAATTTTGTCAAATCATCATTGGTCATGATTTTTTTGGGCAAATAAGACCCTGTCGCAATAATACGTGCGCGTTGCATGTGTAAATGTCTCCTGAAAGTATTTTATGCATTGTATCAAAATCGATTCTGAATGGCCAATCGAAATGTAATTTTCCTTGAATTAATTGGATTCCAGATCCAGTCATAATCTAAAAGGCAGGCGGGTTGTATCTGATGATCACCGCCCTGGGCCCTGGTGTCAAGCACCAGGGCGACGAGAAGAGTAGTATCAAACATGTGGGTGCCGATATAAAAAGTGGCAGAACGAAATAACAATGGGACGGTCTTAAATCAGTCATCTTAAATACATCTGGCTAAGTTAGGTCTGTCGCAAGGCATAAG
>CAJXSI010000024.1 GCA_913061155.1 uncultured Alphaproteobacteria bacterium
CTCGTCGGCAGCGTCAGATGTGTATAAGAGACAGATATATAAGTAAATTAAAATTTTTTTTTGAGAGTTTAAAAATGTTTGCAATTGTTCGCACAGGCGGAAAACAAATAAAAGTACAAAAAAACGACGTTGTATCTGTTGAAAAACTTGACACAGAAGTTGGAAAAGAAATTATTCTTGACCAAATTTTGATGCTTGGGGATGACAGCAAAACAACGATTGGGCAACCGTTTGTTGAAAAAGCAGAAGTGATAGCAACGGTTGAAGATCACACACGTACGAAAAAAGTTATCGTCTTTAAGAAAAAACGTCGTCAAAACTATCGTCGTAAAAAAGGTCATCGCCAACATCAAACAGTATTGAAAATCACAGATATTCTTGTTGGTGGTAAGTCTGTTGCAGGTGCGGGATCAACGCCAGCACCAAAGAAAACAGAAGATAAGAAGGTGGCTCCGAAAGCGGAAACCCCTAAAACTGAAGCAAAGAAACCTGCTGAAAAAAAGACAACGGCAGCAGATAAGAAGTAAGGAAGGTAAGAAATGGCACATAAGAAAGCTGGTGGTAGTTCTAGAAACGGACGCGATTCAGAAAGCAAGCGCTTAGGGGTCAAGAAATATGGTGGCCAAGAAGTTATTCCAGGCAATATCATTATTCGTCAACGTGGAACAAAATACCATCCAGGTCAAAATGTTGGAATTGGTAAAGATCACACATTATTCGCCCTTAAAGACGGTCGGGTGAACTTTGTGAAAAAGACTCAGGGACGTCAATACGTTTCAGTTGTCTAACCCAAGATGATTTAAATCAACTTTAAGCCCTGCCCTTTGGCGGGGTTTCCTGCGTATTTAGTTTCTGTGCATTTGGTTTCTGTTCATTTAGTTTCTGCGTATTTGGTTTTTTCTTGCAGGGGGTGTATTTATTATATAAAATTTCTTTATATTAAATCATAATTAACAGAGAGGCAAAGATGTCAAATTTAAATAAAAAACTTTTATCAGAGTTCTTGGGGACTTTCTTATTGATTTTCGTTGGGTGTGGAACGGCCTTATTTACGATGAAATTCGTTGGTTTTTTCGGTGTGGCTTTGGCCTTTGGGGTTACCTTGATGGCTTTGATTTATGCTTTAGGCCCCATTTCAGGGTGCCATGTTAACCCGGCAGTCAGCTTTGGGATGTTATTATCTGGCCGCATGGATATGAAAGAATTCTTAAGTTATGTTGTTGTCCAACTTGTTGGGGCCTTTGCGGCGGCAGGTTTGTTGTTCTTAGTTCTACAAGGTATGTTTGGATGTGAATTTATAACGACCTTTGCAACAAACGGCTATGGAAATTTTTCGCCGTCAGGGTTTAATATGACATCTGGGGCAATTGTTGAAATTGTTGCCACATTTTTATTGGTTCTTACCATCCTTATGACATCTTCAGATGCTAAACACTCAAGCTTCACAGGATTGGCAGCGGGGGCCGCTTTGATGGTGGCTCATTTTGTGGCCCTTCCTATAACAAATGCCTCCATTAACCCAGCCCGTAGTTTTGGGGTTGCTTTGGTTGATGGTGGTCCAGCATTGCAACAACTTTGGTTTTTCTTTGTTATGCCAATGATAGGTGGTTTGTTGGCGGCTATTGTCCACAGATTAATGCGCTAAAAACCCTATTCAAAAGAAATAAAGGCATCCTATAGATTTAAAAAGGGTGCCTTTATTATGTTTGTATACTTTTAAGCCTGATATAAGGTATGCCCGTTATTACCCTGCACCACTTATAGGCGGCAAAGAAGAAATGGCTTCCTGTGCATAGGGATGGCTTTGGATTGCAGCAAGAACAAAATAATCGCGTGCCCTCGATAAATCTATAGGTCCCCCTAAACCGTCGCGCAACATAACGGCGAATTCATATTGGGCCAGGCTATTGCCTTTCTTTGCCGCAAAATATAAATAATCACGTGCCTTAGAGGCATTCTGGGGATTTCCTAAGTTATACAGAAGAATAACACCCAGATAATAATGGGCTTTTATATGTCCTTGCTGGGCCGCCAATTCAAAATAATAACAGGCACGGGGAATGTCTTGCCCGCCTTCTTCCGTATATAAAAGTTTGGCTAAGGAATATGTGGCATCTGTATGCCCTTTCTTGGCCGCCAATTCAAAATAATGGCAGGCACGGGGAATGTCTTGCCCCTCTTCTTCCGTATATAAAAGTTTGGCTAAGCAATAGGCAGATTCTGTATGTCCTTGCTGGGCAGCCAATTCAAAATAATGACAGGCACGGGCAATATCTCGCCCACCTTCTTTGCTATGTAAAATTTTGGCTAAGTAATATTGGGCTTTTAGATGACCTTCGTCTGCAGCAATTCTAAAACAATCAATTGCCGCTAAATAATCTATAGGCCCCCCTTTTTCAGAACAAAGTATTTTGCCTAAGTCATGTGCGGCATGGATATCCCCTTTTTCTGCAGCCAATGCAAGGTAATGGCGTGCCGAAGTAAAATCATCAAGATCTAGGCAGGTGGAAATTAAATCATTTAAGTCTTCTAAGGTTAACGAAGCTGCAGAATGCGTGGCTGCAGCCGCAGGTATATCCGCATGATCTAAGTCCGATCCTTTATACTTTTTCGCCCTTTCAGCGCCTTCTTCAATGTTTGTGATCTCTATTAGGCTGGCTGAAGATGAGCTTTCTTCATCAAAGTTTCGAATTCTTTTTTTCGCACGTACAGGGCGTTGATCACTTTCTTCGGCAGCATAAAGTACTGTCGAATTCAAAAGTAATAAAACCACCCAAAGTAATTTTTGAATAGGGGGCATTTTCTCATCTCGTATTGATAGTTAATAAAAGTTACTCATCTCTGTATTTAAGATGGGGCTTTTTATTTGCATTTCAATGAACGAAAAAAATAAAATAATTGTTGTAAATAGTAAGGCTATTGTACGCTGAAAACGCATCTTGAAACGATTCTATAAGGATAAAATTATGACGTTGCGTGTTGGGGGGTAGGGGGAATAAGGGTTATTTTTCTATGTCAACAACTTCGATTTTACGTCGATTTAGCTGTAGGCCAACTTGATTATTTAACATTCTAACGGCATCATCCCCAAATACTTCTTTCCGCCAACCCTGAAGGACAGAAATATCTTTCTTTCCCGCGCACAGTTTTTTAAGTGTGTCTGAACTGGCAATTAAACGTTCAGCCACCCTATGTTTGGTGGCCTTGATCTTAAGAAGCAGTTTCATCATCTCAAGACAGTCTTTTGAAAATTTTAATTGTTTCGGGGTTTTTGGGCGAATAACCTTAATCTTGGGTTCGTAACTTTCCTTAATTATTTGTTTTGCAAAAGGAATGAAGGCAGTTTTAACCCTATGACTTACATTAATGTGGTTCACATAATCAATTTGGTTTAAATCCACAGTGGCAAGTTTGGCAATAACATCGTCCCGAATAATAAACTGGCGCGGAATATTTTCATTGATGGCTTGTTCTTCGCGCCATTTGGCAATCTTTTGTAGCACATACATAAATTGGTCAGGTGCTGGCTGGCGCACTTTAATACGTTGCCAGGCAGAATCAATATCAACCTTATACGTTAAGTCATTCGTCAAAAGATCCATTTCTTCTTTAATCCAGGAACATCTTTTTTTGGCATCTTTCAAAAGTTTTTCATAAATATCTTTTAAATGGATCACATCTGCCAGGGCATATTTAATTTGTTTTTTATTTAGGGGGCGCTGACTCCAGTCCGAAAAGCGGGATGATTTATCCAGGCGTCTTTTTAACATTGTTCGAACAAGGGTTTCGTACCCGGCACAATCCCCATAGCCACAAACCATTGCAGATACTTGGGTATCAAAAAGGGGGGTGGGAACTTTGCCAAATATATTATAAAAAATTTCTATATCTTGGCGGCAGGCGTGGAAAACTTTGGTAATATTTAAATCAAATAAAATATCTTTAAACGGATCAAGGTCCAGATTTTCTGGTAAGGGATCAATAATTGCCAGATTACCTTTTTCATCAAGACACTGGATTAAACATAAAATTGGGTAATAGGTGTTTTCCCGGATAAACTCTGTATCCAGGCAGATATAAGAACTTTGTTTAACTTTTTGACAATATTCTTCTAGGGAATTTTGTGAAGTTATATATATATGGTTTGATAAATCAATTTCATTCATTATATGCATTATATAATGAATGTGACTTAAAAATCAATTTGTACGTTTTATGCTTGAAGAATATTAAGTAAATAATGTATACATGGTACGTAAGAAAAAAAGGAATAATTATGGCACGCGTTACAGTTGAAGACTGCATGAAGAAAATATCTAACAGGTTTGAATTGGTTAATTTATCTGTTCAACGTGTAAAAGAAATCATTAAAGGGGCACCGTTAAGCATCGAGCGAGATAACGATAAAGACCCAGTCGTTGCTTTGCGCGAGATTGCCCAAGGTCAAGTTGACCCAGAACGGTTAAAAGAATCAGTGGTTCGTTCGTACCAAAAAATCAGTGATGAAGACGATGAAGACGATGATATCCAAGATATGTTGGAAGAAACATCTTGGCTTCAAATGTCTGAAGAAGAAACACCTACTACTTCTGAAGAAATTGCAGAAGACGGTTTGACAGTTACAGACGAAGCACCTGAAGGCACTGTTGAGTAATATTGTATCTGCGGTGACAAGGCAGAAGGGTGTCCTTAGTCGGTTTGTCTTTCCGGGCTTGATCCGGGATTGTCCAGTCTAATACTAACCAGATACAAGGTTACTGTCAGATAGACTGTTTCTGGACCCCGTGTCAAGAGCATGGGGCGACGGAACAAGGGGGTTAAGTGGCCGCTCTTCAAGGGATAATACCTATTTAAACTTCCTTATCTGGTACAGCCCCTAAAATTTTTAATAAAAAGAGTCAGCACAGAGTATTAAAAAGCTCTACAACGGCTCTTTTTTTATTTATACTATGAAATTATGAAACGAGATGTTACAGGTCTGATAATCAAAGTAAAGAAGTATGCGCCAGCGGCGGATACATCAATCCTGCAACGCGCTTATGAATTTGCAGACCAGCATCATATTGATCAAAAACGGGCATCGGGGGATCCTTATATTTCCCATCCTGTGGCTGTTGCCAATATGCTGGCGGACTTAAAACTTGATATTCCCTCTATTGCAACAGGGCTTTTGCACGACACAGTCGAAGATACAAGTGCAACCCTGGAAGATATTCAAAATGAATTCGGGGAAGAAATTGCTTATTTGGTAAATGGTGTAACCAAATTATCCCGTATTGAATTGCAATCCAATGATAATAAACAAGCCGAAAACTTTCGTAAATTAGTTCTGGCAATGGCACAGGACATTCGTGTCTTGCTGATCAAGTTGATTGACCGTCTGCATAATATGCGGACCCTTCATTATTTACCGTCAGCTGACAGTCGTAAACGGATTTCCCTAGAAACAATTGAAATATATGCGCCGCTGGCGGAGCGTATTGGGATGTTTACCGTACAAGAACAACTGCAAGATTTATCCTTTGCTGAATTAAACCCCGAGGCCTATCAAAGTATTATGCTGCGCGTGGCAGACTTTCATGAAAAAGGCCAAGATATTGTTCAAAGGGTGATAGAGGGTCTGAAGGGAACGCTGTCAGAAGGTAGCATTGATTGCGAAGTTTTTGGGCGCGAGAAAAAGCCTTATTCCATATGGCGTAAGATGCAGCGTAAAAATGTGAATTTTGAACAGTTATCTGACCTGTTTGGCTTTAGAATCGTTACGACCTCTGTTGCGGATTGTTACCAGGCGTTGGGGTTGATTCACAGTTCTTACTTAGTTCTGCCCCAAAAATTCAAAGATTATATTTCAACACCAAAGCCCAATCACTATCAATCCTTACACACCACAGTTATTGGACCAAAAGGAATTCGACTGGAAATACAAATTCGGACCACTTCGATGCAAGAAATTGCAGATCGCGGGGTGGCGGCACACTGGCAGTACAAACAAGAAATGACATCAAACGATGGAAAACGATTCCGTTGGTTACGTAGCTTGCTTGAAATCATGGATCAAGCCGCAGGGGCTGAAGAGTTCTTAGAGCATACAAAACTTGAAATGTTCCAAGACCAAGTATTTTGTTTTACCCCAAAGGGGGATGTGATCAACTTACCACAGGGCGCAACGCCCATAGATTTTGCCTATGCTGTGCATTCTGATGTTGGAAACAGTTGTAAAGGGGCAAAAATTAACGGTCGTTTGATGCCTTTACGGACAGAAATCAAAAGTGGGGATCAACTGGAAATTATTACCAGTAAAAATCAACAGCCTTCGCCCACATGGGAACAGTTTGTTGTAACAGGGAAAGCCCAAGCAAACATAAGGCGATTTATTCGATCACAACAACGGGATCAGTTTACCCGTCTGGGACGGTCGATCTATGCATCAGAATTAACGGCAGATCAACGTAAGGTGCTTGAAGAACATAAAGAATCTATTTACAAAACCCATGGCATTCATAATGAATCTGAATTCCTTTCTTTTATTGGTGAGGGAAAAATCACCATTCGGGAATTAAAGCATAAGTTCTTTGATGAAGGGCCAATGGAAGATGATATTAAAATTTCAAAATCCAAGGTATCTTCAAAAAAATCGGTCGAGATTAAGGGGCTGGTCCCAGGTATGGCCATTCACTATGCGGGTTGTTGTCACCCTTTGCCAGGGGACAAGATCATAGGTATCATTACGACGGGCAAGGGGGTGACCATTCATAATTCTGATTGTGAAACCCTTCATAAATATGAAGAAGAACCCCATCGCTGGTTTGATGTTTCTTGGGGCGATACTGGAAATACTCAGTTCAAGGGCCGGGTTTTTGTGATGTTGGAAAATAAAAGCGGTAGCCTTGG
Organism: uncultured Alphaproteobacteria bacterium; assembly: GCA_913061155.1. Classification (GTDB taxonomy): domain Bacteria; phylum Pseudomonadota; class Alphaproteobacteria; order UBA7879; family VGCX01; genus CAJXSI01. Next base: position 6,892 of record CAJXSI010000024.1, read on the forward strand.
AAGTATTGCAACGATCATTGGAAAAAGTGGCGCCAATATTACAAACATTCGGGTGTTGCGACGCCTTAATGATTATTTTGATTTATTAATAGATGTTGACGTAACGGATAAAGATAAATTATTTGATGTAATCGCGCTTTTGCGGACCAGTTCAATTGTTCATTCTGTGGAAAGACACTAGATGATTATTGGGATTGGGACAGATATTATAAGTATTCAGCGGATTGAATCCATCTTGAAAGGGCCAACAGCCGATAAATTTCAAGAAAAATACTTTCATGCAAAAGAATTGGAAACTGCCAATAAATTTTCATCCCTTGAAGACAAAGCCGGGTCACTGGCAAAAAGATTTGCAGCGAAAGAGGCCTTTGCAAAGGCTTTGGGGACAGGGGTGCGCGAAGGCGTGAAAATGAAAGAAATCTATGTTTTGAATGATGCGCTGGGATGTCCTTATATACAACAATCAGAAACAGTCAAAACCTTGCTTGAAATTAAGCCACACCACAAAGTAAAGATTGATTTAAGCTTAAGTGATGAGTATCCTATGGCCGTGGCTTTTGTTATTATTTCGCGTGGACCATAATTTGCCATGAAAAGCAGGCTAAGGCGAAAACAGAATCAGATGATACGGATATATTCCAGGATCGTCGCCCCGCACTTGATGCGGGATGACGAAGTGAGGAAGAACCGAAATGACGAGAGAAAAAATTGAAGGTATAAATCAATTTTCTTGATAACAAACTCTATTATAGAAAGGTAAGAACCTATGTTCTTTAAAAAGAAAGAAAAGAAAAAAGAAAAAAAACATCCGATAAAGGAATTTTTTGCCAGCCTAACCTTTGCCTTGGTGATTGCCGGATTTATTCGGACCTTTACGTTTGAACCCTATACCATTCCGTCAGGATCCATGTTTCCAACCATGTTGGTTGGGGATTATTTGTATATTTCAAAGGCGGCTTATGGATATAGTAAATATTCTTTTCCTTTCATATACCCTGACTTTATCAAAGGTCGCTTTATGGCCGATATGCCAGAACGGGGGGAAGTGGTTGTGATGAAAGTCCCGGGTGATGAAGATACAAATTATATTAAACGGTTGGTGGGTCTGCCAGGCGACCGCATCCAGGTTAAAAAAGGGATTTTATATATTAATGGCGAAGCAGCCCCCCAAGAACGTATTGAAGATTACGTTGAAAGAATGCCATCTGGTCGTACAAAGAAAACGCCGCAATTTATTGAAACTTTACCAAATGGTAAGCGACATTTAATTTTGCGTGAAGGGGTGGATGGACTGCAAAATGCGGATAATACAAAAGAATTCATCGTTCCCAAAGATAATTTCTTTATGATGGGGGATAACCGAAATAATTCACGTGACAGCCGCGTTGGTTTGGGCTTTGTGCCATTTGATCATTTATTAGGCCCTGCAAAGTTTATTTTCTTTTCTATTGAAAATTCTGTTTGGGACCTTGTTAAAATTCACAAATGGCCTGAAATAATCAGGTTTGATCGTATTTTCTCTGGCATTGATTATAAGGTTAAACGCATGGATAGAAATAATAAGCATGCTTAACCACCATCCCATACGGTCTTTGTTTGACACGCCACAATTACTTGAATTGGCGCTAACGCATCCAAGTGCTAACAAGCATAGTGTTGAAAACTACGAACGCCTGGAATTTCTGGGCGACCGTGTTTTGGCCTTGGCGGTCAGTAGTTTGCTTTACAAGAATTATCCATCTGATACCGAGGGGGTGATGGCCAAGAAATTATCCTTTCTTGTGCGCAAAGATTCCCTTTACAGAGTTGCAAAAAACCTGGATTTGGGCCCTGTCTTGATTATGTCAAGTAATGAGGTGTCGAATGGCGGCCGATCTAATAAATCTGCTTTGGCCAATGCATGCGAGGCTTTGCTGGGGGCGATTTATCTGGAAAATGGTTTTGACAAAGCGTGTCAATTTATTGAAGAAAACTGGCAAGACCTAATTGAAAAATCAGAAACCAAAAGCTTGATCGACGCCAAATCAGAATTGCAAGAGTGGGCCCAAGGTCACGGGTACCCCATTCCAAAATATGAAATGGTCGAAAGTTACGGCCCCCATCATAGTTTGAATTTTGAAATGAAAGTTTCCGTTGATGGCTATGTCGCGACAGGAAAAGGAAATTCAAAACGTACGGCAGAAAAAGAAGCCGCCCGAAAAATCTTAGACCAGTTGAAAAAGGAATAAAAATGACACATAAATTTGGTGTTGTCGCCTTAATTGGCGCCCCTAACGCTGGAAAATCAACTTTATTAAATCAGATTATGGGGACAAAAGTTTCCATCGTTTGTCACAAAGTTCAAACAACCCGTTGCCGCATTGCTGGGATTTTCACAGAAGGGGCAGAACAAATTGTTTTGTTGGACACCCCTGGAATTTTCAAAGCCACCACCCGTTTTGAACGGGCAATGGTAGCCGCCGCCTGGGAAGCCGCCTTCGAAGCAAACGAAATAATTTTTATCGTAGATGCATCAAGGTCGATTGAAAAAACGGATGCCATTCATATTTTAAGCAAACTTCAAAAGGCGGAAAAGCCCTTTATCCTTGTTTTAAACAAAATTGATAAAGTGAAAAAAGAAGATTTGTTGCCCCTTTTAAGTCAACTAAATGCAACAGGGCTTGTGAAAAAAGCCTTTATGGTCTCTGCTTTGAAAGATAAATATGTTGATGATTTGGTTGTGCATATTAAATCGGCCATCCCGCAAGGGGAATGGTTGTATCCCGAAGATCAATTGGCCAATATTTCAGAACGATTACTGGCAGCAGAAATTACCCGTGAACAAGTTTTTCATCAAGTACACGAAGAATTACCTTATTTAAGTTCTGTGCAAACAGAACTGTGGGAAGATTATGATAATGGGGATGCGAAAATTGTCCAAATTATTTATGTAACCCGCCAAGCCCACAAGGGGATTGTCCTGGGCAATCAAGGCCAAAAAGTTAAACAAATTGGCGAACGTGCCAGAAAAGAATTGGAAAAAATTCTGGACCGCAAAGTGCATTTATATCTGCATGTCAAAGTGGATGAAAAATGGCAAGAAAAGCCAGAACATTATCAAAGCCTGGGTCTGAACTTTAGTTAGCAGAATTAAGGACCATCTTGCCTGCTCCTTCTACAGTTTTACACTGGAATGAAGAGAATAATAAAATGACAAATTTTCAATATAAAGCGAATTTAAATTGCATTTAACCTTTGAATTTACTATACAAGGGGTATGATGAATTTTAATAAGAATGGAGATTAACTATGGCAAAACTTTATAATATATCGGTGAAATACGTTTATGCTGCAGTTCTTTTCAGTGTAATTAGTGGCGCACTATGCCCATAGTCATTTAAGGGGGGTGAAATCAAAGGCTGGTTTGACCCCGATGCCTCTGAACGATCGATTGCGACATTCAAAAATCCAATTAATGGTTTTTTTCGCTACATCAGATTCAAGAAATTCTTTGTGAACACCAATATAAATATCCAAAGTGTCTCCATCAAAAGAAGGCATAATATTTTCTATTCTATATCCAGCCAATCGGGCGCTTTCCTCTGAAGCGGCCATAATTCCACATCCACTCATGCAAAGTGTATCAATAAACCTTGCGCTTGTAACGCTGGAGATATTAGGATCTCTTGTTGATTTTAAGTAATGTTTGATATATTTGGATCCAAATAAAATTTTGGGCTCATCTGTATGCTTTCTTAATAAAAGCCGGTGATCATATAAATCTTCGATAGTTTCAGGGGAGCCATGCTTGTCAATGTAATCTGGGCTGGCCCATAATTTTTGTTCAAAGGTGTGATAGGGGAAATACTTAATGGATGATAGGCGACTATTGATTTCCCAGGTCATAAAAATTTCATTAAAATCAGGGCTTTCAATAATTAAATCATCTTTTTGATGGAAGTCCATCCGTAAATCGGGATTTTTATCCAGTAAATCGCGTACATAAGGCCCCAGATAAAATTCCAACATGGTATGGGAACTTGCGATTTTCACATGATTGTCATTGGTGTGAATATCGCCGCTGGCCAATTCCGAAGCTTGGATAATGCTTTCCAAATATTGTGTAATTTTCAGGGCTTCTTTCGTGGGGATATATTTCCCAAGCCGGCGGTTTCTTTTAAAAAGGACTTTGCCCAATTTCTTTTCAATCTTTGAAAGGCGGTTGGAAACTTGGGCCGTATTCCACCCCATATAAACGGCAGTCTCTGCCGATTTCTGAATTTCAATCAGTTTAATAATAAGACGCGCATCCAAAGATGATAATTCAATAAATTTTTCGTTTTTCATGGGAAACCTTTCAATTAAATTATAAAGAAAAATTCATAAATTACAATGCTTAATAAATTATTAATCAAAATAATTAAATAAAACGTTGACTTAAGTAAAATAAGTAAATATATATAGAAAATAAGATCTTTAATGATCAATAAAAAAAGGCAAAAAAGTTATATTTTAATTTTTTAGACTACATAAAGTTCCGCAATTCAAAGTTGCGGGTAAAGATGGAAGGCTCGTTTGTTTGTTATAGAGATGAGAAATAAGCGGTATCAAACCAAGCTGACCATAAAAGGGCTTTTTAAAAGTTTTTTCTTTATCCCTAAGGAAAAGGCCTCCATGTTGAAAAGTATTGTGTTGAAGAAAGATGTTGTGTGTGCAGGGCATCTTTCTTCTTCCCCTTTATAGAGAGTAGTCAATAATTTTCTGTGCATATATAATAATTTAGGAAACAGGAGAGTGCATAAAATGCTACTTAAAAAACAAAACAGTTGTCAGCTTAAGAAAAAAGTTTCAGATATAATAACTTTGTTAAGCGAGTCCCAGGAACTTGCAAATCAGACCCCTGACATAAATCCCCCCATTCAAACATCCTTAACCTTTTTATTAAAAGCAGCCATTGATTTGAATTATCAAATTCATGATTTTATGGAATTACCTGAAAAGACGTCAGATACCGAAGCTTCCTCTTCATAGGTGATTTTGAAGGCGGATAATGACAATTATAGGGGCCATTAAAATCGTCGCCCCGTGCTTGACACGGGGTCCAGAATGACGCACTGAAGTCACGGTATCTTATTCCAGATCAATCTTTTTGGGATCGGTTACAACCAGCCTGTCCCCACTGACAGAGATCTTAATTTTATCCCCATCCTTAAGTTGGCCCTCCAAAAGCAGGGAGGCAAGGGGGTTCTGCAAATGTGTCTGAATGGATCGTTTCAAAGGACGCGCCCCGTAAACAGGGTCATACCCACGGTTGGCCAGCAATTCTTTGGCCTTATCATCCAGGGTGATTTCAATTTTACGATCTGTCAAAATCTTTTGCAGGCGACGTAATTGAATATCCACGATAGACGTCATATGTTTCCGTTCCAAACGCCCAAACAACAGCGTTTCATCCAGACGATTCAAAAATTCTGGGCGAAAGGCTGCCTGTACATGCGTCATTACATCGTTGCGCACAGACTCAGGGGATTCGCCTTCTTTCAAATTCGCCAACACATCACTGCCCAAGTTGGATGTCAAAATAATTAGTGTGTTATTAAAGTTGACAGTTTTTCCACGGCTATCTGTCAGACGCCCATCATCCAGAACTTGTAGCAAAATGTTGAAGACATCCGGATGCGCTTTTTCAATTTCATCAAACAAGACAACTTGATAGGGACGTCGGTGAACAGCCTCGGTCAACACGCCCCCTTCTTCGTAACCAACATAGCCCGGAGGCGCCCCAATTAAACGGGAAACAGCATGTTTTTCCATATATTCAGACATATCAATACGTAAAACCGCCGTATCATCATTGAATAAAAACTCTGCCAAGGCTTTGGCCAATTCGGTTTTTCCAACCCCAGTTGGTCCCAAAAATAAGAACGATCCCATAGGTTTGTTAGGGTCCTGTAATCCAGCACGTGAACGGCGCACAGCATTGCTGACAGCCACGACGGCTTGGTCTTGGCTGATCACACGCTTATGTAATTCATCTTCCATCCGCAACAATTTTTCACGTTCACCTTCCAGCATTTTATCAACTGGAATGCCTGTCCACCTGGAAACCACACTGGCAACATCTTTGTCTGTGACCTCTTCATTCATCATATGGGATTCAGAATGATGGGCGGCTTGCTGCAGTTTTTCTTCCAATTCAGGAATAACGCCATATTTTAATTCACCAGCTTTGGTAAAGTTCCCATCCCGTTGGGCAATTTCAAAATCACCACGGGCTTTGTCCAGTTTTTCTTTTATATCGCGGGAATTGGCCAGTTTTTGCTTTTCACCCAACCATTTCGATGCCATATCGCCGGCTTTGGATTCCAGGCCATTTAATTCTGTTTCCAGTTTTTCCAGACGGTCTTTTGACCCTTGGTCTTTTTCTTTTTTTAACGCCTCGCGTTCAATTTTAAGTTGCAGAATACGGCGATCTAATTCATCCAAGGCCTCAGGTTTTGAATCCACTTCCATGCGTAAACGGCTGGCGGCTTCGTCCATTAAATCGATGGCTTTATCTGGTAAAAACCGATCTGAAATATACCGATTGGATAGGGTGGCCGCACTGACCAGAGCCCCATCTGTTATGCGAATGCCGTGATGCAGTTCGTATTTTTCTTTTAATCCACGCAGGATCGAAACCGTTTCTTCAACCGATGGTTCATCAATAAAGACGGGTTGAAAACGCCGGGCCAAAGCCGCATCTTTTTCAATATATTGGCGGTATTCATCCAGGGTTGTGGCCCCAACGCAATGCAATTCGCCGCGCGCCAAAGCAGGCTTTAACATGTTCGATGCATCCATGGCACCGTCTGTTTTTCCGGCCCCAATTAATGTGTGTAATTCGTCGATAAATAAAATGACATTGCCGTCACTGCTGACTTCTTGTAAGACGGCTTTTAACCGTTCTTCGAATTCACCGCGGTATTTTGCACCGGCAATTAAGGCCCCCATATCCAGTGACATTAATTTTCGGTCACGCAGACTTTCAGGCACATCTTTATTGACAATACGCAAGGCCAACCCTTCGGCAATGGCGGTTTTACCAACACCGGGTTCCCCAATTAAAACAGGGTTATTTTTGGTGCGGCGGGATAATACTTGGATCGCCCGACGAATTTCTTCATCACGCCCAATCACGGGATCCAGTTTTCCTTCGCGGGCAACAGCAGTTAAATCTTTGGCGTATTTTTTCAAGGCATCAAAATTATCTTCGGCACTGGCAGAGTGGGCCTGACGCCCTTTGCGCATTTCTTGAATGGCAGAAGCCAAATTTGCAGAGGTAATGCCAGCGTCTTTCAAGGCTTTCCCTGCAGGGTCAGTCATTGCCATCGCAAAGGCCAGCAAAACATATTCAACAGTGACAAAAGAATCGCCGGCTTTGGTGGCGGCTTTTTCTGCAGCCTCTAAGATACGTCCAAATTCAGGTGTTGTATAAACTTGATCTGAACCGGACCCTTCAACTTTTGGTAAACTATTTAAGTAATTTTCCAAACTTTTTTGGCCCAGGGCAGGGGTGCCACCAGCGGATTGGATCAAAGAATTGCCCAGGCCTTCGTTATCATCCAAGATAACTTTTAAAAGATGGGCAGGGGTCAATCGTTGATGATTTCGGTTTTGCGCAGCCGTCTGTGCTGCTTGAACAAAGCCCTTTACACGATCTGTTAATTTTTCTGCGTTCATTTTACCCTCTTATTTTCATAGTTTACTACGACTTTTTATGGTTTGTCATCCCCTGCCTCTTTACTATGTCATCCTGTGACTTGATCACAGGATCCATAAACACCATAAAGGCAGTCGGCCCGTCTCTGAGGAAGTCAATCCTGGATCCTGTGATCAAGTCACAGGATGACGGACAGAGAATAACGCCCACTTTTTATAATTTAGCACTCTATGTCGTAGAGTGCCAGAATTTTCTTACAAATAGGAATAAAAAGGGTAAAAGTAAAGGGGGAAGGTAATCCCGGTTAATCCCGTAAGATCCAACCGCCGCCTAGGACGCGGGAACCATCATAAAAAACACAGGCTTGACCAGCAGAAATACCGTATTCAGGCATATCCAAAACAACTTTGGCTTTGTTATCTGCTGCTGCATACACAGTTGCAGGCATAGGATTTTGGCCAGATCTGATTTTGATGTGACATTTATACCCATCTTTGGCAAGGTCTGTTGACCCCAGCCAATTTAATTCATTAATATAAAACGTGTCTTTTCCCAAGGCAGAGCGCGGCCCAACGATAACTTTATGCCCGCGTGGATCAATTTTAATCACATACAAAGGTTCATCAGACCCGCCGATATTTAAACCTTTGCGCTGACCAATTGTATAATTAATAATCCCGTCATGGCGACCCAGCACAGTCCCATTTACATGCACAATATCCCCAGATTCCAAAGCACCGGGGCGCAGTTTTTCAACAATACGGGCATAATTCCCATCGGGGACAAAACAGATATCTTGGCTATCAGGTTTGTTCGCCACTTCCAGACCAAAACGTTCGGCATGTTGGCGGGTTTCTTCTTTGGATAGCCCCCCCAATGGAAAGCGCAAGTACTCCACTTGATCCTGGGTGGTGGCAAACAAGAAATAACTTTGGTCTTTATTGAGGTCAATGCCGGTATGCAGTTCGGCTTTGCCATCGCCATTTTTACGCTGGATATAATGCCCCGTTGCCAAAGCATCGGCATTTAATTCTTTGGCGGTATTTAATAAATCTTTGAATTTCACATTTTGGTTGCAACGGATACACGGCACCGGCGTTTCACCGCGCATATAACTGTCAGCAAAATCATCAATCACGCCTTGTTTAAAAACAGATTCATAATCTAAAACATAATGGGGAAAGCCCATTTTTTGGGCAACTTGCGCGGCATCATAAATATCTTGGCCCGCACAGCAAGCGCCTTTCTTTTCCAACACAGCGCCTTGGTCATACAGTTGCAAGGTAATGCCCACCACATCAAAGCCAGCCTCGGCCAACAGAGACGCTGTCACGGAACTATCAACGCCACCAGACATGGCAACAACAACCCGTGTTTCTTTGGGGGGCTTTGGGAACCCTAAACTTTTCCAATCTAATTGTGTCATAATACCAAATATATGACCTATTTCACCGGATTTTTCAAGTCACCAATACTATATTACTTTGTCTATTGATTTTTATGCCCAATTTTCATCACTATGTTGGGTTTTGTAATCCCCTAAGATATTTTTAAGCCCGTCGAAAATATTCTCACCCATGTCAATTATTTTATTTCCAAAATTGCATTCTTTGTTCTGTTGATGTCATGAAATAAAATGATAAAATGTCATTAATTAATATTTAAAATTAAAAAATAATTAGGAGGCTTCATGACAACAATAGCAACAATTTTGGATAAACTGCCCTATAGCGTGAATGATAATTGGACATTACACCCTTTTAAAAAACAGGCCATTTTGATTGAAAGTAAAATTGCCGCGGGAAGTCCAGCACCCGGGGAAGACGCGTACGAAGAAAAACCTTTAGATTTCAATGAATATCTAATTAAGAATGATAAGGCCTCTACTTATGCTATGCGTGTGACGGGCAGTTCCATGATCAATGCCGGTATTTATGAAGGCGATATTTTGGTGGTAGACCGATCCCTTATGCCAAAGATGGGCAAGGTTGTTGTGGCCTGTGTGGACGGTGAATTCACTGTAAAACGCCTGCGCAAAAAAGGGACGGCCTATTACTTGTGTGCGGAAAACCCCGCCTTTAAAGATATTGATATCAGCCAATCTTTTGAAACCGCCATTTGGGGTGTGGTCACCAACGTGATTAAGGATTTGTAGAGGTTATTATACATGATAAAGTAATGACAAAAAACTACGTTCCAGATCTTCATGATTATTTCCCTTTAAATTAGATATTTTCTTGATTCTTTTAACCAAAGCTGATAAATAATCTTCAATAAAAAGCAATAAAGGCATGCGAAAATCGCATGCCCGGATTTATTTAAGGATGAGATATCATGAGAAAATTATTATTAAGTTTATTTTTGGCAACAATTTCGTCGTCCGCTTATTCAGCGGCAGCCTTTCCAGTGGGAGAAGGGGATGAGAGTAGTTGTTCTGCATCAAGCCTTGTTCGGGGCTCTCTTGAATTTATTGAATCTCAAGCAGACAACGGAGATCCTGATGCTCAAATTAAGGTAGCAGCTATGTATCTTGAAGGTGCTGAGGGCAAAAAAGACTTTAATAAGTCAATAGCTCATGCCAAGGATGCAGCTGAAAAAGGCGACGAGAGTGCAGAATATATTGTTTTAATAGCCGCTCACAACCTTTACCTTGAATCTGGTGACAAAGAAAACCTGGATTTATTTTACCATTATGCAAAAATCCTAGAGGAAAAAACGAACCCAAGGGCTTTATTGTCACTTTCTGTGCTTTATAGAACTGCCTCTATTTTTGACAAAGACGAAAAACGTGCAGATGAACTTTTAGAAAAGGCGAAAACGTATGCAGTTATAAATGGGATGGATGTTTCGCATTTGGAGTCAAGTATTTACGGACTTGCTGGTAAGTATAAAAAGTTAGAAACAGTGGATGAAAGTAATCCTTCTTACACTACAGAGGTTGTACGTTTTGTGATAGAAAGCGCAGAGCATGGATCTGACGAAGCCCAATATGCAATGGGAAAAATATATATTACTGGTGGCCCTGACATAGAAGTTGATCATGTTAAAGCACGTGAATACTTTGAAAAGGCCGTAGAAAAGGGGCATAATGAAGCTAAAGTAGCTTTGGCCCTTATGTGCAATGCAGGGGAGGGCGGAGAAAAAGATTTACCAAAAGCACGACGGTTACTGGAAGAAAGTGCTGAAAAAAGTTCCAATCTAATGACAAGATTTATGTTGGCTATGATGCGTAATATAGGGGAAGGAGGAGAGAAATCCCCTGAAAAAGCACGATTACTTTTAGAATCTTATGTGGATGCTGGGCATAAAAAATCCTTAGCCTATTTGGCCTTTATGTATTTCGAAGGGATCGGTGGTGATAAAAACTATGACCTTGCAAGGAAATATTTAGAAGAAGCCATTGATGAACTAGAACCTTACCAACATGGCCTATTGGCAATCATGTACTTTAATGGTTGGGGGGGTGATAAGAAAATGGAAAAAGTTCGCCATCATCTTAAAATTGCAGCAGATGAAACAGGTCTGCCAGAAATGGAACATGATCTTGGATCTCGTTATTACAGGGGTGAAGGTGGAGCAGTAGATCATGCAAAAGCTTTTGAATACTTTTCCCGGGCAGCAGAAAAAGAATGGGGCCTATCCTTTCTTATGTTAGGTATTATGCATTTACAAGGGCAAACAGCACACGGTGTGAATATCCCGCTTGGAATGACTTATATTGAACGTGCTGCTGTTAAAGGGGTTCCTATGGCAGGCATTATTTTGCAACAACTAAGACTTGATATGCGCAATTAAGATAATTAAGTATGCAAAAAAATTTAAGACCGGGTTTTTTCACCCGGTTTTTTATTGGCTTATAAAATACCCCAGAGTAAATCGAAGGTTTGCAAAATTTGACATTTCTCATAAAATATAGATAATAATAACAATAGTTTTAACTAACCTAATTTAAGGATTCGCATAGCAATGAACAATATCTCTTAAATCTGCCCAGTTTTATGGGTAATCCGATGATACAAATCTTATTTGCATCAGAATTTAAGCCTTTAAAAGTTTTAGAGATATATTATGCACAGCCCCATTTCCCTTAAAGACATTAGCCTTTCTTTTTCAGATAAAATCTGTTTCGAAGATTTCTCAGCCCTGATTCACCCCTTTAGTCGCATTGCCATTATTGGCAGAAATGGGAGCGGCAAATCAAGTCTGCTGAATATTTTACACGGAAAACTGCCCCCATCGGGCGGTGAAATAAGTATGCCTAGTGATATTTGTATTGGTTATGTAGAACAAACAATCAGTGATTTTAATGATTTAAGTGGCGGCCAGCGATTAAATAAAAGGCTATCTGAGGCATTATCACAGTTTCCAGATTTGCTGTTACTGGACGAACCTACCAATCATTTAGACAAAAATAACCGCAAAAAATTGATGCAAATGCTTAAGAAATATCAGGGTACCTTGATTATTGTTAGCCATGATACAGAATTATTGCGTAATTGCGTCGATATCTTATGGCATATTGATAATAATAAAATTTATCAGTTTGCGGGGTGTTATGATGATTACATGCGTGAAATTCAGCAAAAGCGGGCATCAATAGAAAAAGATTTAGCATCTTTGAGGCATGATAAAAAAGATATTCATAATGCTTTGATGAAAGAACAGAAACGTGCTGCCAAAAGTAAAACTAAAGGGCAAAAAAGCATCGATCAGAAAAAGTGGCCCTCTATTGTAAGTAAATCCAAAGCGCTTAAAGCACAAAAAACATCTGCCAAGAAAAAATCAACTATTGATAAAAAGAAACGGCAATTAACCGATCGATTCTTAGATTTAAGGCTTCCTGAAATTATTCTCCCTAAATTTTCCCTAACAGCAGGAACTGTCGTTTCTAAAAATTTATTATCGATAATCGATGCAGATATTGGATACCAGATAGATAGATTTATTTTAAAAAATATTAACCTATCTTTGAATGGATCAGAGAGAGTTAGCCTTTGCGGCAAAAATGCCTCTGGTAAATCAACATTATTAAAAGCAATTTTAGGGCAATCTGAAATATTTATTACAGGTACTTGGCACTTGCCTTGTTGTGATTACATTGGTTATTTGGATCAGCATTATTCCACCCTTCAGCCAAAACTTTCGGTTGTTGATCATATCAAAGAATTAAGGCCCGATTGGACGGGGATAGAGATTCGCCATCACCTGAATGATTTTTTATTCAGAAAAAATGACGAAATACGGCAGATCGCATCGAATCTTTCTGGCGGCGAAAAGGCACGCCTTTGTTTAAGTATGATTGCTGCCAAAACACCAAGACTTCTAATTTTAGATGAAGTTACCAACAATCTTGATTTGGAAACAAAACAGCATGTCATCCAAGTTTTAAAAGAATACCCTGGGGCTATGATCATTGTTTCTCATGACGAAGATTTTCTGGAAGCGATAGGCATTGATCATACTTACACAATTGTTGACGGGAATATTGTTGGGGCTGATACCTGAAAGCAAGGCTACGCAACAGGCCTAATAAAGATGTTTGAAGTGGATTTAAGATCCTATAATTTTTTCAACAAAAAACCGGGCCCAATATATTTTTGGGCCCGGCGTTCATCGTCAAAGACTTTTAAGAAGTTTACGTCTATGCGTCTTCTTTTTTATCGGCTGCTTTTTTCTTTGCAGCAGTTTTCTTCTTAGGTTCTGCTTCAGCTTCCGCTTCTGCTTTTTTTGCTGCAGCTTGCTTAACTTTTGCTAAGTCAAGGGATGCACCAAGGATGTCGCCAAGGCTTGCCCCACTGTCAGAAGATCCAAATTCTTTCATGGCTGCGCGTTCTTCAGAAAGCTCACCTGCTTTAATTGACAACATAATTTTGCGTGTTTTACGATCAATTGAAAGTACTTGTGCATCAACTTTTTCACCAGCGGCAAAACGATCAGGACGTTGTTCAGAACGATCTCTGGACAATTCTGGCTTGCGGATAAATCCTTTCAAGTCATCATTGATAGAAACTTCGATTCCATTGTCCAAAACTTGGGTAATTACACATGTTGCGATGCTGCCTGGTTTCAAGTCACCAATGGCGCCATCGAATGGATCATTACTTAGTTGTTTGATACCAAGGGCAATACGTTCATTTTCAGAATCAATTTCAAGGATTTTTGCTTTAACAACATCGCCCTTGCTGATTGATTTCAAGGCTTCGTCGCCACTTTTTTCCCAAGAAAGGTCTGAAATGTGAACCATGCCATCAACGTTATCCAACATGCTGACGAAGACACCAAATTCTGTGATGCTTTTGACTTCGCCTTCAACAATGTCGCCAACTTTGAATTTATCGTTAAGAACATCCCAAGGGTTTTCAGTTGTTTGACGTAGGCTTAAGCTGATGCGGCGTTTATCCATATCAACATCAAGAACTTTAACTTCGATTTTTTCACTAACAGAAACAATTTTGTTTGGGTGAAGGTTTTTCTTCATCCAACTTAGTTCTGATACGTGAATTAATCCTTCAATGCCTGGTTCCAATTCAACGAATACACCATAGTCAGTTACATTTGTAACGGCACCTTCGATGGTTTGTCCTGTTTGGTAACGATCAGGAACTGCAGACCAAGGGTCATCTTGAAGTTGTTTCATGCCTAAGGAAATACGTTGACTTTCATCATTGAATTTAATGACTTTTACATCAACAGTTTGCCCAACTTTCAACACATCAGAGGGATGGTTGATACGTTGCCAGGAAATATCTGTTACATGCAATAATCCATCAATGCCACCAAGGTCAATGAAAGCGCCGTAATCTGTGATATTTTTCACAACACCATTCAAAGTTTGGCCTTCAGAAATGGTTGACATGATTTCACTGCGGGCTTCGGCGCGGGATTCTTCAAGAATTGCACGACGGGATACAACGATGTTTCCGCGTGGACGATCCATTTTCAAAATTTGGAAAGGTTGTTCAACACCAACTAAGGATGCGATATCTTTAATCGGGCGCACGTCAATTTGACTTCCAGGCAAGAAAGCAATGGCACCGGAAAGATCAACTGTGAACCCACCTTTAACACGGCCAAGGATAACCCCTTCAACGCGTTCAGTTTTTTTATAGGAAACTTCTAATTCTTCCCAAGCAGCTTCGCGGCGGGCTTTTTCATAACTAAGAACGGCTTCCCCTTCTTTGTTTTCAAATTTATCAACATAAACGCTGATAATGTCGCCGGCCTTGATGTTTTCAAGTTCTTTTCCGAACTCTTCATGTGGAATGCGGCCCTCTGATTTTAATCCCACATCGACAATAACCATGTTGCGGTCGATGTCTAGGATGGTTCCTTTTACTAAGGATCCTTCGAATTTATCAATAGAACCTAATGATTCTTCTAATAATTCTGCAAAGTTTTCTTTATTTGACATATTGTATGCTCTTTCTTCAAAACTTAAGTAGTAAGTTTTGTATCGTAAAATATAACAAAACCTTCTTATTTTCCCCAGGTTAACGGTAAGAATGTTAAGCTAGCGTAGATAATAGACAATCTATCGCTGTTTTTCAATAGCAAGAATAGATTTTTTAATAACTTCTTCAATACTATACTCTGTTGTATCAAGAATAATGGCATTTTCGGCTGGACGCAAAGGATTCACATCACGGGTACGGTCCCGATGATCCCGTTCTTTGATATCCTCTAGAACCTGTAAATACGTTGTTGCCACGTCTTTCCCTTTTAATTCTTGGAACCGTCTTTCGGCCCGAACATCAGGCGTTGCCACCAAATAAAATTTAATATCAGCATCAGGTAAAACATGGGTGCCAATATCGCGACCATCCAGGATGGCTCCGTCATATCCTTTGGGGGGATGTTTGGCAAAATCCCGTTGAAAATCCAATAAATGTGCCCGAACTTTGGCATGGACAGAGGCTTTAGAGGCTGCCTGGCCAACGTCTTCTGTTCTTAAGCGTGAATCCTTCAGAAATTCCAATATATCTTTTTGCGCGGCATCAAAGGCTTGATCTTCGTTGGCAGGGTCCAAACCATTCGTTAAGCAAATAAAACCCACGGCCCGGTAAAGTAAACCCGTATCAAGCAAGGCCAGATTATAATGTGTTGCTAAACTTTTTGCCAAAGTTCCTTTGCCAACCCCAGAGGGGCCATCAATTGCGATAATCATTTGATTCCTTAATTTTTCCTACACAATATATAAATCATACTATATAAGTAAAGTCATAGCATAAATACTTAACATTGGCACTGTGTTATTGCGCGCTTAACCTATATTTATAGGTATCGCCGCCGATGCCTTGTGACACTGTTAACTTAAGTTTATTATAATTAACACTAATTTTTTAAGAGACCAAAATGACTTACGTTGTAACCGATGCCTGCATCAATTGTAAATATATGGACTGTGTCGAAGTATGCCCCGTAGATTGTTTCTACGAAGGGGAAAATACAGTGGCCATTAATCCCGAAGAATGTATTGATTGCGGCGTGTGTGAACCGGCATGTCCAACAGATGCCATTATTCCCGACACCGTGGAAGGCACAGAAAAATGGGTGGAATTAAATCGCCGCCTGGCCGCCATGTGGCCCCAAGTATCCGAAAAAACAGAAATACCAACCGACGCTGATAAATGGGCAGACGTTAAAGATAAACTACAGTACCTTTCCGAAAGCCCAGGCAAGGGGTCATCTGACTGATTTAGGCCCGTCCCATTGTTATTTCGTTCCTCGCTTACACTATCGTAAGCTTC
>CAJXSI010000025.1 GCA_913061155.1 uncultured Alphaproteobacteria bacterium
ACATCCCTGGGAACATTTGTTTTTATCTGAATCCCGCCTTCATATTTTTGCAGGATATGGAGGGCTTGGACATCCTGAGTCACGCATAGAAAGCTTCTTAGCGTTGTGCGGATCTTCTAGAGGGGGCTATTTACGTGATAGTACCTTGCTTCACAAACACCTAGTTGAATCCTATTGTAAAACAGACGAGGGAGATGAAAGCGATACAGAGGACAAAGATGAATGGGTGGGAGGAACCGCTACCAGAAGGCAAAGTATTGTTTTGGAAGGAAGTGCAGTATCTGTAATAGATACCAGGCGGGCTAGGACTTCGACAAACCCAACTCTAACAGGTATTCAACTGACGAGAATTAGTGCAGAATTGGCCGGTCATAGTGCTACTATATTTACTCCTGCAGCAGCAGAAAGAGGCGGAGCCTTAATTTCCAGGCCTGAATTAGGAGCTTCCAGCACTAAATCTGCGTTTGTAAGGACAGATACCCGCATTAAACGTCCAAGAGAGCCTGATGAAGAAATTATTATTATAAGTGATGATGATGAAGCAGTAGATACAGATCCAAAGGCTAAAAGACCTAAGGACGCCAGCCCAGAGAGGAAGACTGGGAAAACTAGACCAGTATGATAGGAGAAGGGCATTCAGATCTCTATGGACGGCAAAGGACGTTGGCGGGACAATGTTGATTGAACGCTTTTAGCGGTCTTATAAATATGAATACCTGTACTTGACTGAGGTTGACTTAAAGATCTGCAAAAAGGTACGGCTGACTGGATTGATTTTTATAACAACAAAAAGCCCCATGAAACTTTTAATTACAGACCCCACATCAGATTTATAGTCAACTATCATCCAAAAACATGATAGTAAAAGCGGATGAAAAACCTATTAACAATTTACCAGACTTAGTCCTATAACTCGCTGCTTTCTGGTCTAAACAATCCAGCCCGCTTTAGTACTGCCGTTTCTTGTTAACCATTTTATAGGGTCCTTTCTGATTTTTTTTACCAAAAACTTATCCTATCATACTGGTCTAGTTTTCCCAGTCCTCCTCTGCTTGAGTATTTTCTGCTGTCACGATCATCCCCAGTGATTCGTGCCCATCTGCTTCGTGTGGCTGAACTGTTGTTACTTGATCATTAAATCTTATATAATCGACCAATCTACGTGTCCCATTCACGTCCGGGGCGGTCTCCTCTCCCTTACCTATACTTATATCATACCCACAACTTACAATTCTGAATTTAGCCTGTCCTGGACCCCGATCCAGGATTCAGAATCCATATGCTACTTGACCACTCCAACCTCGTCGCCCCGCACTTGATGCGGGGTCCAGAGCGGTGTTCACCAGATACAACCCGCCTGCCTTTTAGCTTATGACTGGATCCCGGATCAAGTCCGGGACGACGGCAGAATAAGAAGTATCCTTACACAACCCCTTGCCCCTCCCTTATTTCTTACTTAAAATATTTTCCTTTTGTAATTGTAGGCAGGGGGCTTGGTATAAACATATTCCCAAGCACTAAGAAAGTGTGCAAAAGACGAATGTGTTGTAACAAACCCTTTAAATAAACTTTATAAGATGCTTTTAATGGGAAATTCTGAAGTCTTCAATTTGAATTTTCCCTAAAGATTGTTAGTGTTTTAGTGTCTAATATAAAGGAGGACATTATGAAATATCTAATATTAATACTATCAAGCCTATTCTTGTGTGAAAATTCACTGGCCGCAAGTGCCGAGACGCCAACTGAGGATGCGGCAGATGGACGAAAATCACCCGTTGCACGCACTGCTGATGGTTTGGTGGATTTAGATAGTTGGATTGAAAAAGAGGAGGAAGAATATGAGGTGCTAGTTGTTGCTGCTAGAAAAGCTATTGAAGAAGAAAATGCAGCTAGAAAAAAAAGAAATAAACAGCTGAAAGAAGAATTTATTAAGTTAGATAGTTATGATGTAGAAGAGAGTGGACCTATTTCTTTATCTCCAGGAATTGCCGAAATTATTGAAGAAATTAGTAATTTAGGTAAAAGTGATGAACTTAATAAAATACAAAAGGCAACAATTAATCTGTTAGATGATGAATTGAGGGCTAAGCTTACAAAAGAAGGTCAAGAAAAGGTAACAGCGGCATTCTCAAAATTACCAACAACCTAATTTTTTGCAATGAAAAATACAAACACCCCCAGACCTGGGGGTGTTGTAATATCGTAAGTCTATAACTTATTTATTTTTCCGGCTTTTCTTCATGCTTTTCTTTTTATTTAAAAAGTCACGTTGTGTATTGTGGTTGTCGACTTTCAAAAGACCATCAACTTCACTAACATATCTTTCAGTTGCTTTATTGTAAGCCGTTAATAATTCTTTTGTTCGTTGATCCCAAAAATTACCTAAGTCTTTATAATTACCAACAATATGCCCACTTGCATTGGCTGTTTTTTTAAGTTTCGCCATTAATGTGGTAAACTCTTTTTTCAACTGTTCTTTGTTGACATTTTTATCAGCTGCTCTTTTCTTAAAGTCTTCAAGTTCTTGCGCTAAAGCCGTTTCTTTTTTTTCATTAGCCTCAATATTTTTTTGGTTAACTTCTCGTGCCTTCAGGATTTCTTTTTTTGTCGCAGCAATTCTTGCAGATTTATCTTTTTTTAATTGCTCAATTTTTCTTTGTAGTTCCTCCGCAATCCTATCAGAATCGTCTTCTTCATCAAGGCTGCTGATATCTCTTAAGCCATAACTATCAGTAGAATAGCTATAGGAAGAAACTGTTAATAAAGCTGCTGTGATTAATAAATACTGTTTAATTTTCATTTTAAAGCCTCCATAAAATTAAGCTGTAGGGTTTGATGCACGTAAATTACCTAGGTTATTTCGAATATTTCCTAAAAGTTCATTATGCCGCACAATTTTCTTTTCAAGATTTTTTTGGGATGTATTCAGTGTTCGTTGTCTGGATTTTTTTGCCATTTCCATATTTTTTAGCGTGGCATCAATTCTTCCTTTGTACCATTCAGATTCTCTGTTTTGTGATGCTAAATCTTTTTGGGTTTTTTCAATATTTTTCATAAGCACATCTTGGGCTTCTTTAGATTTTGCTTCCTCTTTTGCAAATATGGCTGTATCTTCCTTTTTCAATGCTTCAAATTTTTGTACCTTTGCTTCATTGCTTCTCCTTAATGATTCCAAGCTTACTTCATAAGCAAATGAAGAACTTGTAACAAAAGAGAAACCCACAGCAATTAAAAGGGCTTTTTTAGAAATCATTTTTATCCTCCTCTATAAATTTATTATGATAAGGCTAGCATGAAAAACAAAGGTAGGCAAGGGAATGCCGCGCCAAGTTCAAATTTATTCATGGCTTTTAATGGCGTAATTTGTTAAGTATATAGGTCTTGATTTATTAAAAAGTGGGATAAATAATGAAAAAAATATTAATGACATTAATAACAATATCTTTTGCCGGAAATGTTTTCGCTGCAGCAGCTGGGGCAGGAGATGATGGCGATGATGGTCGCTGGCCAGGCAAAAAATTTGTGGCGGAAGCTATGCCCTTGGCACGCAGTAACGCTGTCAAACCTGAAACTGAAGAATTAAATCCAGCAAGTCAAGATACAGAAGCAACAGTGCCGGCGGGGAGAAGTCAAGAAACAATAAAAGCCGCCACAGCGGAAGAGTCGCCCGGAACACCTGGGACAGACAACACCTTGCCAAGTTCGCAGTCTTAATATACTGAATTACTTAGGCAATCCACGCCAACTGCCAAGGTGGAAATATCTACTAAAACAAAAGATCTTATAGATAAGGTAACTAAAGGCTCTGCCAAAATAGAGGAAATTAAAACTCTATTTCAACAATTAGAATATGTTGTAATACTTAGTAAAGATGGATTTAGAGTACAATATATTGAAGCAGGGCAAGACTCTAGGGCGAAAAATTACCGTGAACATGGTAGATATAAACGAGATAGACCTTCATCTGACACAGCCTATGGATCTTCTAAGACTTGGTGGATATATCGACTAATAAAATGGGCTTGTTGTTGTTATAAAATTTTATGTATATAGTTCAATAACAATAATGAAAGCAGTTTTATCCATGTCAATTTCGGCGGATTTATTAAAATGGTATGATCAACATCACAGGAGGCTTCCTTGGCGGGCAAACCCAGGGGAAAAGCCAACCCCCTATCATGTTTGGATCAGTGAAATTATGTTACAACAGACCACTGTTCCGACCGTTATTGATTATTTTAATCGTTTTATTCAAAAGTGGCCATCGATTAAACATCTTGCAACAGCATCATTAGACGACGTCTTGCATGCGTGGCAAGGACTGGGATATTATTCACGGGCCCGAAATTTACATAAATGCGCCCAAGTTATTGCATCAGATTATGGGGGTGAAATCCCTAAAGAAGAAAAAGAACTTATTAAATTACCTGGTATTGGCCCTTATACTGCCGCTGCGATTTCTGCCATTGCTTATGATATTCCTGCGCCCGTTGTCGATGGAAATATTGAACGTATTCTTTCAAGACTTTATACATTAGACACCCCACCCAAACAGGTAAAAAATAAATTAACAGCCTATATGAATACACTGGTTCCAAAAAAACGCCCGGGGGATTTTGTTCAGTCCTTGATGGATTTGGGGTCTTCTGTTTGCACGCCCAATAATCCAATTTGTGTTACCTGCCCTATTCAACCTTACTGTCAGGCCCATTCAAAAAATACTGTAAATAAGTACCCTGTTAAACCAGAAAAAAAAGAAAAGCCCACAAAACACGCTTATGTATTTTTGCTATTTAATAATGAAAATAAGGTTTTATTGGAAAAAAGACCCGCAAAAGGATTACTGGGTGGTATGATTGGCTTTCCAACATCAAAGTGGTCGACAACAGAACCCTGCGTAAAAGATTTAAAATCATCAACTGGAAAAAATTTAGTCATCACCCAAAATAAAATAAAACACACATTCACGCATTTTCACCTGTTTCTTACAATCGTCACCGGCGAAACAAAAAAACACCCAAGCGGTTTTTATGCCCACCCCAATGAATACGTTGAATTTGCCATACCAACCTTAATGAAAAAAGTCTGGGAAAAGTTTAAAGCTGCGGAATAAGCTGGACTAAAACTTACCCCGCGGTGGTTCTCTCTCGGTATCTCTCTGTATAACTATGCCAAAAATTTTCATTAGAAACTTATAAATATTTCGCATGAACATATTTTGTTCTATTTTTAATAGGATAAAAAAATGACTTACTTTTTTAAGAAACTTGATCATTTGTCAAAAACATTATATATTTCAGCCAATAGCCAGTATCGGAGCGTAGCGCAGTCTGGTAGCGTACTACACTGGGGGTGTAGGGGTCGCAGGTTCAAATCCTGCCGTTCCGACCATTTTAATAAAACAACAGCCTATAAAAATGTGGATCCTTTTAAAATCTTGTGATATTTTAACCGCATGAAAATAATTACTTATAAAAATGATTTACCAGACAATTTCGGCACCCCTGAATCGATTGCAATTGATTCAGAAACAATGGGGTTAAACCCCTTTCGTGACCGCTTATGTGTTGTTCAATTATCAACGGGTGATGGGGTTGGGCATCTTGTCAAATTTGATAATGTGAAACCATTGCACGCGCCCAATCTTTGCAAACTACTGTCCAATGAAAAGGTCCTTAAGATATTCCATTTTGGGCGTTTTGACATTGCGATGATCAAACAACATCTTGGCATTACTTGTCGGCCTGTTTATTGCACAAAAATTGCCTCAAAACTTATTCGTACTTATACCAACAAACACAGCCTGCGTGAATTATGTTCCTTATATGCGAAAGTTGATTTATCAAAACAAGAACAAACATCAGACTGGGGGACTGAAACCCTAACAGAATCGCAAGGAATTTATGCCGCCAATGACGTTTTGTACCTACACAAAATAAAAAAGGAGATGGACCTTCTTTTAAAAAGGGAAAATCGCCAAGAAATTGCCCAACAATTATTTAATTTCCTACCAACTGTTGCAGAATTAGACTTGCTTCGCCACGAAGTTGGTGATATTTTTGCCCATAATTAATAGAGAATGATATGACAAAGAAAACTGTTAAAATTAAATTTATCGATCAAAATAATAATGAACATCCCATTGACGCGCCTGTTGGCCTATCAATTTTGGAAATCGCCCATGATAATAAAATTGAACTTGAAGGGGCCTGCGAAGGGTCTTTGGCCTGTTCAACCTGTCACGTAATTGTTGATGAGGAATGGTTTGATACCTTAGAAGAAGCATCAGAAGATGAAGAAGACATGCTGGATTTGGCCTTTGGATTAACCCCAACATCCAGACTTGGGTGCCAAATTATTATCACAGAAGAAATGGAAGGCTTAACTGTAAAATTGCCTGCCGCAACCCGCAACATGATGGTTGAATAACCCATCATGAGGTGGACAGATATCTATGATATTGCCATTGCGTTAGAGGAAAAATATCCAGATAAAGATATTCTTGCAACGCGCTTTACTGACTTGTGGAAATGGGTGTGTGACCTGCCTGACTTTGATGATGACCCCAAAAAATCAAATGAAAAAGTTCTGGAGGCCATCCAAATGGCCTGGCTGGACGAGAGAGATTAAAGCCTGGCTGGACGAAAAATTAGGGCATTAACTTCTATTATATCTCTACAACACCCACTTTTTATGCTACATTATTTTTTAAGAGATTATTATGAAAAGCACAAAAATTATACTTGCCAGCATCTTTGGGAATGCTCTTGAATTCTATAACTTAACTTTATATGGGTTTTATGTAAGCATTCTGGCCCCTTTATTTTTTCCATCTGAAAACCCAACATATTCCTTGATTGCAAGCTTAAGTGCCTTTGCCTTTGGTTTCTTTGTTCGTCCCTTGGGTGCCGTTGTTTTTGGCTATATCGGGGATAAATTCGGTCGCCGGCTGGCTTTAAGTTTATCCATTTTATTTATGGGCCTCCCTTCCCTTATTATTTCCGTCCTTCCTGGCTATGAAAAGTTGGGCTTTTTTGCGCCCTTGTTACTTTTATTCTGCCGACTTTCCCAAGGCCTTTGTTCTGGAGGAGAATTCAACGGTGCCACCATATTTGCCTTAGAACACGTTGGTAAAAATCGACCTGGATTTGTCGGGGGTTTAATTGTTGGATCTTGCTTGTTAGGGTCTTTGATTGCAACAGCCATTGCCCTGTTTTTTAGTCAAGACATATTTCCCGAATGGATTTGGCGCGTTCCATTTTTCATTGGTGGTCTTGCCAGTTTTTTTGGCCTTTATATTCGACGTCAAATTGATGAAAGCCCTGAATTTATTAAAGCTGAAGATCAAGAAAAAATTGCCAACAGTCCTTTAAAAAGTGCCTTAACAAAACACTTAAGGTCCTGCCTACTTGTGTTTACAATTGCCTCTTTTGACGGGGCATTAACGTATACACTTGTTACATTTATGATTATTTATGCAACAGAATGCCTGGGAATTTGTCATTCAAATGCCATGATTTATAACTTTTTGGGAATTGCTGCTTGTATGGTTGCCTGCCCTTATGTTGGACATTTGGCCGACAAATATAAAATAAAAAATATTCTTTTGACAGCCACAATCTTTATTCTGGTCTTGATCTATCCTGTCTTTCTTTTGATCCAATCAAAGACACTGTTGGGCAATGCCGTGGGGAATATTGCATTGGGACTTATGGTTGGTGCAATCATTGGGGTGCAACCCCTTTTCTCGCAACGTTTATTCCCTGTGCAAGACCGTTATACGGGCATCGCCGTAAGCTATAGCTTAGGTCTTGGCCTTATGGCCGGCATAACCCCCATTATCTTAACCATGTTAGTCAAAGAATTTTCGCTATTTAATTCCCCAGCCTATTACTTGATGGCCTTTGCTTTTTTGTTCTTAATTATAATAAAAAACACACGATTGAAAACAAAGTAAAAATCGTTTAAAATCAAATAAATAAATTATAAAACAAAGCAGGGCAATGGTAACTTCGAAACAAGATATTCTTAAGTTTTGGTTTCAAGAGGCCGATTCAAATAAACTGGATGCGGCAATGAAACGGTGGTTTGAATCAAACAATGAATTTGATTCAGAAATTAAATCAAAGTTTTTCAGCACTATTGAAGATGCGTTAAATGGGAAATTAGATAGCTGGACAGAAACGATTGATGGAAGTCTTGCCTTAATTATTGTCTATGATCAATTCACAAGAAATGTCCACAGGGGTTCTGCGGCTTCCTATACTGGGGATCGGCGCGCCCTTAGAATTGCAAAAAATATTATTTCCTTAGGCTATGATAAAAACCTACCCCTATTACAAAGATTGTTTCTTTATCTTCCGTTTATGCATGCTGAAGATAAATCCATACAAAAAAAATCCTTTGAACTTTATACAGATTTATCGAAAGATGCCCCATCAGAGGTTAAAAAATATTTTGATAGCTGCCTAGATTTTGCCAAAAAACATAAAGAAATTATTGATAAGTTTGGTCGTTTTCCGCACCGAAATAAAGATCTTGGACGTGAATCAACAAAGGAAGAAGTTGAATTTATAAAGAAAAGTGGGCGTGGCTTTTAACCAACGCCCTTATTTTTTAGTTTAAGCTTTATACTTGAATTAAGCATTTACTTTACGGTCATACTTAATGAAATAGAACCCGGCCGCCCCTATGATTAATCCAGCAAACAAGCTCATCATACTCATATTAAAAGCATATTCGCCATAAAAAGGAACGCCTTCTATTGTCTTACCATCCCAGAAAAATTCCAACAAATTCCCGAAAAGAATAGGATAAATAATACCACTGATCATGTTAATCATATTAACAATCCCAATCATTGTGCCACCTAACCAAGAGGGTGAGCGTTCAGTCACCATACCAAAAACCAAAACTTGATAAGCGCTGAAAAACCCAATAAGAATCATGGAAGTGACAACCTCTATAAAGCCTAACCTTGTAAACATAATTACCAAAGATGATAAGGCCATAACAACCCCACTTAAGGCAATCAATTTTGAATATGATTTATAGCGCTCTACAATAAGGGCAATAAGGGGCCCACCAAAAACCATCCCACCATATATAATACTGGTTGAATAAGAAGCATCTTCACTGCTCCACCCATAGGCTTGCGTAAAGAATGTTGTACTGAATGAACCCGCAAATGAATAAAGCGGGCCTGACAACAATGCCCCAAATATGGCTATTTGAAGAATTTTATTATCAAGCATAACTTTCCAAGCTGCCTTAAATTCAAATTTCTCTGGTTTATCTTCTATAAAATTCGAAGAATTTCTTACGAACATCACAATAAGAAAAGCAATTAAAATTCCAGCAATAGAAACATAGAGTAACGAAGCTTTCCATCCAACTAATGCCATTAATGTCTTAAGGGGAAAGCCGCCAAAAACAGCGCCAATTAATCCTATCGCAACTGTAATTCCAACAATTCTGGAATATTTATTTTCGTCAAACCACATGCGGATAAGCTTTGATGTGGATATAAAGGCACCCGACGCCCCTGCCCCAAGCATGAAACGACCAATCAAAACTGTCACCCAACTTTCTGCAATAGACATCAAGAAAATCCCGCTGCCACATAACAGGCACAAGGCACTTGCAACATATCGTGGGCCATACAAGTCTAAAAGAACACCACTTGGGATTTGCATCAAGGCATATCCGGCATAGAACGCCCCGACCAGCAATCCAAATTCCGCAGCTTCAATTTTAAAATATTGCTGTAGATCGCTTGCCATGACATCCGGGGAAACCCGCGCAACAAACTGATAAAAGAAAAAGGCACACATAAATGACCACATATATAGAGATCGTGCTTTTATAGACATTTTAAACTCCAAATTTTAAACTTAGTTTTATTCTTTTGATTCCTTTTTAGGAACCCTATACGTACAAATCTTATGAAATTATATTAAGTGAAACAGGACAGCAGCAGCTGCCACAATCATCATGACCGCGCTGTGGATAGTAATATTTTTAAATGTCTCTATACTATAGCAACCCATAATCAGTTACTTTAAATGCTGGAAACTTATAAATCAAGGGTAAATTTGAAAACTAAAAAATATACAATGATTTATTGAACAAAATTATTACATAAAGAACGAAGCCAGTCTTTTTCTTTATCCAAAGCATCCATTAATTTGTCTTTAATAAATTTATGATAGCCCCTTAACCAGTTTTTTTCTTTTTCATTCAACAAGTCAAAATTAATTAATTTGGGATCAAACGGAACACAAGTTAATGTTTCAAAACCATATATTTCGCCTTCTGAATTTTTCGCATCCACTGGCACCACCATCACAATATTTTCCAAACGAATACCATAATGATTTTTTTTATAATACCCAGGTTCATTTGACAAAAGCATCCCTGGCACCAATGGCACGGGGGAATATCGCTTGCTTATGCCTTGGGGTCCATCATGCACCCCCAAGTAACATCCAACACCGTGCCCTGTTCCATGACCATAGTCCAGGCCAGCATCCCACAAAGGTTGACGCGCCAAAGTATCCAATTGCATCCCACTTGTTCCCTTGGGGAACTGAGCTGTTGCAACGGCAATATGTCCTTTTAAAACGCGGGTATAGTTGTCTATTAAATCTTGTGGTGGTTTTTTCGTGCCAACCCAAACAGTGCGCGTAGTATCAGTTGTACCATCCAGATATTGCCCCCCTGAATCACACAAAAACAAACAGCCGTCTGTAAATTTTTGATTGCTTTCTTTTGTTGTATGGTAATGGGCAGGCGCTGCATTTTCATTAATTCCGGCAATGGTCCCAAAACTTAATTGTTGAAACAGATCTTGATCTTGGCGGAATGAAAGATTTTTTTCCATAGCAGCATATTCATCAGCGCCCTGATCCACGGCATGATGATTCAGCCAATACAGGAACTTTGTTAAGGCCACCCCATCGCGGATCTGACAGTTCCGTGCGCCCTTTTGTTCTGTTACATTCGTAATGGCTTTGGGTAATTGACAAGGATCATCGCCAAAAATTATATGATTCTGATCTTTTATTTTATCATAAATGGCATAAGGCGTTTTCTGTTGATCCAATAAAATTGATTGATCCTTAAGGGCTTGCAAAAATTCGGGAAAATCATCCAAATTTTTATAGGTAATATTTTCAAGACAAACAGCCGGGTTAACTTGATCAGAATTACAAAACAAAACAACCTGCCCTGCTTTGTCCATATAAGCATAAGACAAGAAAATGGGGGTATAATCAACATCGTTCCCGCGCAAATTTAACAACCACGCAATTGAATCCGCCCGGCATAAAACCACCCCGTCTATATTATTTTCTTTTAAAATATAGGTAATTTTTTGGCGCTTGTCCAAGGAAGATTCACCTGCATATTTCAATGGATAATCAATAATCGGTTGGGCTGGAAGGTCTGGTTGACCTTCCCAAACTGCATCAATTAAATTTGTATCCGTTGGGATAAGATCTGAATTTTTACGAAAAGCCTGATGTTCCCGGCAAGTAAGTGTCCAGGGATCAAAGCCTATTTCCTTACCCGATTGTTTGGCCAAAAATGTTGAAATGTTTGCCAGTGTATAATTTTGAATTTGAAAGTCTTTTTGATTTACTTCGGTGTCTGCCTGAATGGTGTAACGCCCATCAACAAATAAAACTGATTCTTTTTCAGTGACAATCAAAAAACCGGCAGACCCTGTAAAACCAGAAAGCCATTCAATTCTTTTGTAATAACCTGGGATAAATTCATTTTGAAAAGCATCTGCCATGGGAATCAAATACCCCCCAAGGCTTGTTTTTTTTATATGATTTTTTACTTTCTGTAGCTTAGGCATCTTTTGACAAAATTACAGTTGACCACCCATCCAAGTGAAAGACTTTTGCAACCTTTAAACCATATTCTGCATGGGCTTGAACCACTTGTTCTTCTTGTTCTTCAAGCAATCCTGAAAGGATGGCATTTCCGCCTTTTTGTAGATGCGTTGCCAAGTCCCCCGCCATATCACACAAGGGTCCGGCCAAAATATTGGCCATGATTAAATCATATTGATCATCTGATTTTAAGGGAACATATCCTGTTCCTTCAATAATATTAATCAGATTTTCCACCTTATTATCTTTGGCATTATCTGTGGCGGTAGTGACTGAAAATGGATCAATATCAATACCCAGAACGGAAACTTTAAAAAGCTTTACAATCGCCATTGATAAAATACCTGACCCACACCCAACGTCCAAAGCTTTTTTGAAAGACTTATCTTTCAAATAATCCAAAGCAATCAAACATCCTTTGGTTGAGGCATGTTCGCCACTTCCAAAAGCCAGGGCGGCATCAATTTTAAGAACATGTTTTTCTTGGGGAATCGCCCCATCATAATGGGATCCATGGATGAAAAAAGATCCCACATCAATTGGGGGAAAGCTTTGGCGATTTTCCGCCAGCCAATCTTTTTCTGGTAACTTTTCCAATTCTGCCTTTAAAGGAAGCGATAAGCAAAAGTCTGTTAAAAATTGATCCAGTTTTTCCTGGGCCTGTGATTGTTCACAACTTTTTATATCACGAATGGGCAAAGTGACTTCAAGACTTGTTTCATCTTTATGCCCGCCAACGCCGTATGACACAGCGGCTCCAATTTCGTTCAAAGCATACACGTACAAAGGTTGATCTTTTGTCGCAACGACGATATTCCATTTCCAAATTGATTCATTCATGCGGGACTCACAAAACTATCCATAACTTTTTTTGTTCCTGTGTGATCAAAATTGATCGTTAATTTATTTCCATCCGATTCTGCTATGATGCCATATCCAAACTTTATATGGAACACACGTTGTCCCACTTTATATTTTGATGAACTGGGTTTGACAACAAGTTTTTCTGTTTCTTTTCTTTGGGCCGGTTTGAAAAAGGCTGGCTTGGCATTCATAAAAGTCGAATCTAAAAAGCAAATATGTTCTTTTGGTAATTCTTGTAAAAACCTTGATGGCGTACTGTTCTGCCATTTCCCATGTACCTGGCGATTTGCTGCAAACGTAATGTAAGCCTGTTTGCAGGCACGTGTTAACCCAACATAGGCCAAACGCCTTTCTTCTTCTAATTCTTTTTTGCCCCCCTCCATAATGACTTTTTGGCTTGGGAAAACACCTTCTTCCCATCCTGATAAAAAGACGGTGTTATATTCCAACCCTTTGGCGCTGTGCATTGTTGTAATGGTGACATTATCATCATACGCTGATTTTGTGCTTTCCATAACCAAACTGACATGTTCCAAAAAGGCGGGAAGGTCTTGGAATTCCGCAATGGCGGCAACCAATTCTTTTAAGTTTTCCAAACGACCAGAGGCTTCGATACTTTTGTCTTTCTTCCACATATTGGCGTACCCTGATTCATCCAGAATCATTTCCACCAATTCCACGTGGTTTGTGGATGCCAACAAACCATGCCAGCGATCCATATTGTGAATAAAATCCAATATGGCTGTTCGGGTTTTGCCTTTAATTTCATCCGTTTGAACAATATCACGAACGGCTTCCATCATTGATAGTCCCGTATCCCTTGCAATCATATGCAGTTTCTTAACAGTTGATGCCCCAATCCCTCGTTTTGGCAGATTAATAATGCGATCAAAGGCCAGGTCATCTTTTGGCTGCGCAACCAAACGTAAATAAGCCATGGCATCACGAATCTCCATCCGCTCATAAAAACGCACCCCCCCTATGATAATATAGGGGATGGACTGCCGCATGAAGGCTTCTTCAAATTCACGTGTTTGATACCCTGCCCGCACCAAAATCGCCATGTCAGAATAACGTTTTCCATTGCGGTAATAATTTTCAATTTCTTCGCCAATCCAGCGGGCTTCTTCACGGGCATCCCAAGTGCCCTTAATGCGCACTGGCTCGCCTTCATCAAATTCTGTCCACAAAGTTTTTCCCAGACGATCGGCATTTTGGGAAATAAGGCCCGAGGCTGCCCCAAGAATATGCGGTGTTGATCGATAATTTTGCTCTAAGCGAATAACTTTTGCCCCTTTAAAATCTTTTTCAAAGCGCAGAATATTACCAACCTCGGCCCCACGCCACCCATAAATGGATTGATCATCATCCCCCACCACACAAATATTTTGGCTTTTTTGACTTAATAAGCGCAGCCACAAATATTGTACAACGTTAGTGTCTTGATACTCATCCACCATAATATATTTAAATTGGCGTTGGTACTGTTCCAAAACATCAGGATGATTGCGAAAGATTGTTACGACATGCAAAAGCAAATCCCCAAAATCAACCGCATTTAAAACTTTCAGACGTTCTTGATATAATTTATAAATGTGCCAGGCTTTTTGGCGGGATTCTGTTGATAAATCTGCTGAGGACACCTGGTCCGGCAACAACCCTTTGTCTTTCCACGTATTAATATCATAGGCATGGAATTTGGCTGTTTGTTTATTTGATTCTATGTTTTCAAGTTCCAACAGTTGCTTGACCACACGGATCTGATCATCCGTATCAATGATGGTAAAGTTGCTGTCCAACCCAACAAGATTTGCATGTCGACGCAGAATCCGCATCGAAATGGAATGAAACGTCCCAAGCCACATTCCCTGAATTTCCTGACTGATCATATCAGACACCCGGGTTTTCATTTCATTGGCGGCTTTGTTGGTGAAAGTCACGGCCAATACTTCGGAAGGCCAAGCCTTACCTTGTATCAAGATATGGGAAAGACGCGTAATCAAGACACGGGTTTTACCTGTTCCTGCCCCCGCAAGAATTAATAAGGGTCCCTCTGTGCTTTCCGCAGCTTCCTTTTGTGGGGAATTCAAAGTCTCTAAATAAGAAGTATCTTGGTGTTGATCATGCATAGTAAAGGCCTATCATATTTACGCCGCAAAGACCATTGAAAAAACCCAAGAATCTGGTAATAATAAATAGAGATAAATATAAATAAATAAACTTTATAGGGAAAAATAGATGAAGAAAATAATACTATTATCAGCTTGCATGATATCTTTAATTGGCGCCAATAATTCACAAGCTGCCGCAGCAGGTGAATTACCTTTATTGGAATTGAACGAGGCACCCAGAGTTTCAAGACCTGTTGTTTCCACAGAGACAAGCCCTCCAAGAAGCGACAAAGCGAAATCAAGAAAAAGAAGCAGTGGAAAATCCCCAATAAGATCCCCCAAAGGCCCAACTGGCTTAACCGGCATGTCGGCAGCCGATGCCCTAGAATCATTAGAAGACTTATAAAAGAAAACCTATAAAAAAAACACCGGCATATGCCGGTGTTTTTTGTCTTTTTTCGTAGAAAGATTTAGGCTGTTACTTCAGCTTTTGCTGTTCCGCCAAACCCGAAGAAATTTCCTACGGACCTTTTCACAGCAACATGTCTACGACCAACGGCTGCAGCAGCTTTTCTTGCCAAACCTTTGGCAAATCGCGTTGCTGAAGAAGTTGTTTTTCTTGCAATACCACTTACTTTAAGGTATACACGGCCAAGTACAGTTGATTTATCAACAACATCTGTCCCCATAACCCAAGACATAAAAGTTTTTCCCGTTTTCCTAAGATTTTCTTCGACAACCTTTCCCAAATTAACTACGAACTTACTGGCTATTGCTCGTAGATTCTCGTTTTGAAAACCTTCAGGGTTAATCACGTATCCTGCGGTTGATGTAACACCTTTGGCAACATCTGCAGCTAGAAAACGCTCTACCACATATACTAATGCCGCTGCTGTGCCCACCGTTACAAGACTTCCTACACTATCTTCAAACTTTCCTTCAAGGGCTTGTCGGAAGGCACCTGCGAAAGAGTAACTCATCCCAACTTCAGCATTGAAACATGCGGGACCATACATAAATTTTGCACCGTTAGTCAATGCCCAAACCATGTCAGCGTGCAGTTCTTGTGCATCAGGTGTTGCGAATACAGGCGTTGAATCATTTTGTTCGCTTTCTTCATCAACAGCACCAAGCACAGATTTTTTCTTTTCAAATTTTTCTTGATCAACAGCACAATCACCTGAATGGAATGCGCCACCGCCCGCAAATGTTGTTGCGGCGTGAAGTCCTTCCAAAAATCTATCCTGTTGCACAACAACACGACCAGTCTGTACAGACCCTCTATCTTCTGGAATCTCAGCCATTGCAGTCGCACTGACTATTAATATTGATGCGAAAATCGCATATAACTTATTCATCAAATCACCTCATATAATTGTTAAGCTAACAAGTATATAAACACTCTATTTAATCATTTCAACCCCTTTTTTTGTATTGACATAAATTAAATAGTTCCTATATGTATGTCGACTTAAAATTATATTTATAAATTAAAGAGAATGATGATGAAATTAAATAAAACTAAATTAACTATACTATTCGTATTTTTGTGTACATTATCGATTAATCACACTTGTCATGCAGCAGCAGTCGCCAGTGCAAGAGATAATGAATTCCAAAGAAGAGCCGTACCGGCAAGTGTTTTTGCACACTTAGCATACGCAAAATTAACCCCTGGATCTCTGGACGAACAAGAACTTGAAGGGTTCAATCCATCCATTAGAAAATTATTACCCGAGGGAGTTATTGTTGTTTCAGATGTATGTCATGATGGCGTGGCTTCGGGACTTGAATCCGCTGCAGAAGCTTTATTGGCATCATCATCAGGGATTCGTGCTGTTACCTTTCAACATGAAGATGGGGGTCGACACCTGTCTTTTAGAGGCACAAAAACACATTATGGTGCTCTAACCGATGGTGTTTTATTAGCTTGTGGCTTGGATAGGGATCCAAAAAGAACTTTATTAGATGTTGCAGCAGGCATAGTCACGGATTATTCATTCCCAACAATTGATGATTATAGACCATCGTTTGTACCTGAAAGCGTTGTAAGGGCCTCCTTAAGAAGCTTGATCAGATCTTCTTTAGAAAAAACTGTAGACCGTCTTGGTGCAGCTGTGGCGAACAGCTCCGACGGCCCAAAAGACGATGAAGAAGCATCCCCTGCAGCAGCAGCGGCGGCGAACAGCTCCGATAGCCCAAAAGACGATGAAGAAGCATCCCCTGCAGCAGCAGCAGCAGCAGCGGCGAACAGCTCCGACAGCCCAAAAGATGATGATGAAGCATCCCCTGCAGCAGCAGCGGCGGCGAACAGCTCCGACAGTCCAAAAGATGATGAAGAAGCATCCCCTGCAGCAGCAGAAGCCACTGCGTGGTCTGTAACAGGGTGGTTAGGCAGCTTTGTTCCGGCTAGTACGGTTGCAGATGATTCAATTACGGGCCTTGTAGGCAGTTTTCTTTGGGAAACATGTGGTGTTCTTGTAACATCTATACAGGAGGCTTCTTTTGACTCTTTACCTGAAGATATGAAAATGGCTTTTAGAGTCTTAAATTCTGGCAACGTTGATGACTTTAGGGAGTTAATGCGCCTTAGACTAAAAACAGCTATAGATCAAGCGGCAACTGCAATAAAAGAAGCCAATGCTGAAGGGGATTTAAGAGGAATTTCAGGCCATTCTTTAGGGGGAATTGCAGCAGAACTTGCTGTAGCTCAACTTATTGCAGCGGGCGAGTTGGATTCAGGAATAGAAGTTACATGTTTTTGTTCTCCTGGTGGACGTGAATTATTTGAATTCATAGGAATCACACCTCTTGAAGGAATGAATACTATGCATATTACACGCGCTGGAGATATCGTAAGTCACCTAGGTAAAGTTAGTGCTACTCACGCCTTCACAATTCCTATGTTAACTGCCGAGCAAGTTGCCACAGCTTATGAATGGCTTGGGGAATCTGCGCCTATGCATGCCTTGGTTGCCCACGGGATCAAACCAACTGTTTGGGCATTACGCGAAGGCCTTGCAAAAAGAACCGCTGAATAAAACTTATAAAAACACAATAAAGGCTGGGGAATTCCCAGCCTTTTCTCTTACTTTTTCCTTTCAAAGCACACCCTTTTATTACTATAAATTTATTCCGTCTTTATTTAAAAACCATCCCAAAATTACTTATTTTTCACTTTAAAAAGAACAAAAGTAGTCCTAAGAAAATTGGGGGATACTATGGGTTGCAGAAGCCCCCTTTTAATTTCCATAGAATTAATATATATTTCCATAAAATCCCATTGATTTCCATACCATCCCATGATATCCCATTAATAGTGGATGTATAACATGGAAGGGTGCCTTCAGATTCGTAATGATTCAGAAGGTACCTCACCTAAAACCAAGTAGCGGTACAGGTTTATGTCATTATTTTTATCGACATATATAAATAAAGTGGACAAGAAAGGACGGGTTTCCGTTCCTGCCACATTCCGTGCTGCCTTAGGCAAAGAAACATTCAACGGCATTATCACTTTCAGATCCTATAAACTTGACGCTATTGAAGCCTGTAGCATGGATCGTATGAAACTTATCAGTGAAAGTGTTGATACCCTGGATTTATTTTCTGATGATCAAGATGATCTTACAGCGACCATATTTGCTGATGCGCATCAGCTTGCGTTCGACAGTGACGGACGTATTATGCTTCCCGATGATTTACGGCAGCATGCCCATATTGACGACAGGGCTGCCTTTATTGGTCACGGGGCAACATTCCAAATTTGGAATCCTGATGCGTTTACAAAACATCAGCATACTGCACGTCAACGTGTCCATGATAGAAAGGCAACATTAAGATTAAAAGCGGATGATGCTAAGTCTTAGGGAGAAGAATGTGAAACATATAAGACCAGAAAACAAACAATCAAATCACATTCCAGTTATGTTAGCCGAAGTCGTACACGCGTTGACGCCCATTGATGGCAAAACCTATATAGACGGAACTTTCGGGCGTGGGGGATACACCAAGGCCATTCTGAACAAGGCAAATTGCCATGTCATAGCCATAGATCGCGATCCTGATGCAATTGAAAGGGGCAAAGACTTGGCCGCTGAATATGAGGGTCGTGTGGCCTTAGTTCAAGATCGTTTTAGTAACCTGGATCAAGTCGCCCTTAGTCTTGGGCATAAAAAAGTTGATGGGGTTGTTTTGGATATCGGCGTTTCTTCCCCCCAACTGGACGAGGCAGAACGTGGGTTTTCCTTTCAAAAAGAAGGGCCCCTTGATATGCGTATGGAAAAAACAGGCCTTTCTGCAGAAGAAGTTATCAATGAATATGATGAAAAAGAACTGGCCCATATCATATGGAAATACGGTGACGAACCTAAATCCCGGCAAATAACAAAAGCCATTTTCAAAAAACGTCCCTTAAAAACTACGTTAGAATTGGCGGCGGCCGTTTACACTGTTTACGGAAAGAAAAAACCTTATCAAAAGACAGACCCCGCCACCAAAACATTCCAAGCCATTCGTATTTATGTGAACAATGAATTGGAAGAACTTGAAAAAGGATTAGAGGCTGCTGAAAAAATATTGGCCGACGACGGGCGCCTTGTTGTTGTTTCCTTTCATTCTTTAGAAGATCGTATCGCGAAAAATTTTATCCGGGAACGCAGCAGCAACCGTCCCATTGCATCAAGACATCAGGCCATTTTTGATTCCAGTGAATCAGAAAACCATACATTTAAAGCCCCTAAGAAAGCTGTAAAACCATCAGAAGAAGAACTTGTCAAAAACCCAAGGGCCCGTTCCGCCCGTTTAAGAATAGCCGTTCGTATTAATGGAGATAGTCATGAATAATGCTTTAATAAGAAACCTTAGCCTTTTGGGCATCCTGGCAAGTTGTGGCATGGCCTTTGCTGTTTATCAAACAAAAAACCAGGTTGTGAATGTTGAAAAAGAACTAAATCAAATCAACAGCCGAATTATTACTGCGAATGAAAGTATCCATACATTGAAAGCTGAATGGGGTTATTTAAACACCCCCAACCGCTTGGAAAAATTAAATAATAAATTTTTAAAGCTTCGTCCGACAGCTGTAAAACAGATAGCTTCTGTCAGAAATATCCCAACTGTGTTGGCATCAGTACGGGCGAATCGGTACCAAAATAAAATTATCGTTGCTGATATCAGCAGTCAAAACCTTAGGAAAAGAAGTTAATGCATCAGGCAAATCCATATTTTGGGAAACGTCTTGCCCCCCATTATTATGTTGAAGCGGTTCAATCGCCTGAATGCCTGCAAATAAAAAACCGGAGTCTTATAAGTTTTATTCTTTTTGGCTTTATTTTCTTTTGCGTCGCCATACGGCTTTTAAACGTTATGCTGATCAATAATAATTCTGGTTCAGAATCTTTATCCCTTCCTTCAAGTTTAATCGAACGCGGTAATATCTATGACAGAAATGGCGAAGTTTTGGCGACAAGTCTTGTAACGGGATCTGCCTATGCCAACCCCCAAGAAATTATTGATGTAAAAGAAAGTGTGGCGAAATTAATTTCAGTTTTCCCTGAATTAAACAAAAAAGAAATAACAAAAAAACTGTCTTCCAAAAAAGGTTTCATCTGGATCAAGCGGTATTTAACCCCGAAAGAGCAAGATAAATTAAATTATTTGGGCATACCTGGCATTTACTTTCA
The DNA here is from genome assembly GCA_913061155.1 of uncultured Alphaproteobacteria bacterium. GTDB lineage: Bacteria > Pseudomonadota > Alphaproteobacteria > UBA7879 > VGCX01 > CAJXSI01. The sequence goes on from CAJXSI010000025.1 coordinate 20,560, forward strand.
ACGTGAAGAACGGCGTATTTATCCCCATAAAAACCTAACATCCCATATTCTTGGCTTTACAGGAACTGATAATATTGGGCTTTCTGGCATTGAAAAAACATTTGATTCTGTCCTAAAGAAAGACCAACAAGATGTGAAACTTGCCCTGGATATTCGCATCCAACATGTTTTACATGAAGAACTGCAAAAGGGGATGATCAAATTCCAAGCAAAGACAGGCAGCGCCATTATGATGGATGCCAAAACCAGTGAAATCATTGGGATGGTATCCCTGCCCGATTATGACCCAAACCATCCTGATAAGATCAGCAAGACATCCAGTTTTAATAGTAATACCCTTGGTATTTATGAAATGGGGTCTATCTTTAAAATCTTTACTGTGGCCTCTGCTTTGGAAGCCGGAACTGTTAATTTAAATTCTGGATATGATGCCACCGAAGACCTGAAAATTGGGCGCCATAAAATCACAGATCATCACAAACAAAAACGTTGGCTGTCTGTCCCTGAAATTCTTATGCATTCATCCAATATTGGAACAACTAAGATGATTCTTGATGTAGGGGCTGAAAAACATAAAGCTTTCTTAAAGAAACTTGGGTTTCTGGATGCCACAAAGTTAGAGATTCCTGAAAATGGCCGGCCTATGACCCCAAGATCTTGGAAAGATATCACAATGGCAACCCTTTCTTATGGATATGGCATTGCCATCAGCCCCCTACAGCTTGTAAATGGTATCGGGGCTGTTGTTAATGGCGGCCTGTTAAACCAACCAACACTTATAAAAGATGGTAACAAGGGCGCATCACAACAACGGGTGGTTTCTTCAAGAACATCTGATCAAATGCGGAAACTTTTACACTTAGTTGTGAAAAAAGGAACGGCACGAAAAAGTGATGTTGTTGGCTATGTTGTTGGGGGGAAAACAGGTAGCGCCAATAAAAAAGTTGGAAATGCCTATGTTAAAAAAGGCAAGCACCGTTCCTTATATGCTGGGGCTTTTCCAATGTATGACCCTAAATACGTTATTCTTGTAATGTTGGATGAACCCAAGGGGACCAAGGATACTTTTGGTTTTTCAACTGGAGGCTGGACAGCCACTCCAATGGCCAAAGAAATGATTTCCAGAGCTGCCCCCCTTCTTGGTATCTTGCCTGTCGATGAAAAATCACCTAAAATGAAAGCTGCAATGCATCTAAATTATAAATCAGGCAAAGAAAAACATGCAGTTGGATAAACTTTTAAAGCTTCTTAAATACCCCGAATCCCTTTACGCGTGGCCATCTGCCAAAAGAAATTTGGATGAAATAACCATCAATGGTATTTCCGTGGATTCCAGAGAGGTTAAGCCTGGTTATTTGTTCATCGCCATCCCCGGCACACAAACTGATGGGGGAAAATATATCACCGATGCTATAAAAAAGGGGGCGGATGTCGTTGCCACTTCTTCTAAAAACATTGAAAAATATGGGGCAGACCACACAGATACATGCTTCCTTGAAATATCGGACTTAAGGCGATTTGCCTCGTTTGCTGCAAAAGCTTATTACTCTGGCCAACCCAAAGTGAATGCTGCGGTGACAGGCACCAATGGAAAAACCTCTGTTGCTGAATTCACCCGCCAAATGTGGGAATCATTAAATAAACCCAGCGCAAGTCTTGGCACCCTGGGGCTTAAAAGCAAGACTGTTAATAAAGAAAAATATCTTACAACCCCTGATGCGATCTATTTACATAAAATTTTATCTGAAATAGAATCCAAGGGCATCACAAACTTTATTATGGAAGCATCAAGCCATGGTATTGACCAGCACAGACTGGATGGTCTTGATTTAAATATTGCCGCCTTTACAAACATCAGTCCCGAACACATTGATTATCATAAAACAATGGCCCATTACTTTGATGCGAAATTAAGTCTATTTACAAAAATATTGCCCTTTAAAGGCACCTGCATTTTGAACGCGGACATTCCTGAATTTAAGAAAATGAAAATTGCCTGCCAACCCAGAAAGATTATTTCTTATGGAAAAAAAGGATATGACATAATTCTTAAACAGGTAACGCCAACCCAAGAAGGCCAAAAAATAACCATAGGGGTCTTTGGCAAGGACTATACCCTTAACTTTCCTTTGTTTGGAACTTTCCAAATTTATAATGCCCTTTGTGCTTTGGGGATTGTTATTGCCAGTGACGCCACTGTTCAAGACAGGGCTATTACAGCTTTGGAAACCTTGCAAGGCATCCCTGGACGTCTTGAATTAATTGGCAAGACACCTAATAATGCAAGTGTGTTTATAGATTATGCCCATACAGAAGATGCCATGAAAAACTTACTTGAATCTTTGCGTCATCATACAAAAGGGAATTTAAATATAA
>CAJXSI010000026.1 GCA_913061155.1 uncultured Alphaproteobacteria bacterium
TGGCACAAGGCATCAGCGACGACGCCTACTTTAGGTAGGTTAGGAGTGCCATAACACAGTGCCAGTGTTTAAGTATTATTCAAGATAGCAGAAATAATTAACGATGGCACAAGGCATCAGCGACGACGCCTACTTTAGGTAGGTTAGGAGTGCCATAACGCTGGGCCAGTGTTTAAGTATTTTTGCTATAAATTAAATAAGTTTTGTTAGGGTATAAATCCCATACCCCAGAATCACTGTTCCCGAGGCTCTATTTAGGAATTGAAAAACTTCGTTACGTAGTTTCTTTTTTGTTGCTTGAACTAAGGAAGTTAAAGCAACCCACCAAGCCATTGCCCCGGTGAAAACGCCTATGACGATACTTAATATATCTATGTAATCCAATGTATGTTCAAACACGCCTGTTGCTGTGAACCACCCTATGAATAGGAAAGTTGTCATTGGACTGGCAAAGCTTAGAAAGAAAGTATATGAAAATGAACTTAGTAAATGCTTTGGCTTTGTTGACTGTAATGTTTTATTAAAATCAATTTTTGTTAAAATGAATTTTACCCCTAAGTAAACCAACAGACACCCACCAATTAAATAGAACCATTTACCGTGTGTTTCCATCAAGCCATTAACATAACTGGCACTTAAGGCGGCAACCCAACTGTAAAATCCATCTGCGATGGATGCAGCAAGCCCTGCAAATAACCCTGCCCAGATGCCATACGTTAATGTCTGCCTAACACATAAAAGTCCCACAGGCCCTGGGGGTGCGGCAACTAATAAGCCGATTTTCAAACCTTGAATTAAAAAAAACATTTACTTTCCTACAAATTAATAACAAACATTCTTATCACTATCCTAATTCAAAATCCAGTTTTGGGAAAAATAATTTTTTATTATTTGTTGAGATACTGGACATTTGATGATAATCCTTTAGTATTATTTAAAGTTAAATTCATAAAAAGGATAAATGAATGGAAAATATTACTGGCCTTTTACCCATCGTTTTGATGTTTGTTCTTATGTACTTTTTGCTGATTCGTCCGCAGGCAAAAAAACAAAAACTGCACCAAAAAATGATTTCTGAACTTTCAAAAGGGGATAAAATTATTATGAATGGTGGCCTTATTGGAACAATTGTAGAAATTCATGCAACAGAGTTCAAATTAGAAGTTGAAAAAGCAACTTTTGTTCGTGTTTCCAGAGCCATGGTTGCAACAAAAATAACAGCCGGTAATACCGGGTCTGCTGTTGCCGCAAAACCTGCTGTGAAAAAAGCACCAACAAAACGTAACAAGGCTTCTAAAGCAAAATAATAAAGGTCTGATCATGGTTTACGTAGCCCGCTGGCGTGTTATTTTAGTTCTGTTTGTTTGTCTGTTAGGGGCATGGTTTTCCATCCCCAACTTTTTCAATAAATCAGATGTAAAAGCTTGGCCAAGTTTTTTATATAATGAACAAGTTAATCTTGGGCTTGACCTTCAGGGGGGATCATCCATCCTTCTTGAGGTTGATCTAAAGAACGTTATCAAAGATTATCTTGCGTCCACTATTGATGAAATTCGTCGCAGTCTTCGCAAAGAAAAAATTGGCTATGTAAATCTTGGGAACAATAATAAAGAAATATATTTCACGTTAAGAAATATTGATGATCAATCAAATGTCAAAAAACTTTTGAAAAAGTTAATGGGGCAAGATGTTGTCCTAGACATTAATGAAAATGGAAGTGTCAAAGCCCAGGTCAGTGATGATACGCGCAAAGAACGGGTAAGAATGGCTATTTCCCAATCCATTGAAATTGTGCGCCGTCGTATTGATGAAATGGGAACCAAAGAACCCTCCATCCAACAACAGGGTGAAGACAGGATTTTGGTTCAACTTCCTGGGGTTGATAATCCTGGTCAAGTCAAAAGCTTACTTGGGAAAACGGCTAAGTTGGCTTTCCGTTTGGTTCACCCTGATAACCGCAATTCCTCTGTTAAATCAAGAATTCCGCTGGGGGCTGAATTGGTGCCTTCTGATGAAAAAGGTCGTGGGGCAAAGGGCCATTATTTAATTCAAAAGCGTGTGGATGTCAGTGGTGAAATGCTTGTTGATGCACAACCTACTTTTGACCAAAACGGCCAACCCGCCGTTAGCTTTAGCCTAGATGCAAAAGGGGCACGTCGTTTTGCCGATGTAACACGCAAAAATATCGGCCGGCCGTTTGCCATTATTTTGGATAATAAAGTTATCAGTGCGCCCGTTATTCAATCTGAAATTCCTGGGGGAAATGGCATTATTACAGGAAACTTTTCCACAGCTGAAGCCCGTGACCTTTCCATTCTATTAAGGGCTGGGGCCTTGCCTGCACCTTTGAATGTATTGGAAGAACGGACTGTTGGGCCAGACCTTGGGGCAGACTCTATCGAAGCCGGTAAGATGGCCACGATCGTTGCTATTATCGCTGTCTTAGTTTTCATGATTCTTTTTTACGGACCTGTTTTTGGGATGGCGGCCAATGCTGCCTTGGTCATGAATCTTGTTTTATTATTTGCCTGTTTATCTTTGGTTGGGGCCACTTTAACCCTTCCTGGCATTGCAGGAATTGCCCTGACTTTGGGAATGGCGGTTGATGCCAACGTCTTGATTTACGAACGTATTAAAGAAGAAATCGCCTTGGGGCAAGCCCCCATGTCGGCCATCAGTATTGGGTATGCCCGTGCCATGGCAACCATTGTTGACTCTAATGTAACAACCTTAATTGGGGCCGCCTTGTTATACCAATTTGGGACTGGGGCTGTTAAAGGTTTTGCCGTAACCCTTTCAATCGGTATTTTGATTTCAATGTTTACAGCAATTTCATTAACGCGTGTTATTATTTTATGGTGGATGAAGATCAAAGGATCCACTTCAGAACTTCCATTGATTAAATAGGTATAAAATGTTTAAAGGTATTCACATACTTCCAACTGAGACAAAAATAAATTTCGTTAAGTTACGATTTATGACTTACTTAATTTCATCCGTTTTGGTTTTTGGATCTCTTGCAACTTATTTTATTAAAGACTTAAATTACGGGATTGATTTTCGTGGGGGGATTATGATGGAAATCCGCACCCCTGCCCCCGCTGATTTAAGCAATATGCGTCACCAGCTAAGTAACCTTGACCTTGGGGATGTTGCCCTTCAAGAATATGGTAGTCCCCAAGATATTTTAATTCGTCTTGAACAACAAAAAGGGGGCGAAAAAAGCCAAATGGTCGCGGTCCAATTAATCAAAGATACATTGGGATCTGAAATTGAATATCGCCGCGTCGAATCTGTGGGTCCAAAGGTTGGAAAAGAACTTGTCAGCAACAGTATCCAAGCCATTTTATGGGCTTTGGTGGCCATGCTGATTTATATTTGGTTCCGCTTTGAATGGCAGTTTGGTCTTTGTGCCATTGTTGCCTTGGCACATGACGCATTAACAATTTTGGGGCTTTATGCCGTCTTTGATTTAGAATTTAATTTAACAGCTATCGTTGGTATTTTGATCACCATTGGGTATTCTATCAATGATACTGTTGTTATATATGACCGTATTCGTGAAAACTTGCGTAAGTACAAGAAAAAACCTGTTCTTGAAATTATCAATAAATCAATCAATGAAACTTTAACGCGCACAATTTTAACATCTTCATCAACCTTGCTGGCTTTGTTTTCCTTGTATTTCTTCGGGGGTGAAGTGATCGCAAACTACAGCTTGCCAATTTTGGTTGGGGTTGCGGTTGGGACGTATTCTTCCATCTTTTTGGCCGCCCCGTTGTTGCTAAGCTTTAAACTTAAAGTACGTAAAGACATCGATCCAGACATGCCTGACTTTAATAAAATCGGCGCGGAAAAAGCAGCAAAGTCTTAAGCCTTAAAATAAGATTGAAGAACTTTAACCTCTGCAGTTATATCGCCTTTTAAGTTAGATATTTTTAATACTGGGTCCAGGTTCCGTTTTAAAATTTGATGAAGGTTATTTCCAATATCTTGAATAATGTCCTTACTACGCCCTGGCATTATTAGAACTGTTAAGTGGGCAAAGAAAGCACTATCCAAATTATCTTTCCCAACATAAGTATCCTTGCATATAACTCTGCGACTTTTACAAGATTCAATATCTGTATATTTTTCTAGAAACCGATGGCTTTCTTCAAAAAACTTTTCAGGGTTAAAGTTTTTTAAGTTACTTGAATGTTCTAAAATAAGATGTGGCATGGAATATCCTTATTACATATTGATTCATAAATTTTATCTCAATTTATTTTAATAATGAAAACTTTTTCGTCATTTCCGATACCTTTGCCCAATCACCATACAAAACAATACCAAAATATTCTAAGTTCACTTCTTCTGTTTTGGCGGTAAGTTCCATTTGTTCTTTATACGTTCCGATAATCATCGTGTTTGTAAAATCATTAAAAAGAATATCGTTTTCAATTGCCTGTTCACGTAATTTTCTGATCTTATTTGAATTCGCACCTAAAATAATAAAGGGTTGTTCAGATATATATGGGTGGATTCCCCCGTCAGCATCTGAATAATCACAAAGTCTTAATTCTTCCTTCCCTATAACAGAGCCCAAGCCAATACACATATGGGATAAGGCATTCATCTGTCTGCCTGGTTCAATTTTTTTATTTAAAATGGCAACTAATTTATTTTTAAAATTATTTGTTTGCATAGTATACTCCTATCTATAAAACAGAATATATCATTGTGCGTTATAGCGCACAAGCATTATTTATTAGGCATACTTTGGAAAAACTAACAAAAAAAATTTCAGACACACTAAGAAATCTGCGAAAAGAAAAGGGCTGGAGCCTGGATAAAGCCAGCATAGAAACCAGCGTCAGCAAGGCAATGTTAGGACAGATTGAACGGGGGGAATCAAGCCCAACCATTGCAACTTTGTGGAAAATTGCCAGCGGGTTCCAAACCTCATTTTCTTCGTTTATTGAAGAGTCTCCAAATAATGACATTATCGAATACCGTTCTGGAAGCCCAAAACAGTTACATCCTGATGATACCAAAATTCGGGTGATGCCTATTTTTTCCTTTGACAAATATTTAGATTTTGAAGTTTTTATTATTGAATTGTTACCTGGATGCGAACACTTGTCCCCACCACATAAAGGCGGTGTGATTGAACATATAATTGTTGTTGAAGGGGAAATAGAAGTTCTAGTTAGTGGGAAATGGACCCGAATAAAAACAGGGGAAGGTTTGCGTTTTAATGCAGATCAAGAACATGGTTACCGTAATCTTTCAGATAAGAAAGCTGTCTTTCACGATATGATTCACTATCCCAAAAATTAAACAACTTCTTGCTTCAACCTTACAAAAAACAGGGTTGTTTTGGCATAGGTTCGGGTGTCCAAAACTTCGAATTGATTTGGGCATTGAAAGGCGTATCCTTTGGTGGCTTCCACAATAATTAAACCATTTTCATGTATCCAATTATTTTCATAAAGTGTTTTTAAGGTAGGTTCAATGATGTTGATATCATAAGGCGGGTCGATAAAAACAAGATCATATTCATCTGACTTTTTCTTTAGAAACTTTAAAACGCTTTCTTGATAAATTTTTATTTGTTGGGCATCAAATGATTTCGTATTTTTTTTAATCGCTTTGATCGCTGTTTCTTCGTTATCAATAAAGGTCACCAGGTCTGCACCACGTGAATAACATTCAATGCCCAGCGCCCCTGATCCTGCGAACAGGTCCAAAATTTTTTTGCCTTCGAAAGCCACGTCAAAACGATGGCCTAAAATATTAAAAACATTTTCTTTAATGCGGTTTAATGTGGGGCGTGTTTGGGCACCTTCTGGTGTGACCAATTGTTTCGATTTATACTTTCCGCCAATAATTTTCATTAAAAAAAATCTTTCCCAATTTGATCCTTTAAAACTTTTAAAGGCACTTCTTCAACATCTTCCTCTTTTAAATTCCCTAATTGGAACGGCCCATAAGACAATCGAATCAACCGGTTTACTTTGTATCCAAAATATTCCATCACCTTGCGGATCTCGCGGTTTTTACCTTCTGTCAGCGCCATTATTAACCAGGCATTGGCCCCTTGTTGTTTTTCCAAAGTCACCTTGATGGACCCATAACGAATCCCATCAATTGTCACTCCTTTGGCCAGTTTTTCAAGATCATTATCACGCACACGGCCATGTACACGTACTTTGTAACGGCGAATCCATCCTGTCGCAGGCAATTCCATATGCCTTGAAATATCCCCATCATTTGTCAAAAGTAATAGGCCTTCAGAATTCAAATCCAAACGTCCAACCGAACTAACCCGTGGCAAAGTTGGATATTTTTTTGCGATTACATCATAAATTGTTTTACGCCCTTCGGGGTCTTTATGACTACAAATCAAACCAAGGGGTTTATAATACCGCCAAACCCTGGGGGATTGTCTTTGAATCCGTTCCCCATCAAACCGGATATCATCTTGCAAAGATACCTTGGTTGCAGGTGTCTTTATCACATCCCCATTAACTGTAATGCGGCCTTGTTCCACAAAAGTTTCAGCCTCTCGCCGGGAACAGATCCCCGCATGTGCCATAAATTTTGCAATACGTTCTTGATTGTTATTTTTCTCTGTCATAATAGGGACTATATCTTAATTTTATTTTATATGTAATAAATTTATGCGGGATAAGATTGAACTTCAACCTTTCCACTTGGAATTTTTAATTTATTTTTAATTTATTTTCAGTTTCCATTTTTCCTGACCCTGGAATATCCCTACAGACCAATTTTGGAATTTCTAAAAACCCTGCATCAATTTTTTGATTAGGAAGTACAGCCACACATTTTCCCCCCGACTGTTTTTTGAATACCAATTTTTTTTGATCTGCCCTTATATCAATTTGGAAATTTCCACCCAAACTTGTTTCGTCGAAAAACTTTCCACCTTCCAACCTTGCTTTCGAAATAAGGGCCCCTTTTTGATCCACCAATTTCGACATCAGTGCATAAACCTGATAGGCGTTGAAACTTGCCTGCGCAACATTTCCTGGATAAATTGTGGCCATTTTCATTTTTTCTTTAATTTCAAAACGTTCTTTAGACTGACTAACAACAGATATTTTATAAGTTTTGTAGGGTTGGGCAGGGACAAATATTGAATTATTACCAGAAATAACCTGTACAGGACGCCCATTTAAATAAACTTCAAATTTACCATCTATTTTCGACATGGTCTTAATCGTGACAAGGACTCCTTGTTTTGCCCGTTTTGTATTTGTGAAAGAGACAGCTTCATTTGTAAGAACAAGGCCCGTCGATACCCTTAATGACCTGCTGTGGTTTGGTTTTCCAGAATTTCTAAAATAGTTTAAGCTGGGATTAATAGTCCATAAATTATCTTGGTAAGAAACTCTTGTATTCACCCGATCTTTATCATATTCCTTGTCTATCGCAAGGCTTGTTCTGTATTTTTTTGCTTGATTTTGCTTGTTCCAATTTGTGTTAAGTCCGTATACATTTTTATAGGTTCGACTTTGGCCTTTTTGTTTTGAATACGTACGGGTATTATTAACGGATACGGCAAAATTCTTTTCAGAAAATCTGACTGCCATATTTAATAAGAATACAGTTTCATTTGACTTGTATGTAATTGTAGACCCTAGGGATGCTCTGAATAACTGGGATAAACTCCAATTATACTGGTATCTTAGAATATTAATATGATCAACTTCTTGATTAAAGTTTCTATGAAGCCGGTACCTATAACTTAGATTCCCCCCCCATACTGGAAATGAAAGGGATGTGAAAATTCTGTAACGTAAAGATGATAGTAGATCATAGCGAGAATCCGTTTGATTTGGATTATGTTTTCGTAAGTTTTTAGAAGCATTGATTGAAAATCTTATTTTATTAAAAAAACTTGTATTATAATTTATGCCGACACCCAAATCTTTATGTGTAGAAAAATACCCTGTGGGGGTCACACTGTATTTATTTGCTATATAGTTAAAGCCTGTTTCAGAAAATATACCACCTCTGGCTACCATTATATTTTCGGATAAATAAGTATTTAAACTTGTTCTATAACTTCCGCCGGTTTGAAACAATAACTTCTTTGAATAGGTAGGCAACATTTTTTTATTTTTATCAAAAATTTCCTGAATATAACCAACGTTAAAGTAATACTGTGGTTTTCCTAAGGGGGGCATCGATGTTCTTTTAACAAAATATTCTGTTTTTTCTGTTATGTTTCCATTTTGGTCTTCGATACGAATAAGAGTATCATAGGATCCTGAAGGGAAATTACTTGTATCAATCATTATATAACCCCCATCATGATCTTGAGCACTTAATAATTTTCCGTCTTTATAAATTTCTACTTTACTGGGGGTTTCTAAAAACAACTCTACTGCACTTGAGTATAAAGATTTTTGATCTATGATTTGGTCTGTTGTTGTTTCCATCCCCAGCCCTAAATATCTTTTCCCTTGCAAAAAAGAACTCCCTACTGCTTGCCCCCATCCAGCATAATATTTTTTATTATTTTTATTTATCTTAGCTTGAAGTTCATTAATATTATATCGACGTCTATTTTTATCTAAGTTTGATTTATAAATGGACGAGTCCATATCAATGTAAGACTCTTTATACCCTAACAACGTTTTCATATTAAAGTTTTTAACTTGGTTTGTTTTTGTATCATTTAGATAAGCATCAACGTCATGAAGAAAAGAAAATCCTGAACTTGAAGGAGGCAGACCCGCCCCCTGAATAGACTGGTAACTTTTTTCTAAATAAGAAGAATTTATAAAGATAGTCAAAGTAAAATTCGATTTATCCAAAATAACCCCTGCGATTTTAGGGTCAATCAGGCCACAGTTTTTCAATTTTTTTTTTGCTCTACGGGAACGGGATGGACATGCCTTAGTATAATGGTTTTTAATTTTTCCAGACAAATGTTTTTTAACTAGGGCTTTATTCGTAATACCTTCCAAGGAATCAATCACTTCATTCAAATTTTGAATTTCGATATAATCTTGATTATATTTCACCCAAGCAGTTGTAACTGGCCTTCCTAAGAAATATACATCCAGATAATTTTCAACTTCTTGTTGTTCAATATTTTCAAACCCCGGAGGGACATCATTTTTATCGGAAGGGCTTAGTTGTCCATAAACATAAAAAGGTGAAAAAATAAGAAGGCTTATGAATAAAAAGCGTACTTTGTTAGTCATCCATTGTTAATGCGTAACGTCGGCTTGGATGGCATATCTAACAACAACATGGCAAGATAATTCTTTCCCATCTACGGTCGCCAACTTGGTCGCCTTACCAGTTTTGGCAGGGGTAAAAGATATGATATATTGCCCTTCAGGGATATGGGAAATATTTCTAACGTAAATATTAACCTTTTTGGTTTCACCTGAATCTAATACCAATTTATTTGGAACGGCTGTAAAAAAACCTTTATCAGTTATATCCAACATTTTTCCATCAGCTTGCTTTTTTTCCACACTGAAAGAAAAGTAAAGTTTATCATCCCCTTTATTTGATAGAGTAATGATATTATTACGCTGACTTTTATTGAAAGTAATTTTCATAGGTGTCACTGTATGGATGGATCTGCCTGCCAAAACATTATGGCAAGGAACCCCCATCAAAAGACATAATATAAAAACCTTTATTTTTTTCATTTTGAACGCTCCTTTATACAATTAACTTACGGTAGGGGGGTAAACAGTCAGAGTAATGGTTCTGGTATAAACCCCTGCTGGTGCAGCTGCCAAGGCAGCCGAAGCTATTGAAACAGTCATTTCAATATTATCAGGCCACCCTTGTGAACATGTGTTACCAGGAAACGCAATAAGCTTTAAATTTCCTGTTTGAATCCCTTCAGTAAGGGGGGCAGAGGAGTCTAAACCATTCGATAAAATCACAGTAAAAGGAATAGTAGACGTCAGCGCCCCTGCAAATGATTCTCCCAAAAGAAAAGACCCTGTCCCCCCTGCATCTGCTTTAATTTGAAAAGAAGGCGTTGTATCTGTCGCAGGAACAGCCAAAACATTTGAATAAACACAAAAATTTCCTATAACTTCTACATTCTGAGCCCCAGTAATATCAGCAAAACCAATACCTTGGGTGCCAGCATCAAATGTTATATTCCCAACTTCCACAGCTTGATCAATCGTAGGCCCTGGATCACCAGATGCCTGGCAATCTGTATGGTATGATAGTATTATAGTTAAAATCCCTGTTAATAGTTTAATCATTATCAGATTCTCCCCAGTAAATTATTATTCAATACTTTCACTAAAACTGTAAAAAGTCAATAACCTAATATCAAAAATTTGTAATATTAATCATTAGGTAATCAGAATAAGAACCTGCTGGCACCGTCGGCAAGATGTACCCTGAAATTTTTATTTTCAAGGTTATATTGTCTGCCAAGTTATTACCACAAGTAGACGACGGGATGTTTTGCATTGTAATTAAAGAAGGCAGCCCTTCTTCAACCAAAGGATTGAAGCCCGTCGGATTCGCACCCAAACCATATAAAACAGTGTATTCCACTTGGTAGTTTCCATTTTGGGAAATAAAAGACCCATTTCCATTAGCCGATGTCGCCCCCAATCGAAATTGCGGATACGGGGCGCCTAAGTCCCTATAGACATTAGAATAAACACAAAAAGACCCGGTGGCTTCCACATCTACGCCTCCTTTTACCTCGTTATCTGAAATGTTTAAATAAGGGATCGTCAGCCCACCCATCTCCACCATTTCGTTGACATTTACGTTAACATCAACGTTGGCACTATCCATAGAAGCCCGCGCCCCGAATGAGAAAATTAAAAAGCACAGCCCCTTTATTAAATTATTTTTTAACATTATTAAATTTCATAATTGTATTTTTCTTTAGCTTACATTAAGCTTAGAAAGAAGCAAAATGAATTATTCAATAACTATATTAGCCATTATATTTTTTTTATCCTGCCTTGGGAATCAAGCTTGTGCCTTAGTGGAAGTTAATTCACCCACGGGGGGAATTCCTATTAACATAACCGAAGCAGATATTTCTGAAGCTATAGATTTTACAGCTGAAGCAGATTTTTGCCTTTATTCAGATATTACAGATCCTATAGATGGGGATGGCTTGTTTTGCATAAAATGGGAAAATAACACAGCAAGTGGGGGGCTTGAAAATTTTGACAATCCAAGTTTTTCCCTTCCTTACACAGTTGGCGTTGCAATAGGCCCCGGCCAGATAGGCGGTTTCACCCCTTTGAATGAAGGAACATATACAGGCAATCCGCCTAAGTCTTTAGGCACCATCCCCCCGGATCCTTGTTCAAGTGTTAACATCCCTAATATGACAGCCCAGATTACGATCCCTGGAAATTCTTTGGCGGCTGCACGGGCAGGTCTGTATGGGGGGGCTAATGTATTTACCTTTACTATTAAAGAACCTCCGTGCCCTTAATCTATTTTGCTGACGCCACAAAGGCTTTCATAATATTGCGGTCATGTTCAGAAAGTTCAAATTCCGGATGCCATTCCACCCCTAAACAGAATTTATGATCTGGATATTCGACGCCTTCAATAACACCATCAGGGGCATGGGCATTAACAACGATACCTTTGCCCGGTTTTCCCACAGCTTGGTGATGGGCTGAATTGACACCAAAGCTTTTAACCCCAACACATTTGTGCAACAAGGTGCCTGAAACAACATTAATATCATGGGCAATTTGACTGGCTGGGACAGGTCGCAAATGTTCCAGGGCATTGGGAATTTCATCTGGAATATGCTGGATTAAGGTCCCTCCGAAATAGATATTTATCAACTGTTCACCCGCACAAATTCCCAAAATTGATTTATCAAATTCCAGCGCTGCCTTTAAAATGGCAAAATCAAACTGTTCCCGTTCCGGCATTGTCCGTATTTTCTTATCTTTGCCAGAATAAAGATCTGGGTTTTTGGTATCTTCACCATAATATGATGGGGAATAATCCCACCCCCCAATAATAACCAAACCATCAATAATTGACATATATTCAGAAATCGAATCCATATCGTAAGGAAGGGCGATGCCTGCCCCACCTGCATTCTGGATGGCTTTAAAATAATTCTCGCGAATGGCATACCAATCAAAATCTGAAAAACAGTCGCCCCCTTTTTCAAAATTCATCAAGCATCCAATAATGGTTTTCTTCATTTTGTTTCCTATTTGTATTTATAAAAGTATCTCAAGACAGAGACGGTTGGTCAAGTTTGAAGACACGCCCGCGATAACGATTTGTAAAGTTAGGGTCAATGTTAGAAAAAGCCTTACACTTTATGGTTAAATTTATCAGATTGATCGGCAAATAAGAGGGATGATAATGTTCATCGACTCTTTTGTCGTCGCCCCGCACTTGATGCGGGGTCCAGGGCGGTACTCACCATATACAAACCGCTTGCTTTTTAGTTTATGACTGGATTCCGGATCAAGTATTGGGCGACGAAGTAAGATTAGGTCTCCAGAAATTGTACCATAATCCGGTAAACACCGCTGTGGATTCCGGATCAAGTCCGGAATGACAATGAAGAAAGATGTCTAAGTTGGACTGTAACCCGCATCAAGTGCGGGGCGACGAAGTAAGATAGATCTACTCATAAACTTAATGACAAATGATTATACCCTGGTGATCTTATACGTATCGTCTTCCCGGACTTGATCCGGGATCCAGTCATAATCTAAAAGGCAGGCGGGTTGTACCCGGTGAGTACCGCCCTGACCCCTGGTGTCAAGCATTGGGCGACGAAAAAAATTGCCCCATAACTATCACCAAAAACTTACTTATAACGCCAGGCGGTGCCGTCAGAACTATCCAATAAAACAACCCCTTTTGCCGTTAATTCATCCCGGATTTTATCTGCCAGGGCAAAATCTTTATCAGCCCGGGCTTGCCTACGCTGTTGAATGAGTGTTTCAATTTCACCAGCCTCTATGGCTTGACCCTGGGCTGATTTAAACCATTGATGGGGATCTTGATAGAGTAATCCCAACAGATTGGCACTGACACGCAATTCATTCTGTAACTTGTTTTTTTGGTCAGCGTCCCCTGTTTTATGAATTTCTGAAACCAATTCATGAAGATGCGATAACGCCAAAGGGATATTTAAATCATCCTGCAAAGATTCCAACAAGCCAGAATTAATGTCAACAACCTGTCTTTCGTTGCCATCCAAAGCATTATAAAATTTATCCAATATATTCTTGGCCTGTCCAGCAACATCACCAGTCCAGTCCAAGGGCTGACGGTAATGGGTTGCCAATAAAACATACCGAATAACCTCGCCCGGGATTTCAGATAATTTTTCGCTAACCGTGAAAAAGTTACCTAACGATTTCGACATCTTTTCGCCATTAACACCCAAATGGCCATTATGCATCCAATAATTGGCCAATTTTTTCCCGTCATTACAGCAAGAACTTTGGGCAATTTCATTTTCATGATGGGGAAAAACTAAATCAATTCCGCCACCGTGAATATCAAATGTTTCGCCCAGATAAGCCTTGGCCATCGCAGAACATTCAATATGCCAACCCGGGCGACCAACCCCCCAAGGACTTTCCCATCCTGGCATAGCGTCAGTAGATGGCTTCCATAAAATGAAATCTTCGGGATCATTTTTATAAGGCGCCACTTCAACCCTTGCCCCTGAAATAATCTGATCCTTGTCAAATCCTGACAACGTTCCGTAATTAGGATCTGTTTTCACACTGAACAACACATGCCCCTCTGCCGCATAGGCATGACCTTTATCAATTAAGATCTTAATGATATCAATCATTTGTTGTATGTGCTGGGTGGCCCGAGGCTCTATATCCGGAGACAACGCATTCAATGCCGCCATATCCTGGTGATATTTATCTGTTGTGCGCTTTGTTAGCGTATCGATGGATTCATTGTTTTTCTTTGCAGCCTTAATAATCTTGTCATCCACATCCGTTATGTTTCTGGCATAGGTTACCTTTGGATAAAGATGGGTCAAAAGTCGGTACAAAACATCAAAAACCACAACCGGACGCGCATTGCCTAAATGGGCAGAATCATAAACTGTTGGGCCACACACATACATCTTCACGTGCTTTGAATCAATCGGTTTAAAGGCTTCTTTCTGACGCGTTAACGTATTGTATATTCTTAAGGTCATTATTCTTCTATTGCTGTGTAAAGACGTTCTTTAACAATCTTAAGGCCCATCAAGCCAATCAGAATTTTTAATTCTGGCCCGTGTTCTTGACCTGTTAATGCCTGGCGCAAAGGTTTGAACAAGGTTTTCCCCTTTCGCCCAGTTTCTTTCTTAAGCTTGTCAGACCATGTATCCCACGGATTTTCTGTCCAAGGACCGTTCGGCAACAATTCAATTGCTTGCTTGATAAAATCTTTATCTTCCTTTAAGGCCACCGGCTTGACGTCGCCCCGACAGATATTCCACCAGTTATGAACATCGTTCAGACTGTCTAAATTTGCCCGAACTGTTTGCCAGAATTCAGCGTCCATTTCTGGCAAGTCAATATGTTCAATTGCCGCCTCATATGAAAGGCCATGGATTATTTTCTTATTAATCAATAACAACTGGTCCATTGAAAATTTGGATGTTGCGCGGGCAAATTTATGAATATCAAAGGATGTCACAACACTGTCTAAGGTATAATAGGGCTGGATGGCATCAGACGTCCCTATTTTCGCCAAGTAACTTATTAAAGCCATGGGCAAAATACCATCCTTGCGTAATTCCCTTAGGCTAAGGCTGCCAAATCTTTTTGATAACCCTTCCCCTTCGGACCCTGCAATTAAGGCCAAATGGGCAAAGGTAAATTTCTTAGGGTCGCCGCCAACGGCTTTGATTAACTGAAGTTGAATGGCTGTATTTGCCACGTGGTCTTCCCCACGAATAATATGCGTGACATCAAGGTCAATATCATCAACAACAGATGCGATCGTATAAACAGGGCTGCCATCTTCGCGAATTAAAATAGGGTCACTTAATTTTTCCCCATCAAAATGAACGGGTCCACGCACCAAATCATCCCAATCAACTGCGTCATTTGTTAATAAAAAACGCCAGTGAGGTTTGCGGCCTTCGGCTTCATATGCATTTATTTTTTCTTCTGTTAAATTCAGCCCCTCGCGATCATAAATCGGCGGCTTGCCAGCATTCAAGCAAACTTTACGTTTGTATTTTAATTCTTCTGGTGTTTCATAACAGGCATACAACCGCCCATCTTTTTTTAATTTCTGAATAACTTCTTCGTATCTATGTAATCGATTTGATTGTTTTTCAAATTCATCAAAATCCAACCCAAGCCAGGCCCAGTCTTCGGATAAGGCTTCTGCATACTTTTTTTCACTACGTTCCAAATCAGTATCATCCAACCGCATCAAAAATCTGCCCTTATTATGACGGGCGTACAGCCAGTTAATTAAGGCTGTCCGACAGTTTCCAACATGTAAATAGCCTGTTGGACTTGGGGCAAATCTTACTTTCATTTTATTTCCTTAAATTCCTCGTTTAATATACTTTGCTGCATTTCTTTTCACCCAACGCGTATAAAGACTCATCAAGACTATATATGGGATAAAGATATAAATTTGTCTAGGAGGGGCAATATATTGCAACAAGATGGCCCCAAACCCTTGAAGGATGGCAAACCCCATGTATATCAAACTTATTTCCCGATGTGAATACCCCGACCGGTTTAAAATGTGGAATAAAAAGGTTCTGTGCGGATACCATATTGTTTGTTTTTGGAAAATTCGACGCCCCAAAGTTAAAGCCACATCATAAATAAAGGAAAAGAATAATAAGGGAACAGTATATACCGAAATCGAATCGTGACTGGCTTGGGCCGCCAAAATAAAGATAATTGACCAGGTAAATCCTATGAACTGACTTCCCACATCCCCCATAAAAATACGGGCAGGCGGAAAATTAAAAATAAAGAAACCCAATGTTGCCCATAACATGGCAAAACTTATAAAGAAAATGGCTTTCTCCCCAAGCATGGCGGCAATGATGGCTATGAAAAAACAGGCAACAACACTGGTACCTGCAGCCAGCCCATCCAAACCGTCCATAAAGTTAAAGGCATTCATAAAACCAACAATCCAAAACAAGGAAACAATGCCCCCAAGACCACCAAGATACCAAACCCCAACATAAGGCAGGGGCAATGTGTCAAAGGAAAGCCCCCCCATCACAACGACGACAGCGCCCAAGACCTGGATGGCCAATTTTTTGCGAAAACTGATACCGGTAATATCATCTTTTAAAGAGGCCAATATAATAAGGACAGCAGCCCCCAACATTAAAACCAGACGCCATTCTGGAATATGGGAAAAATATCCACCCCAAAAGAAATAAATCATGCAAAATATAAAACTTAAAACAATGGCCATTCCCCCACTTCTGGGCATCCGCATTGAATGGGAAGATCGATGGTTTGGGTCATCATGAATCCCTATCCATACCATTATGCGTGTGATCGCAGCAGAAAGGGAAAATGTTAAAAGTCCTATAAATATAAAGTCTGTATTAATCAATGGAAACCTTCATTTCTGTCTAATGGAACTGTTGCAGAATGCGCTTTTTACGGCCTGTATTCAAGTTATAACCCCCCCATTTTGCAAATTATTTCCCATGATTTTGGGTCAATGGGCATGACAGAAAGCCGTGATTGTCGGATCAAGCCTAAGTCTTGTAAATCTGGATCAGCCTTGATTTCAGCCAAGGTAACGGGTTTTAAAACTGGCTTAACGGCCTTAACATCCACAGCCATAAATCGGGCGGTTTTATCTGTTGGGTCTGGATAAAATTCTTTTACAATTTCGACAAGGCCAACAATTTGTTTTTCTTTCACAGAATGATAAAAGAAAACCTGATCGCCAATTTTCATTTGCTTCATATAATTTTGGGCCTGGTAATTACGCACCCCATCCCAACATTCCACTTGTTTCTTGACTTGGTCATCCCATGACCAAGTTGAAGGTTCTGTTTTAACCAACCAATAATTCATTCCCTTTTTCCTTGTTGACTCTATCTATATTTTTCAGATAGCATAATAAAGATTCTATATAAAAATTAATTTTTAACAAGCGGGGAATGCCATGCAAAAAAAATCACTTAAAACTTTAATTACCTTAGTTGGAATGGGGTTGCTCTTTTCACAAAGCGCCAATGCCATCAGTCTGCCTGGGTTTGGGAAACAATCCCGTGCTGAACGTATTGCATCACAACTTAGTGGGGCGCCTGTTGGAAAAGCGCTGGCTTTGAAAGATGAAGAGCATGTTAATGATTGGGATAGTTCTAAATGCTTTACAATCGGGAGAAGTGGCAAGAATATAGAGACCCTTGTTAGAATGGCAGCAAACGGTTGTTTACCTTATGGAACTCAGTATTCTTCTATTGCAAAAATTCGCCAAGACTTCTGTCTTGAAAACTGTACCAATGGAATCAAAAATAAATGTGATGCAAATGACCCACAAGAATTAAAAGATTTATGTGAGCGGTATTGCAGCAAGACAAACCTTGGGTCGCCAAGAGCACAAAAATTAATGACCAAATGTTTTGCAGAGTGGGGTCTGACAAAACCAATGTCATTTGAAGAAGCTGCATCTTATGAAGGTACGGCAAAAAGTATGGCCGCAGCCCAAAAAACTGAAACAAAACAAAGTGCGGGAGAAATCAAAGGATATAAGGTAACCGTTGGCAAAGCAGTAACGGCTTTGAAGGTCTATTTTGAAGCCCTTAAAAAATTCGAAGCTGAAAGAGAAAAAGTTGTTGCCGCAACAGACGCTTTAATGAAAACTATGGCAGATGTGGAAAACGAAAAGGCAGAACTTATTGAAGGACATATTAGCCTTAGCACATTAAATAATGCTGAACAAAAAGCAATAAAAGCAAAATCTGTCCTAACAGCAGAACAAGTTGAAGAAGTTGGTGCTCTTCCCGCAACTGAACTAGAGCTTGCTGCATTCAGAGCAAGATTTATTGGTGTGCTAAACGCCGCTGTGGCCAGCATTGTTGAACTTGCAAAAGAGGCCAAATCAGAACTTGGTAATGATAAATTTGCTGGTGTTTCACAAGAAGCCCAAAAACAACAGAGACTTCGTGACATGGCCAAAAAAGCCAGAGAGAACACAAAGAAAAGCAAAAAAGCAAGAATCGCTGATAAAGCATTTGAAAAAATGGATGGGGCGAAAAAAGCGTCCGCATCAACAAGAAACCCAATGTTTCGTAAAAAAAGAAGCTAAATAAATTACCATAAAACAAGACTTCGCCCCCCAATTGGGGGGCTTTTTTTATGCCCAGTTTTCAATATTTTGACATTGGCAATTGATCTGTTATCATTTATTTATGGACAAGCATATTGATGCAATAGAAAAATTTATAGCAGGGTTAAACGGCAATTACTTAGAAATCTTTGGATACATTCTTGGTTTTTCCATTACCGGATACATTATTTTCAAATTAATTGTTGTTAAATTAATTGGCCTGTACCTCAGCCACCGGCGCAAAGATTGGGAATCAATTTTCAAGTGTCATAAAACCTTTAATATTATTCCAACTTTAATCCCTTTGATTATTCTGTATATTGGATCTGAAAATTTAAGAAACGTTCCGAAAATTATTGAAAACACTCTATTGGCTTTTATCACCTGGGTTATTACTTTGGGGATCGTTCGCGTTATTCGCACCCTTCACGCCTTTTATCGTCGCAACCCGGCGACCAGCCGTAATTCAATTACGGGATATATACAGTTCATGAACATTATCATTTTCTTGGTGGGCATTGTTGTCAGCATTTGTGTTTTTCTGAATAAATCCCCCCTGGTTTTCTTAAGTGGGTTGGGGGCATTAACAGCTGTTCTTGTCTTGGTTTTCAGGGAAACAATCATGTCATTCATGGCGGGGATCCAAATTAATGTAAATAAATTGATTCAAAAACAAGATTGGATCGAAGCCCCCGCCTTTGGCGCTGATGGCGACGTGATTGATATTACTTTGCATGTGGTTAAAATAAGAAATTGGGATAATACCATTTCCGTTATTCCAACGTATAAACTTTTAGAGACAGGCTTTAAAAACTGGCAAGAAATTTATCGTGTAGAGGGACGTCGTATTACGCGTGCAATTATTATTGACCAAAGCACCATAAAGATGATGGATGAAAAGGATATCAAAACCCTTGAAAAAGATAAATTCTTGGGCACCCTTTTAAAGGGAAAATTAAATAAGGCAAATGAAAAAGATCCTGTAACAAACTTAACAGTTCTGCGAAAATATTTGGCCGCTTATTTACATAGCAACCACCTTATTCGAAACGACATGACCTTTATGATTCGATTGCTTGAACCCAGTGATTCGGGCCTGCCCTTACAGATATATGTGTTCAGCAAGGAAACTGATTGGCAAAAATATGAAGAAATTCAGTCAAAAATTACCGAGTATGCCTTGGCCATCTTGCCAAAATTCGGCCTGCGCGCCTATCAACGCAATTCCGATAAATAAGTTTTCTAGGCTGCCCAGATGGAGGGGGGGGGTAACGAGAGAGGGGAGAAGAGGATACCTAATTTATATCTGAAACAGATCCCAAAACATAAAAAAAACCGGGCCTTAAACCCGGTTTTTTGGAAAAAATCCTTACATCATTCCACCTGTACCTGGAGTTGAGGCAGCCAAATCACTCCAGGATCTAGAATCATGTTTTCCTCTTATCTTAGTAACAGATGCATCCCTTCCCTCCATTGCGCTTACCGCTGCTGTCGCAGAAGAAGAAGCAGCAGGGCTCATCAGTCTTTTTCTAGCACCCTCTACACCTTTTGGTTTGGGACTTCCCATAAGTCCAGCAACTCTTGATGGTGTAGCTTTTCTGCGAGCAGCGGCTTCTCTATTTTCTTTTCTTATCCTTGCTGCTTGTTCCTCTCTTGTTTCTTCTCTTGCTTTTTGCAAGGCTTGCCGAAAGGCCTCTTCTGTTGCTGCCTGCTGTTCTTTTAATTTTTCATTCTCTGCCTTTTTTTCAGCCAACTGTTCTTCTAAACGTTTCACCTGACTTTGTTCTTTAGAGGCTTCCAAACTTTCGTTCTCTGCCTCTAAATCAGCTATTCTTCTTTCTCTAATCTCTTCTCTTCTTTTATTTTCGACAGCTAAAGCTTCTAATGATTTTTGTGCTTCTGCAATTTGTTCTAAAATTTCACAACTCTTATCAAAAACATTAGACATAAATTCTTTTGTTAATTCATCAAATTCTATTCCTAACGCTTTTGCAACGTCAGAAGCTACTGACTCAGCTCCTTTTAATCTGCGATATGCCTTCTTTGCTTTTTCCCACTGCTCTGTATTGACTCTACTGATTCTTGAAACACCACCAAGAGTGTCTTTATCTACATCATCCGCAGCGGCGGCAAAAAGATTGTTATTAAATAAAACTACTCCAGCAATTATATAAATACTTATTTTTTTCATGATTTACTCCTTAATATCTAAATTAAAATTATTATTTTCCACCCCTGCTTGCCGAAACTCTTTTATTACGTATTGCAGCAGCAACCGATGCCCTTCTCGGGCTATTTTCTGCACCGTCTGCTCCATGCAATCTAGTTAAAGCATCTTTATTCAAGCCTTGAGCAGAATTTCCAAGAGGACGCCCTCTACGAAACAACGGCCCTGCCGCTGCTGCCGAATCTGTGGCTGCAGGAACTGCCGCAGAAACACCTTGTAATCTAG
>CAJXSI010000027.1 GCA_913061155.1 uncultured Alphaproteobacteria bacterium
GACTTGATCCGGAATCCACAGCGGTGTTCATTACAGACAATTTGATTGCCGTAGATTTCTGGATTCTGGTGTCAAGCACCAGAATGACGAGGTTTAGAGGGCTACCATATTCTTAATGACAAATGATCTTACCTCGGTGATCTTATACATATCGTCTTCCCGGACTTGATCCGGGATCCAGTCCAACTTAGACATCTTTCTTCATTGTCATCCCGGACTTGATGCGGGGTCCAGTCCAACTTAGACATCTTTCTTCATTGTCATTCCGGACTTGATCCGGAATCCACAGCGGTGTTCATTACAGACAATTTGATTGCCGTAGATTTCTGGATTCTGGTGTCAAGCACCAGAATGACGAGGTTTAGAGGGCTACCATATTCTTAATGACAAACGAGTCTACCCCGGTGATTTTATACGTATCGTCGTCCCGGACTTGATCCGGAATCCAGTCATAACCTAAAAAGCAGGCAGATTGTATCGGGTGAGTACTTTTCTGGACCCCGCATCAAGTGTGGGGAGACGAGGTAAAATAGCCAGCGAATTACTGAACTTATATCCAGGGCGACGAAGGTGGAGGGAGTCGCCTTAAAACGACGCATGGGTTGCCATGCATCCTGTGGGTGCTTGCGATGATGGAATAAGGAGTCTATTGTTTTATTTACTGATTCGGCTTTTCTTCATCTGTACCTTTAGAACACTTCATAACGTTGGTACAGCCTCAAAAAAACAATAAGGTTAAACGGCCGCATCAAGTTTTATAACAATATATCCATCTTTAACATGGATTTCGGGAATAAATTCTTTGCGAAATAAAATCATTTTGGATTGGTGGGCGTCATCTTCCAGAAATTCGATCATATCCCCTGCCCCAAAGTTATGGACATCCAAAACCTTACCGATTTTTTGACCGTCCAAACAGCGGACTTCCATCCCTATAAGGTCCGTATAATAAAAGGATTCTTCTTCTGGATTTGGTAATTGGTCACGTTGCACATAAAGATTTGTATTTCCCAAGGCTTCGGCTTCAGTCCGGCTGCCCACCCCATCAATTTCAGCAATCAGATTACCTTTTGCCATATGTTTGGGGGTTATTTTTGGAAAAAGGGACCCATCTTTTTTAAACAGGTCCCCATATTCTAGGAAGTTTTCAATGTCTTCCGTAAAAGACTTAATCTTTACATGGCCTTTGATTCCTTGGGCACCAGCAATAACCCCAACACATATAAGGTTATTATCTGTTGCCATTGAAAGGATCCCCGGCTATTCAGATTTTTCTTCAGCTGGTGCAGCAGCAGCTTCGGCAGCGTCTTTAGCAGCTTGCTCAGCCGCTTCTTTTTTTGCAGCTTCCTCAGCCATACGTTCTTGTGCTTTGGCTTTTGGTTTGCTTTTCTTAGTTTGATCTGGACGCTTTTTTGCTTCCATAATACCAGCATCCGCCAAAAAGCGCTGAACACGGTCAGTTGGTTGCGCACCAACCTTTAACCAATGTTCGATTTTTTCTTTATCTAGAACAATGCGATCTGCATGGTCACTTGCGACCATAGGGTTGTAAGATCCCACACGTTCGATAAATTTCCCATCCCGTGGGCTGCGAACGTCTGCGATAACAATTCTGTAATAAGGGCGTTTTTTCGACCCGCCTCGTGCTAAACGAATTTTAGTTGCCATGTATAATCTTCCTTTCTTAAACTGATTACTATCTATATATAAGGGTTATTTCTAAGAAAATAAACCCTCTAATCCACCTCGAAGCATGCCTTTTTTACCAAGCTTCTTCATTTTCTTCATCATCTTGTGCATACCTTCATACTGTTTAATCAGGCGATTAATGTCCTGAACAGGAACCCCAGCCCCTGCAGCAATACGGCGTTTACGAGATGCATTCAATAATTTATAGAACTTTCGTTCCTTCGGCGTCATTGACCGGATAATGGCAATTTGCCTTTTTATTGCCTTGTCGTCAATACCTGCCCCCAAAAGTTTTTCTTGCATGTTGCCCATTCCTGGCATCATTTTCATGATACCCCCCATGCCACCCATGTTAAGCATTTGATTTAACTGACTTTCCATGTCCCCTAAATCAAAATTTCCCCTTTGGATTTTTTTCTGTAATTTCGCAGCTTCTTTCTCGTCTGCCGCTTCAGCTGCCTTTTCCACCAGACCAACGATATCGCCCATACCAAGAATACGTCCTGCGATACGATCTGGATGAAAAATTTCAAACTGGTCAACCTTTTCCCCCATGCCCGCAAATTTAATTGGGCAACCGGTTACTTGACGCATGGAAAGGGCCGCCCCACCACGGGCATCCCCATCAACACGGGTTAAAATTGTTCCGGTTAAAGTCAATCTTTCGTGGAAAGATTTTGCCACATTAACGGCATCTTGTCCTGTCATGGCATCCGCAACCAGCAAGGTTTCTGCGGGTTTTGACAATTTATGGACGGCAATCAGTTCGTCCATCAAAGCATCATCGACATGTAAACGCCCTGCTGTATCCAAGATCAAAACATCCATGCCAGATAATTTTGCTTCTTTCAGCGCACGTTTGGTGATATCCAAAGGTTTTTGTCCATCAACAATGGATAATGTTTCAACATCAATGGATGCGCCCAGAATTTTCAACTGTTCTTGGGCGGCTGGACGATACACGTCCAAGGACGCCATCATTACTTTCTTTTTCTGTTTGTCTTTCAGAAATTTCGCCAATTTGGCCGAGGAAGTTGTTTTACCACTTCCCTGCAAACCCGCCATTAAGATAACAGCTGGCGGTGTAACTTTAAGATTAAGCTCTGATGATTCGGCCCCAAGTATCGCAACCAACTGGTCATGCACAATTTTGACCACCATTTGGGCAGGTGTCACACTATCAACAACCTCTTGACCAATAGCCTTTTCTTTAACTGTATCAATGAATTCTTTCACGACAGGCAAGGCAACATCAGCCTCAAGCAAGGCAATACGTATTTCACGCATTGCTGCTGTGACGTCTTCTTCTTTTAAGGCCCCCCGTTTTTTCAGGGCGGTAAATATATTGTTAAGCTTATCACTTAAGTTATTAAACATAGCCGAAATATAGGGCTTTTTGCGGCTTTCGTCAATAAAAAAGACTTAAACAACCAATGGTTTGTTTGTTAGTTTTTGGATGAATAGTTTGGCAAAAGTATAAATGGATTGCATAGGCTGTGCCCCAATTGATTCAGGAAAGATACTACCATCCACCACAAACAGATTGTTAAAGAAGGTGCTTGTCTCTGGGTTCCATACTCTGAATTTTTGATCCACAACTGATTTCATGGGGTTATTCCCCATCTTATTACTGCTTTGCATATGGGCAGAGGTGATTAAATTAGCAGCAGGCTTGAATTGCAAACAATCAATGGCTTTTTCGTAATCGTCCTCTGCCTCAAAAATTGGCAAGTTCCCTTCATGTACAAGTTCCAGAGATGGAATAAAAACCTTTCTCGCCCCCTGATCAAACAACATCTTAATACCTTTTTTCAAAGCCTGACGGAATCTAGTCTTATCACTTTCAATAAGCTGATAACGAACCTGGGGTTCTTCTGTTAAAGGATTAATGGCGATATGATTTTTTTTGGAAACGCTATCAATCAACCTAACGTCAAATCCGCCTAAATAAGCATAATTCTTAATAACTTCAGCTATTTCCGTGCCAAACCCTGGGATTATCTGGGCAATAACCGAAGGGGCATTCCCCATGGATTCATAAAAATATTGGTCAGATGAACCTTCAGAAGGGATATAAACTGAGGCAGTCCCCCCTGCCATCAAATTTATTTTTTTATCAAACAAGCCAATTACTGGCATAGAAGGATGAAGAACAATTCCTTTTCCAATATTGGGATTCACAATATCAGATTTCAAAAGCAACGTGGCAGACCCCAGCGCACCAGCAGAAACAATGATATGGCGGGCCTTGATGGTTGCTTTCTGCCCAGGTTGTCCGCCCAATTCATTCATATCTTTGATTGCTTTTGATATTTGATCTGACTTTTGAAAGGTAAATTCAACACTATGGGCTTTTCTTAAGGCCCCAGCCCCTTCAAATACTATTTTATCAGCCTTGGCAGAGGGGATCACATCTAATGTACTGTGATTATCATTTTTATCTTTCTTTAAAGCTGGCAACAAAAAGGCATCCACTGCCGATATTTTCAAGATATTTTCAGTTATCTTGGTCGGCTTTTTTTGATTTAAATCATATTTTTTTGCTGTCGCCGCCGCGGTTAGAAGTAATTCATTGTTTTTATTAAGTTCAGAGTTTGCCACAATCCGTGTGCCAATTTTATTTTCAACCCAGCCATAGACGGATTGCAGACGTTTCCATTTATCTTTACCTTCGCCAATAATTCTTGAAGAGATCCACCCTTTCTTTGTCCAGCGCCTTAGTTTTTTCTTAACGGGCGGCAATAAAGGCGAGAAAGCCAAATCAAGATTAACCATTGTTCCACCACCAATAACTGCCCCGTTCTTAATAAGGATACCTTCATCATGGGTCCACAGCCCCCCTTTGTTTTCCAACAGGTCAACAGCCTGATCTGTTCTGCGACTTTGGGGGCGAATAAACGGCCCTGTGTCCATAATAACGACGCGCGCCCCTTTGAATTTATGTTTCAGTTCATGGGCAATTAATGACCCTGCTGGGCCTGACCCTATGACCAGATAATCTATTTCCCCCTTTTCATGAATAACCTCTGCCTCTTTTAGCTGTAGGTTGGATTTATAAAAACTTAAATCTTTTCCCTTTTTGTCTATCTTAGGCTTTGGAACGTACCCTGCATAAGGATTTGTGGTTTCAGGGGAATAAATAATATTGATATAAGATTGACGGACAAGAAAGGCCGCCTGACGTACTTTTAAAAAATAACTTTGGTGCAAGGAAAGTAAGGCTTCCTTTTTTTGGTCTTGGGTTTGTTCTTCATAACTTAAAGGAAGGGCTTCAGATACCTTTGACAAAGACTTCATAAAGGCTGGCCGTGTTTTTAATTGGCCCCATGTTGCTTTTGTAAATTCTTTCTTGTGCCCAGCCGTCCATAAATCTGGCACAGCATAAAGATACACAAAAGATTTATGTAATTTATAAAGGTTTCCATGCAATTCATTTTTTTCAGAATAAGTCTTGTAAGCCAACAAAGTTAATACAGCCAGTGCACAGAAAACGACACACTTTTTTTTTGACTTGAAAAAAATCATAGTGATAGCTTTCTTTTTATATAGGATAACCGCGTTTATAAAATAAAACAAGCGGCGGATTCACTAGATTTAGTTACTTTTATATTCGATCAAAAACAAATATTAAATTATCATTATGATTGTGACAAGCTGTCTTATATCGTATCGTAATAAGATGAGTGGCTTAGACCTTAATCAAAAAACAATTATCGATATTATTATTGTTCTTTCTTGTGTTATTTTTCTGACTATTTTTTTCCACAGAAAAATATTAACATCGAATACTTGGCGGGCTATTGGGACTCCTATGGCCTCAATTATTGGCAGTGGGTTTTTGATCTCGCCCCTTTATTATGGGTATTGGTGGGGCCTTTGTCCCTGTGGGCTTTGTCAGCGACAATCTTACTTGCCTATTCTGTTGGCAGTGTTATTCGATATAACATAAGATATACAGAACCTTTATTAAAACAGAAATCATCCGCTTTAAAGACCTTAAATCACCTAAGTATTTTGACAGATATCACGCTTGCCGCCGCCTATTTTATTTCAATTGTTTTTTACATCCAAGTTTTAAGCACTTTCGCCTTAAAATTTTTTGATATTTCGGATCCATTATATGCCAATATTTTGGGAACTGTTCTTATCTTAGGAACAGGTATGTACGGAAAGTTAAAAGGATTTGATTCTTTGGAAACTTTGGAAATTTACGCCGTCAATTTCAAGATTTCTATTATTCTGGTGTTTATTATTGCTTTGATTTATTACGATAGCAGCAGCATCAATACAAATGATACTGTTATTGATTCTTATCATATATCAATGGATACACTGCGTCGTGTTGGCGGCATGTTTTTAATTATTCAAGGTTTTGAAACATCCCGGTATCTGGGCAATAAATATGATCCTGAAGTTAGAATCAAAACCATGCAAATGGCCCAGATCATATCATCCCTTATTTACTTAGTTTTTGTTTATCTTTCTGCAAACTTAATGACTGGATTTAACGAAGTATCCGAAACATTAATTATTGATGTCAGCCGGAAAATTTCCATTTTATTGCCTATCATAATTACTTTGGGGGCATTGGCCAGCCAATACAGCTCCTCCATTGCTGACATGATTGGCTGTGGGGGCATCATAAAAGGTGTCTTAAAAAATAAAACCACCCTTAAGACCACTTATATTGTTATCGCTTTGGGGTGTATTCTGTGCCTGTGGACGATTGATGTTTTCCAAGCGATTGCTTTGGCATCCCGGGCTTTTGCTTTCTATTACTTCCTCCAAAGCCTGATCGCCTTTTTTGTTTCAAGGAAGGGTGCCCATAAAAAAAGGCTTGTTTGGCAATTATATATTTTGTTTATTGCAACAATAATGTTGATGATTACATTATTTAGCTTACCTATGCATTGATTTTTTGATACGATTAAGAAAAATAATCAGGAGGTCCCATGCAATTAATTATACCAAATTATCATCCCCTATTTGTTCATTTTCCCATTGCTTTAAGCACCCTGACACTCCTAAGTTTCCTTGGGTATCTTGTGTTTTCAAAAAAAGGAAAGGAACTTTTGATTGTTTCGAAATGGAGCCTTTGGGCCTGTGCGGTGATGGCCATCTTAACTGTTTTTGCCGGATGGCATGCCGAAGGAACCATTCATCAAACAGCACAAATTCATGACGGTATTGAAAGCCACGAAGGTTGGGCATTAACCGCCACGGGGTTTGTTATTCTTTTGGCAGGATTGGGTTTTTGGTTCAAAAAAATTTGGGGGGTAAAGCATAAGTCTTTGACCTTATTTGCCTTGGCAATTTCGTTTGGACTTTTTTCTATTACGGCCTGGCACGGTGGTGAACTTGTCTATAGAGACGGGGCTGGCGTGATGACACACGCAACAAAAACACATGCCTATCAAGATAAAGACTAAGTTATTAAGGGCTTTATTATCCATAGCCCTCTTCTTATAACGCTTGTCACCCAAATTGACCTGCTTTGTCCAGGACTTCTTGACCTTTTCCTTTTTTAAACTGCGAATATATAAATCCCGCCCTATATTGAAATACATAATTATTTGATTATATATTTATATTATAAAAAGAATTAAAGGATGCGGAATGAGACTACTATTTAATACTGTAATTGCCTTTTTAAGCATTACCTATGCTTTTGAATCATACGCAGCAGCGGCGGCAGCGGAACTTCAGGAAAATGAGCGTTTATCACATGTAAGCCTTATCCGTAATAGCGAACTATCTGATGAAGAAATTATAAATATTGTAAAAAAAGGCGGTAACCTGACCGGGCATAGTCGACGTTCGTCTCTTTCTATGGTCTATTTCCGCTTGTTTACAGAATATTGTGTAGGCAGAGATCCTGAAAAAAAGATAGATCAATTATTACTTTTATCCAGAGTTGTTATTGATAAAGGTTTAGAAGATATAGGAACATTTTTTCCAGGCACCAAAGAACTTAAGGCCTATGTTCTTAGAGAATTACATACACAACGCATGTCTACTGACGTAAAAACTTACAAAACCCAACTTGCCATCAGAGAAGCACATATTTGCTTAAGTAAAGCTGAAGAGGCAACAGATCCAGAAACAAGAAATGAATTATTTAGTAAAGCTTATACTCTTTTTGAAATCCCATACAACATTACAAAGAATAAG
The DNA here is from genome assembly GCA_913061155.1 of uncultured Alphaproteobacteria bacterium. Lineage (GTDB taxonomy): Bacteria > Pseudomonadota > Alphaproteobacteria > UBA7879 > VGCX01 > CAJXSI01. The sequence goes on from CAJXSI010000027.1 coordinate 7,861, forward strand.
TATGGTTTCCCTTGGTTAGTAAAAATAATTGTAAAATATGGGTATCTTGCTGGCCAAGAAACACGTGAAGAAGCATTGGCATTGGCGAAAAGACTTCTTGATACGTATGCAATTCCAAGGGATAGAGGAGAATCACTTTCTTCAGTTGAACCTGAAACTGAAGGAGGCAGAGCGGCTAAAGAACAGCATCGTGTTAGGGTCCATGACACAATGCAAACCTCATCTGATTTAGCAATGACAATGAGGGAACTATTACATCGTCAACGTCAAGAAAGTGTTGATGGCGCCCCAGTTGGCTTAGATGAAAGGGGAGACGTATTTTCTGCCGCAACAACATCTACCTTCGCCGCTGCCCCGGTTGGGTTCTCCTCAGCCTCTTCTGCGGCTACCTCAGCAGCTGCGTCGGCTCCAGTTGGGTTCTTAACAACCATTGCTGCGGCCAATATGGGCGAATCGCCTTTCGCCACTGCTGCTTTGGGCGAGTCTCTACAGCATTTCCCTGTTGCAGCTGGCTCTGTTGCGTCAGAGGAAAATAGAGATAGATTTTCTGTAGACACAGCCTTTGGCTCCGTAGACACAGCCTCTGTTGTTTCTCATGGGTTTTCATCTTCGTCTTCGTCTTCTTCTTCATCTTCTGCTGCTGCATCAACAGCCGCGGGTGAAACTGCAGCTGTCCTAGAAAGACAAAAAAGGCCAAGATCCCCTGGATCAACCATAGAAGCTGATAACTTTAATAATAGAAAGAGATCTGCCACCGCAGATGAGTCTGATGATGACGAATCTTTGTATAGAGGAAATCGCAGGTTTCCTGTAGCCCCCTCTCCCGTTGCACTTGCCGCCGCAGATGAGTCTGATGATGACGATGATGAATCTGATGATGATGTTGTTGTTCCTTTCGGAAGAAGGCACCGACCTTCTGTAGCCCCCTCTCCCGTTGCACTTGCTGCCACCGCAGATGAATCTGATGAAAGGCCCCTTTCTTTAGATGAGGTTAGGGCCGAATTTATGAATTGGGCAACTAAATCCAAAGGTTATAAACCTAAGAATCGAAGGAATAGAGTTCCTGTGGTAGCTGATCCAAGTGGGTTTGATGAAGGAACAAGGACAGAATTTGCCCGTACTGTTCAGCGTGTCATAAGGTGGAAGATCCTTTATCCAACGAAAACAAGCAATGAAATAGCGACAGATCTTGATTTATCCAGAGCAGTCGTCATACAAGCATTGTCTTAGAATAAAGGTCCCTATTTTTTTGGAGGGGTTTTTTCAAAGATACTGTATGAATTCTGGTTAAAAGAGAGTGAAATTCATACGACTGTTAGAAAAAATAATGGGACTGTACCAGATAAGGAACTTTAGATAGGTATTATTCCTTAAAAAAGGGCCGTTTAGCCCCCTTGTTTCGTTGCCCCGCACTTGATGCGGGGTCCAGAAAAAAACTTCAATTGCAAACAGTGTTTTTCCTGGGTTACTCAGTTGCTGGATCCCGCATCAAGTGCGGGACGACTCTATTGAAAGGGATTTGTGTATTGTTCAGAAAATCCTCTTCAAAACTTAAAATCCCCCCTTATCTGGTACAGATCCAAAATAATACTATAAAAAAATAGGAAATTATTCGTATGAAAATCAGGGAAATTATGGGGCGAGTGACGGGTTTCGAACCCGCGACCCCCAGTACCACAAACTGGTGCTCTAACCAACTGAGCTACACCCGCCATAAACTATATAAATTTTCTAACCTTTATCCAGCCGAAGGTCAAGAAGATTTAAGATATTTTATTTAAAACCCCAATGGAGTTGATGTAAAAGGATTTGATTGAAAACCAGGAAATTCGTCTTCATCAGATCCATTATTAAAATCTATAGAATCATAAGAACTTGCCGTATAGCCATTACCCTGATCTATATTAATACGTCCTCTGCCATAGTTTTCACTTCTTTTCTGATTATTTCTCCAGGAATCAAAGTCCTTTAGTTTTTCTGCAGAATCTTCCCCTGGGTCAAATACACCACCTCTTTCCGAGGACTTTGGATCATATAAATCCAATCCCTTAGCATTCCACCAACCCCCTCGACGAACTAATTCTGGGTTAACAGGATCTCCAAACTGGCTATAATTTGACTGGGCTTCGTACATTTTTCTTTTTTTCTTTTCTAATTTCAGTTCAAGCAGGAATGCTTCTTTTGATCGTCCCATTCTTTTCAGTTCTGAAATTTCGTATTCCATATCATCAACTTCATTCTTTAAGTTAATATATTTGTCTTTTGATGTATTTTCCCCAAACTCATCGTCTTGCTTGTTATACCGATCCATAGAATACATAGACTGATCACCATATGCCCTATCATTATACTCATTTTGTGCCATAGGACGCCCTCTTGTCCCTCGGCCACCAAAGCCAGAACGGGATCTTCCTGCTAAGCCATTTCTTGAAAAACCAGGTCCGCCAACAATACTTCCGTCCGAAGACATAACCCCCTCGGTTACCATGGGGGATCCATTTACATCTAAAACTTGGCCACCTGGACCAACAGTTCCGACAACGCGCCCATCTATGCCAATGATCTGTCCACCTGCCCCAACAGTTCCCAGAATACGCCCATCAGGCCCCATTATTTGATTGCCTGGAACTTTGGCTGCAGCAGCCACAGCAGCATTTTTTCGGGCTTTTTCTGCCTTTTGCTTTTCTGTTCCAAAAATTTTATCCAGCAATCTGTCACCCCCTTGCATTTGGCGTTTTTCAATGCCTTTATTATACAAGCCTTCTGTAGGGTCAAGACTGTTCACTAATGGAGACGTTACGGTTGGTGAAGATTGGCTTGGGGTAAATGACACCCCAGATTGTAGCTGTTGCTGGCCGCCCATTCCTGGACCCATTTGACCACCCATTCCTGGACCCATTTGTTGACCGCCCATTCCTGGACCCATTTGTTGACCGCCCATTCCTGGACCCATTTGACCGCCCATTCCTGGACCCATTGCACCTGGTGGATATCCCCCTGGTGGTTGGCCTGGAGGCAGAATGCCTGCTTTTTGGCCAAAAGATTTTGCGGACGAAGCTGCAGATGACATGCGATCAAACAAACCCGGTTTTGACATTCCATCACTGTCTTCGTCATTTTCCCCTTTATCTTTTCCAAAAAGATCTCCAAACTTTCCTTTCTTTTTACCTTCTTCATCATCACCTGATAACAAAGAAGATTTTCCACTCTCTTCGTCGTCGTCGTCATCGGACGATGTTGGAGATGACTGCCCTGAATCATCCAAGCCATCATCCTCATTTAAATCATCTGAATTATCATCATTTGCTAGATCACTCATGGCACCATCAGCTTTGCTTTTTGCACTAGAGGCGTCGGCATCTGCGGTGTCTTTTTTTTCTTGCGCTTTTTTATATTTTTCCTCAGCTGCTGCAATTTGTTCAGGATCACCACTTTCGCGGGCTTTTTTAAGCTCTTTATCTGCCTCTTCAAGTTCTTTATCCGCGGCCGCTTGTTTATCTTGGGCTTTTTTAAGATCCTCTTTGGCATCTATCGCCCGTCGTGTTTCTTTTTCTTGTTCAGACTCTATTGCAGATTTTGCCTTGTCTTCTTCTGCTTTTGCAGTGTCGGCCTCTTTCTTTGCTTTATCTGCTTTCTCTTGTGCTGCAATTTGTTTCTTTTTTGCCGCTTTTATTTTGGCTGAATCCCCTGATTTTTCTGCGTCTTCCAATTCTTTATTTGCAGCATCTAATTCATCATCTGCCGCTTTCTTGTTTGATTCTGCAGCCTTCGAACGTTTGGAGGCATCTTCGGCCACCATTTTCTTTTTCTCATCATCTTTTGCCGCTGCATAGGCTGCCTTTTTTTCATTAGATTTTGCCTCATCTAAATCTTTTTTTGCAGCTGCAGCATCGGCGTCTGCAAATTTTTTATTTTCTTCTGCTTTGCGAATGGCTTCAGGATCCCCACTTGCCTTGGCTTTTTCCAATTCATCATCTGCTGTCTTTTGACGATCTTTTGCCCCTTGGGCTTTTGCCTCCGCGGCTTTCGTTTTTTCTTTCGATTCTGTCAGTTTTTTGTCGTTTTCAGCTGCTTTTTTTGCCTTGTCTTCTTTTTCATCAGCCTTTACCTGCGCCTCAGTTGCATCAAGCTGTTTTTCAACATTTTTTTGATCTGCATCATCTTTCTTTGCTTTTGCGGCGGCCACTTTTTTGGAATTTTGGGGTTTTTCTGCTAAGGCAGCTTTGTATTCTTTATCAGCTTCCTCTGCTTCTTTTTTAGCTTTATCTGCCTCTGCTTGTTTTTTGGCATATTCTTTTTTTGATTCATCTGCCTCACGTTGGGATTTTTCTGCCTCACTTTCATTGGCATTACGCGCATCTTCCGCTTTTTTTACTTTTGCATCTGCGGCTTCTTTTTTCTTTTTCGCAGCGGCCACTTCTTTGGGGTCTTGGGGTTTTTTTGCTAAGGCAGCTTTGTATTCTTTATCGGCTGCTTCTTGTTCTTTTTTGGATTTATCCACTTTCTTATTATTTTCATCTGCAACACGCTTTTTTGTTTCTTCTGGTGTTTCATTGGCCTTATGGGCATCTTCCGCTTTTTTTGCTTTTGCGTCTGCGGCTTTTTTTCTCTCTTTCGCAGCAGCCACTTCTTTGGGGTCTTGGGGTTTTTTTGCTAAGGCAGCCTCTAATTCTTTATCGGCAGCATCTTGTTCTTTTTTTGCTTTATCTAGCTCCTCAGCAGATTTTTTTTTGTCTTCTGCGGCCTTCTTATCACCGTCTTCTTTAGGGGTGCCATACCCATCGTCTGCAGAATCTTTCTTGTCTTCTGCGGCCTTCTTATCACTTTCTTCTTTAGGGGCACCATATCCATCCCCTGCAGAATCTTTCTTGTCTGCGGCTTTCTTCTTACCAGACTTTTTCTTCTTAGCTTTCTTTTTACTAGACTTTTTTTTATTTGATTTTTTCTTCTTAGATTTTTTCTTCTTAGATTTGGTTTTCTTGTCACTTTCTTCTTTAGGGGCACCATATCCATCTTCTTTAGGGGCGCCATATCCATCGCCCGCAGAATGGGTATTAATTGGGAAAAAAGAAAGGAATAGGCACAGGCTTAGGACCAGTTTAAATAACTGTCCCGGTTTTAAATGTGTTTTGTTTAAAAAATTATTCAAGGTTATCCACCCACCTGATAGAGCATTATTTTGTACACACTATTCAGCAAAACTATCAAAGATTCTTTTAATAATTTTATACAGTTTAAGGGCATCTGCTGAATGACGACCCCCAACAGCTGTACCCTTTGCGACTTGTGATAAAACATTGAATTCATGTACATACGATACAGGATCACTTTCAACATCTTTCTTAAGTTCAGAAATTGGTGTTTTTGCCAAACGAATTGTAACGGCATCAGCCTGGGCTGCTTTTAATCTTCCAATCAATTCTTGAACTTCAGGTTCAGACGGAAGCCCCCCTTCATCACTGATTTTAACCAAATCTTCGCCCGCACCATCATCATCGACAGGGGGGACCCTAAGTCCATATACAATATACTGTTCTAAAAGTTTAATATAACTTGCAATCCGTCCATTAGATGCCAATTGCGATTGTGTTCTGTCTTGCAAAGAATCATAAAGCTCTTTAACTTTCTTAACCCTTTTTCTTTGTCCATTTATGACAGATTCATCTTTGTGTTCAATCAGCCATTTCAAGGCTTTTCTTACCATAGCTTCGGCATCATCAACTGTTACTTCCTTTGAACCAAAGTCGGATTCATCACTAAGATTTGAAGCAACATTAACAAGACCATTCACTTTTGATTCTGTATCATCCCTTGTTGATCGTTTTGGTGTTGATGCTATAAACCTTTTCAATTTTGTCCCAGTATCAATATCCCTTTTTGTTGTAAGGGCATTAACATCCTTGGCAAGGTCGTTATAGACCAAAATGGCCATCGCCTTTGCCAGCCTATTTGATTGGGCCTCAATCGAAGATCTTTTTATACCGGATAAGACGCCATTCTTGGGGTTTTCCAAAGTTGTCTGAAGCTTGTCAATATCCCGCTGCATTAAGTCCGGTGAACTATAGGATTTAAGAAGTTCGCTATCGCCTAAAGATGATAATTTATCATAAACAGCCCTTGCATTTTTCTGGGCTTGCGATGGGGCAGCATATTTATTCTTGGCTGTAGAAGGGTTTTCTATGATATGCAGAATTTCATCCAAAAATCTTTTCCCATCTTCTAAAGTGGCAATCATCGATGAAACCCCTGACAAAAGATCTTGGTGCGGAGAATTCTGCAGGTCTTTTATTAAACCGACAAGCTCTGCCCTTAAAGTATTCAGATATCCTTTATTAATATCTACTGCTGCACTGCGAACTGATCTATAACTTGACGACAGGCCTGTAGACGATGATGAAGTTCCTGCATAGGTACTGGGGTGCGATGACGAAGCTCCTATATAGGTGGAGCTGGGGTGCGATGACGAAGATGAAAGGCTAGAAGAACTTCCTGAGCTATAGCTACTGCCCCCTGAAGAACTTGATCTAAAAGTTGAACTTCTTATCTCTGAGGGGTTTGTCTCTTGTTTTATAACGGAATCAACAACCTTAGTTACATTTTTCCTAAGCCAATTTAAGACTGAATCAAATAAACTTGCTTTTGCCATTAACATTCTGGCTTTAACTAAATCTATTTTAGACTTTAATAAAGGGGGAATAGAAGGATTTCTTTTGGCTATTGCCAAAATCCCTATTTCATCCCGAATTTTATCAAAGAATCCTTCAGCTTGGGTTGGGCTTAAGGCACCTGATCTTGTAATTTGATCATACGTTCGACCGCTTGTCCAATCCTCAATCATCGTTGTTAATTGTTGGACTTCTTTCTGATCTGTAACATTATCCGGCACTGTTGTCCCGCCCGGATCATATAAAAGTTTTTGTTTTAATGTGGGGTCCATAGCATACTGAATTCTAAGTAATTCTCTTTTCATTCCCTCTAAATTTGTTCCCGAAGATGGGCCTTGCGCCATCATATTATTATTTATGGATAGGTCTTGCGCCATCATATTATTATAATTCGGGTTATTATAATTATTATTCATGGATAGGCCTTGTACAATCAAATCTCGGTAGTGACTAAGCTGTGCCAAACTTAATCCAACTAAAACACCATTTGTCATTGAACTTATGTATAAGTAAGCGCTCTGAGGGTTTCCACCCATAGGAGAATCATAAGCACCGCCCATACCAGGATAACCCATATTGCCGCCCATACCAGGATAACCCATATTGCCGCCCATACCAGGAGAATAACCATAATTACCGCCCATACCAGGAGAATAACCATAATTACCGCCCATACCAGGATAAGCTTGAGCAATAGGATTCGCCGCCGTTTCCCATGAATTAGGGGGTGAGCCCCCTAAATTACCTCCCAAACCATATCCTTGTTGACCATACTGCTGTTGACCATATCCCTGTTGACCACTCCCTGGCATAACAGCCATCGTGGCGTGTGATTTACACGCAAATAAGGAAATCACACATGTAAACAGAATTAATGGGATTTTAATGGTTTTGTCTGACATATTGCCCCTGTTTATTTATTGGGTTGTTTCCCTAAAGCAGTAATTGCTTTATTTAAGGCCCCTTTAACTGGTTTCCAGTTATTATCATCTGGCTTATCGGCTATTGCATTGCTGAGTGTTTTCAAAACGACAGCAGGATCATTAAACCCGTTTCCTTTTTGGGATGCCACTCGGGCAAGGGCTTTTCTGGATAAAGTAACCCCCTCAACAGATACCACAGATGAGTTGGCTGAAGCTGGGGCAGATGTAGATGCAACAGAATTGGCCGCACCGCCTGCTTCAAGCCTTCTTAGCTCTGATTCAAGCCTTCTTATCTCTGCAACAAGATCTTGAACAACTTTGTCGTCTTCTTTACCGTTCTCTTTGATTTTTTGGAATTCTTTAATAGCTTTCTGCAGGGCTTGAATAGCCTCAAGTATTTCTTTCCGTGCGCGTATTACCGCAGCATCTGCCAAGGCCTCATTTGTTATATATTCAGCTGGCAGTTCATATCGTGCAACTGCAGTTGTCGAAAAACAAATCCCCATTGATAAAAGAAAAATGATAGAAAATTTATTACAAGCCTTATTCATTGATTGAATCTCCCCTTTGTTAATACCCATGTTATCAATAGGATGACTGTTTGATCAAGGAAAATATTCACTTAAATAAAATTTTCTATAGACATAGGGATTTTTTTTTGATAGAAATCCACTAGTCCTAAAGATTCAGTGCAGAAATGCACCAGGACAACACCGATCAATATGTCGCGGGGTGGAGCAGTCCGGTAGCTCGTCAGGCTCATAACCTGAAGGTCGTTGGTTCAAATCCAGCCCCCGCAACCAATTTCCAGGCTTAAGACTTCTTTGTGGCACACTGGTGGCACACTCCAGAACAATAAATCACACTATAACTTGGCTAAAGAGTCATACGATAATTTATAAACGCGGTTTCAGAAATGAAGTGCGTCATTTAGAATTGATAAAAAGTCAGGAATTCGTCTAAACTCTACGTTGCAAAACAATGGAGATTAGAAGTACCCAAAGACTACGAACGCCTGACCTTAGAAAAAGACACCCGATTTATGCGTCTTTGAAAAGGGATATTCCCAAGTCTAGCATAGCTAGCGGATCTAACGTACGTGAGTATTTCAAACAATCTTTTCCGCAAAAAGCCCAGAAAGCAAAGAGTTATAGGATAGGGTTAGGATGTTATCAAACTGTTTTGGTTGTCATTCTTTCGTGACAAGGCGCGTCTAAATCAGGTATTTAACAATGAAAAAGCCACCAACCAGCAGGCCCAAAAAGACGGTAAAGACCAGCATCATATTGCGTTCGATCAGGTCATGCATTTTGGGGCCATATTTATATAAAATCCCCGCCAGTATATAAAAGCGCAGCCCACGGGATAAAGTTGATGCCAATAAGAATTTCCAAAAGCTGAACTTCAAAGCCCCACAAGTAATGGTCACCAATTTAAAAGGAATCGGTGTAAAGGCTTTGATCACAATCGCCCAGAACCCCCATTTATGAAAGGCCGCCTGGAAAACTTCCAATTTATCCATTAAACCATAGGCCTTAAGCACAGGAATTCCAATTTTCTGGAACAGGTAAAACCCAATGGCATAGCCAAGAATACCCCCCGTAACCGAGGCCAACGTTGTTATCCAGGCATAATACCAAGCCTTGTCCTTGTTTTGAATGACCATCGGCACCATCAAAGGATCTGGCGGAAAAGGGGAAAAGGAACTTTCGGCAAAAGAAATACCAAACAAATACCACTTGGCATGGGGATGTCCGGATTTACTGATTACCCAATTGTATATTGATTTAAGCATCCCCCTTTATAGCTTTTACCAACATGCTTTGTACAGGGAAAAATTCCTTTACTTGCCCTATTGTCATTGCCATAATGGCAGGCATGACGAACGTATCAAATACACCTTCATGGATACATACAAAACAATCTGTTCTTGGGCACGACGCTGTTGTGGCGGAATTCACCCAACGCTTGAACGAAAATCGCCTGCATCATGCGTGGCTTTTAACCGGCCCTAAAGGAATTGGAAAGGCCAACCTTGCGCATTTACTGGCCCGCCATTTATTTCGCAAAGCGCCCGAATTGCATCAACCCGAACCCGAAGATCGCGTTTATCATGAATGTATTTCTGGCGGCAATCCTGACTTGTTTATTCTGCATAAGGATAAAGATCCCGAAGCCAAGAAAAATATCAGCATTCAACAAGTGCGGGAAACATCAAAATTCATCCATCAAACAGCGGCGCACGACGGATGGCGGGTCGTTATTATTGATGCCATTGATGACTTAAATGAAAAATCTGCCAATGCCTTGTTAAAGGATTTGGAAGAACCGGGAAAACAGACTGTCTATTTCTTAATATGTCATAATGCACATGGCATTCTGCCGACGATTAAATCCCGGTGTCAGCAAGTTAATATGCATCCCCTTAAGCCTGAAATTCTGGCCCGTCATCTTGATCAAAACCACCCGGAACTGTCCCCCAAGGAACAAGCCTTTTATACAACTGTTTCACAAGGTCGTTTTGGCTTATTAAATCAGCTTAGGGAACAAGAAGGACATGTGATTGCCCAGGATTTCCTGACAGCAATCCTTGAAAGTCATCAACCGTCAGCCGCGACGTCAGACCTTATGAAATTTGTTCAAACTTATGGGGCCGCCAAGAATGCAGAGGATTATAAAGTCTTTGAATATCTGTATATCTGGTGGTTAACGCGCCACATCAAGGCCTTGTCCTTACAAGATGTGTCTTTATTAGGCAATCTGCCTGATTCGGCCATGGCTATTTATCATCTTCCCTATGATGATTCTTATTGGTTGCATCATTACGAATCATTTCTTGAAAACATGAAGGCCGACCAAGTTTTAAACATGGATCATCGCGCCCTATTGGTTGGGGCATTGGGGTAAAACAGTATATCACCCCCTTTATCCATGCGTATATCGCATAGGTACAGTTCAGCAATTTCAATTACTTATCCTTTTTTGGCCCAAAAATAATAACAAATAACCCCTTAAGCCATGCGTTCACGAGGTATTTTTGATATTTTTTTATTCTTACTTTTATCATGACAAAAACGATCAATTCCTGTACAAAGAACCGGAAAGGGCTTGTTTCACGACAAGATTTTAAGACAAGCCAAAAGCGCATCTTGCAACAGCCCCAAAAGGAATCGATGACGGTGACATCTCCAATCCAGGCATTACGCAACATTAAGAAAACTTATTTTTCCCCACGCCTTATGGGTATCGGGTTTTTTGCCATACCGTACGGTATGATGTATTTTATGGCGGTCAAGAACCCACAAATATGGCTGAAGGAAATTGGCATCAGCAATACGTATATTGGTTTGTTTGCCTTGGCCAGCCTGCCCTATGCCTTCAAATTTATTTGGGCCCCTGCCGTTGATCTGATCAAGATCCCTTACTTAACCAATCGCATGGGTCACCGACGCAGCTGGCTTTTGGTGATTCATTTACTTTTGATCCTCAGCTTACTTGCCCTTGGATATTCGAACCCCACCCAAGAACACCATATGCAAACAGCCATAATTGCCTTAATTATTGCCTTTCTTGCCGCCACACAAGATATTATTGTCGATGCTTACCGGATTGAAATTCTGGATAAAAAAGAAACCGTTCCCGGCATCAGTATGCTGATTTTTGGGTATCGCATTGGATCGATAACCGCGCGGGCAGGCACCCTTTACCTTGCCCATTTTTTTAGTTGGTCTTTGGCCTATACCGTTATGGCATTATTGGTTATTGTCGGGGTTTTGGCGACACTTCTTAACCCAGAACCCAAACGCCCAGAACCCAATCGATCTGACTTATTATATAATACGATCGTCTTTCCCTTCAGGGAACTACTTGAACGTTCCAGGCTTTGGCCAGCGGTGGGGGCTTTTATTCTCCTGTACCGTTTGTCTGATGCCATGATCAATAATATGGCCGACATTTTTTACCTGGAAATTGGGTTTACCAAAACCGAAATTGCCACAGTCAACAATGTGTTCGGGGTCATTGCCACCATCATTGGAGGATTCTTGGGGGCAGCCCTTGTCCGCAAAGTCAAACTTTTTGGGGGGCTTTTGTTGTGCGGCGTCTTGCACACCATATCCAATTTCATGTTTGTTGTGATGGCCATTATTGGCAACAGCCTGCCCATGTTGTACACTGCCATCGCTGTTGAAAATATTACTGGCGGGATGAGTACTGCCGCTTTCTTTGTCTATCTGACCCGTTTGTGCAACTTGCGATTTACAGCCACGCAGTTCGCTTTGTTCACTTCGTTGTGGTCGCTGCAAACATCTATCGCCAGCATCAGTGGTAAATTGATCGATAGCTTGGGCGGCAACTGGATCATGTTTTTCATAATTACTGTTTTGATGGCTTTGCCTGGCTTGTTCTTGATCATAATCATCCGGCGTTACCCCTTGGGCAACCGCGGTGAAATCGAATCTGCCGGCTGAGGCATTTTTAAAATCATCTGCTGCCTGTGTTTCCATTTTTGCATCGTCTTCTGGATAGGAATCCGCCAAACTTGTCATAAAGTTTTGTATTTCAGGATAGGTCAAATCATCTGTACATAAAGGATAGGCTTTGCGTTTTTGAAACATGCCAACTTCCTTTCCATAAAGATGGATTGCCCGAATGGCATGGCCAAATTTCCCGCTGGAAAAAGCAGATTGATAAACCATTATTAAGTTATGCAACAGTTCTTTGCGCGTAAAAGCATAATAGCCATCATCCAAAATCCCCCGTTCATCCAAGTGATCTATGCGACTGTTGTCCAATTTTATTTCTTCTTGCGTACAGTTTTTTGTATGTATCATTTTTTCCCTTTGTTTGTTGTTTTGTTATTACTTTGTCGTCCAAGATCGCGGTCTTTCCTACTTCGTCGCCCAATGCTTGATGCGGGGTCCAGGGCCGTATTCACCGGATATAATTTTAGTTTGTCATTTTGAATTTAGTTCAGAATCCATGTGTTAAAAGCAATCAAATTGTCTGTGATGACCTCAGTTCTGGATCCCGGATCAAGTCCGGGACGACGAAGCAAAATAGGTCTCCAGAAATCGTACCATAATCCGGCAAACACCTCTGTGGATTCCGGATCAAGTCCGG
>CAJXSI010000028.1 GCA_913061155.1 uncultured Alphaproteobacteria bacterium
TTGCGCGCCTCGCTTGCTCTTTTCCTAAAATTTATCTCAAACTCCATCGTTTTCAGTAGGTCTATTTTGGATAACTTTCGCGTCAAAGCTTACCTGCGGTGCTCATGTACTTTAAGTACATTGCGCGCCTCGCTTGCTCTTTTCCTAAAATTTATCTCAAACTCCATCGTTTTCAATAGGTCTATTTTGGATAAAATTTATATTTACTATAGTTCCTCCTACGTTTCTACGAAGCTTCGGTTCGATGGGCAGAATCCATGTGTTAATATGGCAAATAAATTGTATCTGTTAAATGCCGATCTGGACCCCGCACTTGATGCGGGGTCCAGGGCTAGATCTGTGTTGACCAGATATAGCAGAAACATGAAAAATAAAATTTATATTTACCATATTTTGGATAACTTTCGCGTCAAAGCTTGTTTATATAAAACAGCCTTGGTGGCTTTAGTTTTTCTTTTTCTGTCCACCAATACAGTTGAAGCAGGGTGCCAACAAAGGCGCATAAAATCATTATGTGAGGCCCCTGGAACGCCGTGTGTTTGGGGGAATAACCGTTGTTCTTTGCGCCGCCTTATGCCTGAAGGGGAAAAGGACGAAAACCCAAGTGTTCTTGAAAACTTTGGCTGGAAACCTTTGAATGAACATAAATGGCCAAAGGATTAATATATGTCCTTAGTTAAATTTGATATCCAGAACCGAATTGGAATTATCACCCTAGATCGTGATGGGGCATTGAATGCCATAAACTATGAAATGTTTACGGTGTTGCGCCAATATATAATCGCATGGGAAGAAGACCCAAACATTGATGCTGTTGTTATCAAAAGCAATAATGACAAAGCTTTTTGTTCAGGGGGAGATCTTAAGTCCCTTTATTATTACCATCAAGAACAGGAAGGGCAAAAAACTTTTCCAAAGTTCCGTCAATTTTTTTGGGAAGAATACGAATTAAATCGAATTATTCATCATTATAAAAAACCTTACATAGCCTTGATCAATGGCATTGCCATGGGCGGTGGGCTTGGTGTTTCTATGCATGGGAGTCATCGTATTGTTTGTGAAGACGTTCGATTGGCCATGCCGGAAACAGCCATTGGATTTTTCCCTGATGCGGGCAGTAGTTATCTTTTTTCCAGATCCCCTGGGCAACTGGGGTTGTTTTTGGGATTAACAGGATGGCAGATGAATGCGGCGGATGCTGTTTATGCCGGTATTGCCACCCATTTTATGCCAAAGGAACATTTTGATACGTTCTTAGAAGCATTAGTAAAAGTTGATACGGCAGGCAGGGCAGAAGAAATTATTTTTGAATTATTGGATATGTTTGCAGGGGGTGAAATTCCTATGCTATCAACTTTGCAGAAAAATAGAGACATGATTGATACATGTTTTTCGCAAAAGGGCGTTGATAATATTATGACAGAATTGCAGCTGCATAAAAATCCATGGGCTTATCAGATTCTTGATAAGCTGGAGGAGGCATCACCCCTAAGTTTGAAAGTTACCTATGAATTGTTAAAGTTGGCCCCAAAAAAGAATTTTGATTTCTTAAGTCAATTGGATTTTATCTTAAGTCAAAATTTTGTTAAGGGATCGGAATTCTTTGAAGGGATCCGCGCAAAAATTATTGATAAAGATGGGGACCCAGACTGGCAGTATAAAAAAACTGAAGATATTTCTGATAATAGGGTTGCCGAATACTTTAAAGAAAGGTAAGTGTCTAAGTAGGATATAAAAATATGCATAAACGCCACATACTTACTGCCATAATAATTGCCATTCTTTGGGGGGGGAACTTCACCGTTATGAAAATTGGTGTGCAAAATTTTCCGCCAGTTTATTATATGTTTTTAAGATCCTTATTTGTCCTTCCTTTGGTTTTCTTTGTCCCACGTCCCAAAATATCATGGCGCCTTTTATGGTTACTGGGAACGTTGGTGTATGTTCTTAAAATTCCTTTGGTTATTTCTGCCATACGTTATGGATTGGGGGCGGGATTAAGCGCCATTATTTTACAAAGTCAGGTTTTCTTTACCTTATTATTTGCCATTGTATTTTTAAGGGAGCGCCCCAGCCTTTTGCAAATAGCAGGCGTCACCATTTCCTTTGCAGGGGTTGTTTTCATCAGTGGAACAGGAAGTTGTTATTTTTCATTATTAGGCTTTGTTCTTATTTTAATCGCCGCTGTTTCGTGGGCGGTATATAATATAAAAATGACAGAGGTAAGGGGTGTCGATCCCATTCACTTAACGGTTTGGATGCATTTAATGGCCCCGGTCCCTCTTTTCATCTTTTCCCTTTTTATCGAAGGGTGGGATACACTTGTTGATGCGACAGTTAATATCAGGATGGAAACAATTTATTCTATTGCCTATGCTTCTTATTTTGCAGGGTTGTTGGGATATGCTTTGTGGGCTGGATTGCTTCGTCGATATCAGGCATCGACTGTTGCCCCTTTTTCATTATTGGTTCCTGTTTCAGCCATAATTATTTCTTATTTTGTGTTAGAAGAAAGGTGTGAACCTTCTATCTTTATAGGCGCCGGGTTGGTTTTGTTTGGGCTTGTTTTAAACCAGTATCGGCCACAAAAGAAAGAACTTCAGATCAAATAATTGGCAAATATAAGCAGGTATGTTAATAATATAGAAAATGGCTAACAGGTAATGAATACAGCAAACACACTAACAGTCACCAGAATCCTTATTCTTATCCCTTTTGTGGGGCTTTTTTATATCCATGCGCAGTGGGCCAATTGGCTGGCTGTTCTTTTATATTTATATGCATGTTTTACAGATTATGTGGATGGTTTGGTGGCGCGTAAGAAAAACCAAGAATCTTCCTTTGGGCGCTTTCTGGACCCCGTTGCAGATAAAATATTAATTGTAACGACCTTTATTATGTTGGCCGGGACAGGCCGATTGGAAGGGTTTTCTTTGATTCCAGCAATCATCATTATCGGTCGTGAATTTATTGTTTCAGGCTTGCGAGAGTTTTTGTCTGAATCCAATATTCCCATGCCAGTTACCCCCTTGGCAAAATGGAAAACAGGCCTTCAAATGGTTGCCCTAAGCTTTTTATTATTAGATGATGCAAAAGACTTTATTTGGGGGTTCCACGAAGTTGGCATTATCTGTCTTTGGGCGGCATCTATATTAACAGTTCTTACTGGCTATCAATATTTCAAGGCCGGTTTTAAACATATGTCCATGCGTTAGAATGCGTCTTTGTCTTTATCAGCCAGAAATACCACAAAACACAGGCACCATATTAAGGATGGCTGCTTGTTTTGGAGTGGGTGTCGATATTATTGAACCTTGTGGGTTTGTTGTAAGTGATCGTAAATTACGCCGTGCCGGAATGGATTACATGGACAAAGTTGATTTTAAAATTTATGAATCTTGGCAGGCCTATCTTGATACAAAACCGGGCCGTTTAATTTTACTGGATACATCAGCGACAACAAAGCACACAGATTACGCCTATCATCCAAATGATATTTTGGTCATGGGGCAAGAAAGTTCGGGCGTGCCTGAATCCGTTAAAAAAGAAGTATCAGATTTGGTCTATATCCCTATGCAAGAAGGTTTTCGATCCTTGAATGTTGCCATATCTTCGGCTATTGTTCTTGGTGAAGCCCTTCGTCAAAATAATTTCAAAGCATAAGGGAATACCATGACAAACAAACCATCCACCATAGATCAAAAACAGCAAGCAGTTGATTGGTTCACAGCATTGCGCGATCAAATATGTGCGGCGTTTGAATCCATCGAAACAGATTATACCGGTCACTTGCAATGCCGCCCGCCAGGAAAATTTGACTTTAAAAAGTGGGACCGTCATGGCGGCGGGGGTGGCACAATGGGTGTTATGCGCGGCCGCGTGTTTGAAAAAGTAGGCGTTAATATTTCTGTTGTTAAAGGAACTTTTTCCCCAGAATTTGCAGCAAAAATTCCCGGCGCTGATGAAAATCCAGATTTCTGGGCCGCAGGTATTTCCTTGGTGGCGCACATGCAATCGCCTTTGGTACCCGCTGTTCACATGAATACGCGTCATATTGTAACCAGTAAATCTTGGTTTGGGGGTGGGGCTGATTTAACCCCTATGTATCCCAACGATTCTGATACACAAAATTTTCATGCTGCGTTTAAAAAAGCTTGCGATAAATATGACCCAGAATATTACCCAAAATATAAAAAGTGGTGTGAGGATTATTTCTATTTAAAACACCGTAAAGAAGCCCGCGGTATAGGCGGTATTTTTTATGACTATCATAATACGAAAAATTGGGAAAATGATTTTTCTTTCACCCAAGATGTGGGAAAAACATTTTTGGAGGTGTACCCAAAAATTGTGCGCGAGCATATGAATAAATCTTGGACGCCAGAGCAACGCGAACACCAATTAATTCGGCGCGGACGTTATGTTGAATTTAATTTACTTTATGACCGCGGGACAGAATTTGGTTTAAAAACAGATGGTAATGTCGAAGCAATTTTAATGTCCATGCCGCCAGAGGTTAAATGGCCATAATGAAATTTGGAAAAACATTAGTTATTCAAAATTTACAAGGCATCGGGGATACCATGTGGTTTATACGCCATATTCATGCCATTGCCGAACAGTCAAAATCTAAGAAAGTTTCTGTTCTAACACGCCCCCGGTCGATGGCAGATAAAATATTGGCGGCTGATCCCGCCATTGATAATATTTTATGGTTGGATGTAAAGAAAGGGACCCACGACGGTTTTTTTGGGACTGTTCGTCTTGCAAATTTAATTCGTAAACATAAATTTGATACCGTCTGGGTTTTACACAGCCGAAGTCTTCGATATGTTTTGGCCTGTCGATTGGCAGGGGTGAAAAATATTATTGGTCCAGGCCATGGATTGCAAAAATATTTAATAACAAATAAAAAGTTTTTATCCGAATCGGAACAGTCGGACCATCCAATAAAACGGGCAGGATATTTGTTGAAATCCCAGGGGATGAAATTTAAAGAAGAGGTATCCCCGTGTATTGTTTCCGCTGCAACGAAAGCTTTTGTTGCAAAAGAATTTGGAAAGTATCCCCACCCATGGATTGCTTTAGGTATTTCATCCAGCGAAGCCCACAAAAAATGGTTATGGAAGAATTATTCAGATCTGGGGGGCCGGCTTAGGGCTGAAACAGAAGGCACAATTTTTATTCTGGGTGGGGCATCCGAAACAAAAGAAGCCCAGTTAATTTATGATGAAATGTTTATGAAGGGGCATGATCCAGTTCAGGCAACAAATTTAACCATTCAACAAAGTCTTGCCTTGATCCAGCAGTGTAATTTTATTGTTGGCAATGATACGGGTATTTTACACGCGGCACCAATGGTCGGAAGTCATGGATTGGTTTTGTTGGGAAAATCCCAGGTGCCCATTCATCACTATGCGGAGGTTGAAGGGTTAAGGCTGGCTGAATCAGATGAAATTGAATCGCCCCCTAATAATATTCAAGACATTCCCGTTTCAAGTGTTTTCCAAAAATTAAAATCATTGCACTGGGTGTAAAGGGTTTGAACGAATCTGTCTTGATTTAAGGGCAGGGTTCTGGTATCTGTCAAATAGGACACTACCAATATGTGGTATGCGGTCGTGGCGGAATTGGTAGACGCGCAGCGTTGAGGTCGCTGTGGAGGCAACTCTGTGGAAGTTCGAGTCTTCTCGACCGCACCAAATCTTAATGGCAATGCTAGGAAAGGTCATTATTAAATGAAAGCGAATACGCCCCAAAATAATGAAAATGAAATCAGTATTGTTAACCAAGAATTAATGTCCTTGGTAAAAGATGCCATTGATGGCAATATTCCCACCGATTTTGAAGACCATATTAAATCCCTTGAATACGCTGACCTTGCCCTCCTGATCGAAAATTTAAATGCCCACCAACGCGGAATTTTTATTTCTATAATTAAAGCCTATTTTAATTATGATTCCCTGCTTGAATTGTCTGATCATGTCCTACATGAGGTCGTCGAATTTTTGGGAACTGCCGAAGTTGCCAAACATCTGTCAGAGATGGACAGTGATGATGCGTTCCGTTTGATTGATGAATTACCCCAAGAAGAACAAGATGAAATACTTGGGAAAATTTCTGCAAGCCAGCGGGCGACTTATGAAAAACTGGCGTCATATCCAGAAGATTCTGCCGCCCGAATGATGCAGCAAGAATTTGTTGCGGTGCCATCTTTTTGGAAAATTAAAGACGTTTGGAAGTATATTCAAAAAAGCCGGGATGTGCCGGAACAGTTTTATGAAATTTATGTGGTGGACCCAAAACATACAGTTGTTGGGGTTATTTTCAACAGTACTATCTTAAAAAATCCAGCAGAATCAAAAGTTTCTGACATTATGAAGGAAGAATTCAGATCCATTCCCGCCAATATGGATCAAGAAGAAGTTGCCCAAATTTTCCAACACTATGACTTGATTTCGGCCCCCGTTGTGGATGAATCTGGCCGTGTGATCGGGATGATTACAGGGGATGACGTTGTTGATGTGATCGAAGAAGAAGCCGAACGTGATATCTTGCAAATGGCCGGGGTAAGTGAAACAGACTATAACGCGCCTTTCTATATTACATCGTCGCGCCGGGTTGGTTGGTTGATTGTAACATTGGTTAATGCTTTGTTGGGGGCGGCCGTTATTGATCATTATCATGCCACCATTGAAAGCAAAGGATCATTGGCCGCACTGATGACCATTGTTGCTGCCATGGGTGGGGCAAATGGAATGCAAGTTGTTGCCGTTTCTGTTCGGGCAATTGCCTCGCGGATTTTGGGGGGGACAACCCCTTGGAAACCAATTATAAAAGAATCTTTGGTTGGGCTTATGAATGCCTTAGTTTTCTCAGCCATTTTAGTTTTAATCGTTGTCTTTTGGTTTAAAGAACCGTCAATTGCCATCATTATTCCGATTTGTTTAATCTTTAATATGTGTTGGGCTTCTCTTGCAGGGGTGATGATTCCTTATCTTGTTGAAAAATTGGGCTTTGATCCGGCAGTCAGTTCGGGGCCCTTACTGACCGCGTCAACTGATGTTATTGGTTTTGCGTCTTTCCTTGGTTTGGCAACTTTATTAATTTAAATTTTTCTGAATTGCTTTTAATTATGATTTTGCTATCCTACATAAAATTAAGGGAGGCATAGCATGTCTGCAAAACATACTTTACTGGCAATGTTGGCGGTATCAATTTGGGGATTCTTTCCGGTTGTTTGTAAACTGGGGTTGGGTCATTTCCCCCCAATGATGATCGGTGGTTTTCGGTTTTTATTTGCAGCAATTCCCTTTGTTTTTATTTTCAAACGTCCCCAGATTCCTTTTAAACATATTTTTTTAATGGGGATGGTTTTAACCATTCATACAATTGCTTTTATGCTGGCTTTAAAAAAGAATGTTGGGGCCGGCATGACGTCTATTTTAATGGAAAGCCAAGTCTTTTTTACTGCTTTGTTATCCATTGTTGTATTGCGTCATAGAATGACTGTTCAACAAGCTTTAAGCTTGTTCTTGGCTTTTTCAGGTGTTGTTGTTATTGGTTCTGGCGTTGGAATTGAAAGTGGGGGGATGATTGGGTTTCTTTTACTTTTAATTGCGGCATTCTTGTGGGGCATCAATAATGTACAGATGAATTATTTCAATGAAGGAAATGCTTTATCCCTTGTTGTTTGGATCAGTTTAATCCCCCCAATTCCGTTATTCATTTTTTCATATTTCACAGAACACGATGCGATGATAAATGCTTTGCAAAACATGACAATTCAAGGAACATCAATTATTTTTTTCTTGGCAATCATCAGTGGCGTTGGGGCTTTGTGGATATGGTGTCATTTGCTTCGGAAAAATGAACCAACATTGGTTGCCCCGTTTGCATTGTTATCACCCGTTATTGGCATTATTGGATCACGCTTTGTTTTCAAAGAAGTCTTATCCCCTCAATCAATTATTGGGTCTGTCCTTATTCTTTCTGGTTTACTTTATTTACAGGTGGTAACCTACAGAAAAAAACGTGCAAATTTAATATCCCAGAAATGACCAAAATATCAGGTATACAAGTTATAAAATCTTATGTAAAAACACTGGCTGAAAAACCAGGGGTTTACCGTATGTTGAATCAAGAAGGCGAAGTTCTTTATGTGGGAAAAGCCAAAAACTTAAAAAAGCGGGTGTCAAATTATACGCAACCAAACCGTTTAACCGTTCGCATTCAACGCATGGTTTCCTTAACACATAAAATGGAATTTGCCCTAACCCAAACGGAATCCGAAGCATTGTTGCTTGAGGCCAATTTAATCAAAAGTCTTATGCCACGCTTTAATGTGTTGCTGAAAGATGATAAATCGTACCCTTATATTTTATTAACCAAAGATGATTTGCCGCCCAAAGTTATGATTCACCGTGGGGCAAAGAAAAAGAAGGGGGATTATTTTGGACCCTTTGCATCACCTGGGGCAGTGTATCAAACCTTGGAAATTCTAACGCGGGTTTTCCGTTTGCGTACATGTAAAGACACCACTTATAATAATCGAAGTCGGCCTTGTTTGCAGTACCACATTAAACGGTGTACGGCCCCCTGCGTTAATAAAATCCCGCCAGAAGATTATGATCTGAATGTCAAAATGACACGGGATTTTTTAATGGGACGCACCAAGGATATTCAAAGTATTTTGGCCCGTCATATGCAGCAAGCCAGCGGTGAAATGCACTATGAAAAGGCGGCCGTTTTGCGGGATCAAATTCAGGCCTTAACCACCATTCAAAAAGCCCATGAAATTCATTTAGACAGTTTGAAAAATGCAGATATTATTGCAGGTGTTCAAGAACATGGAATGACAGCCATTCAGGTTTTCTTTTTTAGAAACGGGTGTAATTATGGCAACCGATCTTTCTTTCCAAATTATGGGGCCAATCAAACTTTGAAAGAAATTATGGCGGCCTTTGTGACGCAATTTTATTTGAATAAAGAAGTGCCCCCGAAAATTCTGTTGAATACAAAGATGATTGAAGAAGACTGGGTGAATCAATCCTTGGAAGATCATGCCCAACACAAAGTAAAATTTATTTATCCAAAAATGGGGGATCGATATCGCTTAATTGAAATGGCAGAACGCAATGCAAAAGAAGCTCTGGCCATGAAGGTTTCGCAAAAATCATCCCAGAAAAAAATATTGGAAGCGTTGGCAAAAGAATTGGGTTTACCAAAGGTGCCGCAACGAATTGAAATTTATGATAACAGTCACATCCAAGGGGCCGATGCCTATGGCTGTATGGTTGTCTCAGGGCCAGAGGGGTTTGATAAAAAATCGTATCGGCAATTCATTATCAAAAATGCCAAGCAAGAAAATTTAAAGCACGGCGGCGATGATTATGCCATGATGGAGGAAGTTTTATCCCGGCGTTTTAAAGGGGCTGAAAAAGATAACCATCCAGACTTAATTATTTTGGATGGTGGGAAAGGACAATTATCTGTTTCCGTAAATGTTATGAACAGTTTAGGATTGGAGCATATTCCAATGGTGGCCATTGCAAAAGGGGTTGATCGTAATGCCGGACGCGAACGTTTTTTTATGCCGGGACGGGATGAATTCAGTATCGATTTTCAAAGTCCGGTTATGTATTATTTACAACGTTTGCGCGATGAAGCCCACCGATTTGCCATTGGAACCCACCGCGCGAAACGGGAACGTAAAATTGAAAAATCTGTTTTAGATACCATTCCTGGGGTGGGGCCAAAACGCAAAAAAGCGTTGTTGCAACATTTTGGATCTGTCCGCCATGTTTCTGAGGCAACGGTTAGAGATCTTGTAAAAGTCGATGGCATCAGCCGCGATATGGCCCAAATAATTTTAGATCATTTAAGGTAATAAAATGTTAAGAAAAATATTGATTGTCAGTTTGTGTTTTTTATCAAGCTGTTCGAATGCAAAGCAAAATCCCATTATTGAAAATTATCAATTGGGTCAGAAAGTAAGCCCGCCCAAAAAATCTAAGGTTGTTTTGGTTGGGGGGTGTTTTGATGTTTTGCATTATGGTCACCTGCAATTTCTTGAAAAATCAAAAGCCGAAGGAACTTATTTAATTGTGGCGCTGGAACCAGATGATAGAATTATAAAAGGCAAGAAACGTCAGCCCATTCACACCCAACAGCAACGGGCCCAAAATCTTGCGGCCATCAGATACGTGGACAAAGTTCTGCTGCTGCCCCCCTTAAAGGGTTACAAAGATTACAATCAATTGGTTCGTGATGTACACCCAAATATTATTGCCATTACGGCAGATGATCCGCAAAAACAAAATAAATTAAAACAGGCCAATCTTGTTGGGGCAAGTTTGGAAATGGTTGTCGATCGACTGAAAGGGTTTTCATCAACAAGGATAATTGGCCGTCGCGCTGGTTGTAATTCCCAGGGTAACACGTTAAAGTAATTAAGAAATTTAGGAGAATCCCATGACCAAAGATCCAGTCGTTATTATTGAAGCCTTAAGAACCCCGATGGGATCTTACATGTCTTCATTAAGGCGTTTATCTGCAACTGATCTTGGGGCTATTGCGGCCCGTGGAACAATCTTTATGACGAACCTAAGTGCCAACGATGTTGACGAAGTTATCATGGGCTGTGTTTTACCCGCAGGTGTGGGACAGGCACCGGCACGCCAGGTTGCCCTTAAAGCTGGGCTATCAAATGAAACAGCGGCCACAACGATTAACAAAGTTTGTGGGTCAGGAATGCGCGCCGTTATGATGGCCAATACACAAATTTTGGCAGGCGAATCCGAAGTAATTTTGGCGGGCGGTATGGAAAGTATGTCCAACGCGCCTTTGTTGATTCAGCGCCCTGGGAAAAAAGAGGATCCAGATTTTTCCAAGCACAAAGATCACCTGTTTTGGGATGGACTTTATGATGCTTATAAAAAGGGAACGCCCATGGGTGAATTTGCGGAAGCCACCGCAGAAAAATATAAATTAAGCCGTCAAGATCAAGATGATTTTACCATTGAATCTGTTAAGCGTGCCCAAGTCCATATGAAGGGGAATGGCTATATTCGCGAGGTTATTCCGATCGCTGTGAAACAGGGCGATGACGTGAAAGAAATCAGCAAGGATGAACCGGTTGAACGGGCAAAAATTGAAAAAATTCCAGACTTAAAACCAGTCTTTAAAAAAGATGGGACGATTACAGCTGCCAATGCCAGTGGCCTGTCCGATGGGGCCGCAGTCCTTCTTTTAATGCGGGAATCGATGGCCAAGAAATACAACTTAAAACCCCGGGCAAAAATTGTTGCCCAAGCAACTGCAGCCCGTGAACCAGAATGGTTTACCATCGCCCCAACCAAGGCAATTAAATCGGTTTTAGACAAAGCAAAATGGTCCAAAAAAGATGTGGATTTATTTGAAATAAACGAGGCCTTTGCGGTGGTGCCAATGGCGGTGATGCAAGATTTGGATATTCCCCATGACAAAGTAAATGTGCATGGTGGCGCCTGTGCCATGGGCCATCCCATTGGGGCATCGGGCGCGCGTATTTTGGTAACATTATTAAATGCCCTGGAAAATAAGAATTTGAAAAAAGGTGTTGCCAGTATCTGCATTGGCGGGGGTGAGGCAACAGCCATGGCGATAGAGGTGATATAATGGAATATTTATTGATTACCTTTTGGCAATGGTGGGTTTTATCGGCCGTATTATTGGTTATTTCGGCTTTGATGATCAGTGGCTTTTTCATGATTATGAGTGTGGGACTTGCGGCCTTTATCACAGGGTTAATTGTTTTTTTAATTCCCCTGGCTGTTTCTGGCCAGGTCGGGCTATTCTTATTTTTAACAGTTCTTTGCCTTATTATTTGGCGAAAAATTATGAAGAAAACAAACAAACGGGACCTTTACGAACAACGTACGGCCCAAAAATATGTGGGCATCAAAATAAACTTGAACGAAGCAATCGAAGATGGTATCGGATCTGTGTTAATTAATGGAACACTCTGGTATGTTAAAGGACCAGATTTACCCGAAGGATCGCGGGTAATTATTGAAGAATATCGTCAAGGATTTTATTGGGTAATACCAAGTAAGAAAGGAAAATAGATGACGGATAAACCAATCAAAGACATGTCATTTGAAGAGGCCATGCAAGAACTTGAATCAATTGTTCACCAACTTGAAACAGGGGAGGCAGGTTTAGAGAAATCTATTAAATCCTATGAGCGGGGAATTGATCTTAAAAAACATTGTGATAGCAAACTAAAACAAGCCAGCATGAAAATTGAAAAAGTCATGATGAACCAAGATGGGTCTGTTTCAACAACAGATGCCAATTTTGATAATTAATAGATAGTTACGTGTCTCAAGATTTTACAGCATTAAAAAATGATATTGCCCAAACAGCCAAGGCTGTAGATAAGGTAATGGCAACCTATTTGCCTTTTGATAGGATAGAATACCAACCCTTGTTTGATGCTATGGCGTATTCATCTTTAACAGGGGGGAAAAGGCTTCGCCCTTATCTTTTATGGTGTGTTGCCCAGCTTTATGATGTGCCTTTTGACCGGGCGATGCAGGTTGGCGCAGCCGTGGAATTCATCCATTGTGCGTCTTTAATACATGATGATTTGCCTTGCATGGATGATGCAGATTTGCGTCGGGGGCAACCCAGTTGCCACAAACAATTTCGCGAAGATATCGCCTTGTTGGCAGGGGATTCCTTGTTAATTTTACCTTACGAAATTCTACAAAATGAAAAATCGCATTCTGATCCAATTATCAGGTTGGAATTAATAAAATCTTTGACACAGACATCGGGTGTGCGCGGCATTATGTTGGGGCAAACGATGGACATATTGGGGGCAGAAAATGCCAAACCCAGTATTGATTATACGATTAAGCTAAGTAAGCTTAAAACAGGAAGTCTGTTGGCTTTTTGTTGTGAGGCAGCGGCCATTCTAGGGCAAGAATCCGAAACTGATCGCAAAAATTTGTATGACTTTGGGATGAAATTGGGCGTTTTATATCAATTGGTGGATGATCTTTTGGATGTTGAAGGGTCTGCTTCACATATTGGAAAGCCTGTAAATCAGGATACTGAAAATAATAAGAATACCTTTGTTGCCGTTTTGGGTCTTCAAGCCGCAAAAAATTATAAAGTAAAAATTATAGAAGACCTTCACACTTTTTTAAGTACCTTTCATAAACCAACAGAAAACCTTCAAACCTTTCTTTCCTATTTAATTTCCAGAACTAGTTAACTTTGGTTCTGTTTTTGTTCTAAATATTCCACAGAAAAAACAAGGAATTAATTTTTCTCTAATCTTATGAATATTTTATAGTTTTCATCTTTTTAATAAATATAACACACTATGGGTATGAAGTAGTTTCTTCATAAAGTAAGTAAATAAAAAGTATTGGAGATAAATGTAAAATATACGTCCATAATGGAGGCTTAAAATGGTTAGAGTTAAATATAATAAAGAAAGCATCGCCCCCGAAACATCAGGGCCGATCAAGCCCTTGATGAAGGGCCTGTCAAGAATTGCATTCAGTTTGTTTCTATTCCCCCACCCAATCTATGCAGCAGAAAATAGAATAAGTTCTGCAGGAAAAATCCCAATAGAATTTGTTGCAGATAAAAGTACATCCGCAAGACGGGTATTATCAAGAACTTTTGCTAGCAGAAATCTGGGGGTGGTATATGCTTCTGCCATCGCCGAAGGACGCGAAGAAAAACCAGGATTAAATGAACAATTAACCGTTTCCACACGATCAGGTATGCCTGATACGGATCCTGAATTTGACGAAGGTTTTGCAGGTTCTCCGGTACCAGCGCTAGAAATTGGGAAAAGCCGTCTTTCTCTTGAAATTGGTCACGTGGCTGAAATAACGCCTGGCAGAAAAGCCCCAGAAACTTTGAAAGCGATCGCCAGTGTTAATGTTGATGCGGGGTTTCCTGATGAAGAACTCTCTGTCCTTGGTCTGGAAGGGGAAGGATTCAGGCCCCCCTCTGAACCAAGGTCAATTGTGGGGTATAGGACAGAGTCCTTACCGCCAACGGCTGCTTCAGCCGCAGCGGCAATGCCTGCCGTAATGGAGGGCTCAGTAAAGCCGTCAAGGCAGATAAGGTCACGTCGGATGAGTGCTACGGCAATGCTTCCCCCAAGTCCGCTTGGGCGGGTAGTGTCAGCAGGGGTTACCAGAGAAATAGAAGATAGCCGTGCACGGGTTATATCTTTTGATGGGGGTGGCTACCGCGGTTTATTGTCAGCAGCCGTTATATGGCATATCCAGGCAGAATTTAATATCAATTTGCCAGGCAGCGCTGATTTACTGGCAGGAACATCTGTAGGGGGGATAAATGCCCTGGGTTACGCAATAGACATGTCACCTAGGGATGTTGTCGATTTTTACCGTGACCGTGGAGGAGAGATTTTCTCAGGAAGTACATGGCGTAGAATGACCTCTTTAAGTGGTTTAGCCAGGGCAAAGCATAGTCGTAGAAAAGCCGACCGTCTTTTAAAAGAACAATTTGGAGACTTGAAAATGGCTGGTTTGCGTCAACATGTTGTCGTTCCTGCTTGGGATGTAACGCTTGGGCAACCAGTTATTTATTCAACCAGGAAAGCCAGGGAAAATCCCCATAAGAACTTTAGACTTCGGAATGTGGCCGCAGCAACTTCAGCAGCACCAAGCTTTTTCGGTGTTGCCAAGTTTGAAGGGCCAGACGGGGGACAAAGATATATGGCAGACGGAGGATTGTTCGCAAATAACCCCAGCATGATCGCAGCAGCAGAAATAAGAAGAATAGGATATGTTCCAGAAAAAACCGTTATGGTATCTATTGGGACGGGCAAGGTTGATATGGGACGTGATGGATCAAAACTTATAGATTCTGGAATTTTTGGTTGGGGGCCAGCCCTTGTCAATGCAATGATGGCAGCTAATCAAAAATCTGTAGATGACACGTCATATGGGGTTTACGGGGAGAATTATACCCGCTTTCAGGCTGAATTGGACGAGGCCCATACAGCAATGGATGATACATCATCTGGACAAACAGATTACTTGATATCTTTGGCTGCCCGGATGGTTGATGAAAAACATGACCGCTTGGAACACATTGTAAGACTGTGGGATGGGGAAGCTGTTCCCTTTGATATGGCGGCAATGGATTAACTTAATAATTTTACTTAAAAGTCAGGTGTCAAAGCCTGACTTTTTTGTTATATAAAGTATATGGAAAAAAATATTACAAATACACCGCAGCCAACGCGTTTGGATAAATGGATTAAATCAGAATTTCCAGGGATCCCCCATAGTTTGATTTCAAAACTTCTTCGTAAGAAAAAAATCTTGGTTAACGGCGCGCATGCTGAAGGCAAAACACGTGTTCAAGACGGCGACCAGGTTGTTATTAATGGAGAGATTCAAGCAGCGGAACCGCAACCAAAAAGAACCTATATTCCGACAAGTCATGAACTTGAAGAATTTAAAAGATCTATTGTATCCCAAACCCCCAACTATATTATTATTAATAAACCGTCTGGTCTGGCATCCCAAGGGGGGTCAAAACTGACAAAACATTTAGATGGCTTGATTCACGCACTTGGTGAAGAAGATGGTAATTCGTATCATTTGGTTCATCGTCTTGATAAAGAAACATCTGGGACAATGATTATTGCCAGAAATAAACCGGCTGCCCAAAAATTGGGTCAGCAATTTAAAGCCAGAGAAGTTACAAAAATATACATAGCAATAACGCAAGGGGTTCCAGAGGTTTCCGAAGGTAGAATAGACGTCCCTTTGTCAAAAAAATGGTTTGATGGTTATGAAAAAGTTATAGAAGATCAAGAAGGCGATAAAGCCCTGACTTTCTATAAAGTAATTGATAAAATTGGGCAATCGGCCGCACTTGTGGCATTAATGCCAATCACAGGACGCAATCATCAACTACGTGTTCATATGGCCCTTATGGGATGTCCAATTATTGGGGATAAAAAATATAACGAAGAAGAACAATCTGTTATGGATGAATTGCCAAACAAATTACATTTACATTCTTATAAATTAATCCTTGGAGATACAGAAAATAAATCCAATACTTATAAAACAGACCTTCCTGACTATTATAAAAAAACTTTAAAAATGCTGGGGTTTGATGTACCATCAATGGAAATGGACGAGATAATTCTATTCTTGCAGGAACAAAAATAAAAATTGCTGGAGGGCTTTATGAAAACTTTCAAAAATGAACAAGAAATCAAAGAATACGTTTGTTTATTAAAAAACTTTTATATGGGTTTGTATTCCTATTTAGCTGTCGTTGGTGGCACATTCTTAGTATGGATAATGTCGGGCGCTGGTTATTTTTGGCCAATCTGGATCATTGTGATTTGGGGGACATCCTTATTTTTCCGCGCATCAAAATTGGAAGTTATTGACGGATCGTATTATCGATTGCTTTATTCGATCAGGGATCGGTTGCCTTTCTTAAAGCCAGATTGGGAAGATCAAAAACAAGATGAATTAAAAAAATCATCTTTAACAGGGTCAGTTGATTTTGGCACAGAAAAAACAGCAGCAAAGAAAACAGCTGCAAAGAAGCCAGCTGTGAAAAAGCCAGTTGCAAAGAAACCAGCAGCAAAGAAAAAAGTTGTGAAAAAAACACCAACTGAAAAATAATTTTATAATAAAAGCCTGCTGAAACATATTTTTTTTGGCAGGTTTTTTTATTGCCATTACGTTCTTATTATGTATAATCAGAACAACTCGCGGGTGTAGCTCAAAGGTAGAGCCCCAGCCTTCCAAGCTGGTAGTGTGGGTTCGATTCCCATCACCCGCTCCAACTTTTTAGAATTTTTTTGACATATTTGAAAAACCCCCCTACTATAATTAGGCTGTTACAAAGCGCGCTTTGTAAGCGATTTTGACGTCAAATCTTGTTGACGCTGCCCACATACAATAGGCATGCGGCGTGTCAAAAAATTCATGTTGCCTCGTTATAAAATTTGCTTGATTTAAAAGTTTGATGGCGCGATAAGCCCATAACCTTAAAGGGACTAAAAAATGCTTAAATTCTTTCTTATCACCACAATGATTGCAACGGCAGCTGTTTTTGTTGCGGGCCTTTTAAGTATGTTTCGATCTGGAAAAAATAGTAAAAATCTAAGTAACAAGTTTATGGTTTGGCGCGTTTGGTTGCAGGGATTGGCCTTAATAATTTTTGCAATTATTCTTTATATAAAGGGAAAGTAATGGTTCAATTAACACGGATTTATACCAAAGGTGGGGACAAGGGAAAAACATCGCTTGGCAGTGGACAACGGGTGATGAAATGTTCTGAAATTATACAGGCAATTGGGGATGTTGATGAAACAAATTCTTATATCGGGATTGTTCGATATCATTGTAAAAATTCAGAAATTGATCAGGCCCTTACCCAAATTCAAAACGACCTTTTTGATTTAGGGGCGGATCTGTGCATGCCAGAAAACCAAGAAAATGCTTTAAGAATTATGGCATCACAAGTGGATTGGCTGGAAAATAAAATTGATTTATATAATGCAGAATTATCGGATCTTAAATCATTTGTTTTGCCCGGCGGGAATGAAGTTGCCGCCCATGTTTATGTTGTTCGGGCCATTTGTCGTCGGGCTGAACGGTCCGCTGTTGCTGTGCAAGAAAAAGGGGGAATCAGTCCCCTTGCCGTAAAATATCTTAACCGTTTATCAGATTTATTATTTGTATTAGGGCGTTATTTAAATGACAAAGGAAAAACAGATGTCTTGTGGCAGCCAGGGGCCAGCCAAAAATAAAGACAAAAAGTTGGAAAAAACTTTGGATAAAAATCCAAAAGAAATCGATGGGCCAAAGGGACTTGAACCCACACGTTATGGTGATTGGGAAAAAAAAGGGCGTTGTTGTGACTTCTGAATTAATGGACGTTCAAGCCTTGACGTGTGCTTTTGATTCAGGGGTTCTGTTCCGTAATGTATCATTTTCAGTTTCTGCGTCCCAAATATGCCATGTTATTGGTCCAAACGGTAGTGGGAAAACAACCCTATTGAAATGTTTGGCAGGGCTGCATTCGCCAGTTTCGGGTCAAGTTATAAAAAAAACAAGATGCCAATTTATTTCTTGTTCTGCATGGCAAAGCGAAAGTTTAACTGTGCAGCAAACCATCAATTTTTGGGAAAATTATTATCAACAAGATTTCCAACCGGCTGTTCAAGAATTTGATCTTCAGAAATTAATGCTTATGAAAATGGGGGATTTATCCCAAGGACAGAAACAGCGCGTGGCCTTGGGCAGGTTGATAAATGAAAAAAATAATGTCTGGCTGTTGGATGAGCCAACTTTAAGTTTGGATAAAGAATGGGTTGATCAATTTTATAGTAAGATGAAAAATCACCTTCACAAAGGGGGCGCCGTTGTTATTGTTTCCCATGATTCCTTTCCGTTCGAAATGCCTGAAATAAACTTGGGGGCCTATAAATGATGAAAGCCTTTTTAAAAAGGGATGGTCAAATTTTTATGGCAGATTGGCGTTATTATTTTCCATCCTGGCTGTTTTTCTTTTTGATTTTATTTACGCTGAATATGAATGGTTTTAATCACAATACTGTTTTCTTTTTATTATTTTTTGTTTTAACTTTGACGTTCAAAGATACCTTTAAGTCTGATCAAAAGTTTGGCCTAATTGATATGTTGGTGGTGGAAAATAAATCTTTAGGGGTTTATATTTTTTCTAAAATATTATCAAATATCCTTTTTGTTTTGATGCCACTTTTATGGGTTGTCTTTATTTTTACGCCTCATTTTAATTTTATTTTGCCTGGTATTTTGATGACTGTTTTGGGGGTGATGGGGGCAAGTATGCAGATGGCGAAAAATGTATCTTGGATGCTGCATTTGATTTTATTCCCCTTTATGGTACCCATTTTTTTAATTTTGAATATGTATGATTTGCACATGATAGAATGTGTCATAATGGTTTATATTTTTTCAGGAATGCTTTTGATATATTTACCGCTAAGCATTTTATTTGGAACTTTATGTTTAAAGTTAGGGGATTAAAGAATGACAAAATTTGCCAACCCAAAACGATTTTTATCCTTGTCAGGGGCGTATCTTAAGTTTGGTATTACAGCTGCTTTTCTAACCTTATTAATAGGCTATGTCTGGGTGTTTTATTTTACGCCATCAGATCGGGTTCAAGGCGATGTTTTTAAAATTTTATACCTTCATGTTCCTATGGCCTGGTTTGCAATGGGGCTTTATACAGGCTTGGTGGGGGCCAGTTTTTGTTATCTTATTTGGCGTCATATTGTTGCCTATCATGTGGCTTGGGCCTGTGCTGTTGTTGGCATTGTGACAACGATCGTTTGTTTGTTAACAGGTATGATTTGGGGCAAACCAACATGGGGCGCTTGGTGGGTGTGGGATGCACGCTTAACCTCTGTTTTCTTTTTATGTATGACGTATTTAATTTATCTTGTTTTATCAAGTATATCTTTTTTTAATCAAAAACAGGCAACCGTATCCAGTGTTTTTGCCATTATTGGGGGGATTAATTTACCTATTATTAAATGGTCGGTTATCTGGTGGAATACTTTGCATCAGCCAGCCAGTATCATGAAATTATCAGCCCCAAGTATTCATTTTTCTATGCTGTATCCCCTGTTGATATGTGCCGCCGGATGGGCATTATTTTGTTTGAATTGTGTGTTATTGATAAGCCGTGCTAGAATTAAAAAACATGGAAAATGGATAACATTAATAACGGGGGATAAACGTGCATAATACTTATTTATTATTGGCCTATGGGGTGGGGGTCACGCTGTTACTTTTACTGTTTGTTTTTGCGTGGCACTATCACAGAAAATACTTTGTTTTATTGTTTTGTTTGTTCCCAACTGTGACAGTTGCGATGCAGTCTGAAAAACCAAGAAATAACAGCTGTCCAAAATATTCCGTGGATCAATGTAAATTATCTTTTGAAGACTTGGTTGAGGCTGTTTCAAAATGTGACTTCACGCAAGCCAAAAACTGTACCATCATTTTTATGGAAAGCTTAAATACATTGGATGAACAGGCCCCTTTTTATTCATCTTTATTTGATGGATTTATGATGCAGGGGGATATCGAAGCCTATAAACAGATTTATAGAAAATTATCCCCGGATGACAAAGATATTCTGTTTAGTTTATCAGCTGCGTTGGCGATCGAAGTTCGCAATCATTTCGAAAAAATTGGATTACTGGATGCAGATGGAAAAGATGAAATTAATGATGCCGTGGCATTAAGGTATCGTATTGATATGAAACGTCCTTTTGAAAAAGCCCGCCCCCGTAATGAAAGGCAATTTATTAAACAGGCCCGTAAGTCCGCACAATTTATAACTTGGCCAAAGGAATCGAA
>CAJXSI010000029.1 GCA_913061155.1 uncultured Alphaproteobacteria bacterium
CAACATATACCGTACTGTCCTTAAGGGCTTGCGGTAATTCAACATCTATATAACCGCGCGTCATCAGGTTTATTTGCCCCTTCACCTGCCCAAAAGAATCAATCACCCCGCTGATGCCTGTATTGGCCACCCGCACAATTGGCATCCCATTTTCGATGGCACGCATACGGGATATTTCAAAATGTTGGTGGGGGCCCAAACTATTCAAATACCATCCATCATTGGTAACATTTAACATCCATTGGGCGCCAGAGCTGGACTCTGCCACTTCATCTGAAAAAATAACTTCGTAACAGACAAGGGGCTTCATCGAGGGTAAATAAGGAAGTTGCAAAATCTGTCGATCATCCCCCACCGAAAAATCCATCATGCCATTCGTTAGTTTTTGAACATTCATAAATGGTAAATATTCTTTTAAAAGATCCCGCAACGGAATATATTCCCCAAACGGCACCAAATGACTTTTGTCATAAACATCCATCATAATGGCATGGGATCCATAAACCCCAATACTGTTCCATAATTGGTTGTGCATACCATACCTTGTCACCCCAGTAATAAGAAGTGTGCCTTTGGGAATAATACCCTCTAATACATCTATTTTTTCACCAAGCTTGGTCGGGTACGGCCACGCTGATTCTGGCCAAATAATCGCCTGTACTTTCTGTCCTTGCTGACTTAGGTCCATCAAGATATCGGCATTCTGTTTTCTTTCTATTGGATCCCATTTTACGGTCTGCGCAATATTTGGTTGCACCAATTTAAGCCATATTCCCGTCTTGTCATAATCTTGTGTATTTTGAAGACGCACAGTCCCATACAAAAACACGCCAGCATAGAATAAAACAATGGCAAAAATCACCCGACGACGATAAAAATCAGGCTTTGGTGTCATAAATTTCAAATAAATAACCCCAACACCTAAGAAGGTTAGAAGGGTTAAACCAGGAATCCCTGCGATTGAGGCAAATTGGGACACAATCAAATTGGTAGACCATATGTACCCGACCGATGCCCAGGGGAATCCTGTAAACAAGGCATTGCGCATGAATTCTGCCAATAACCAAATCAAGGCAAATCGAATAACTTTGGAAATGCCATAACTTTTGGCCCAGCCAAAAATCCAAGTCAAAAAAACATGGTAAAAAGAAAAAATAATGGGAATACCCATAACGGCAAAGGGCGCCACCCAGTAAAACGATGCCCAATCAACGTGAAGGGCGTAAACAATCCAGTGGAGCGCCATAACATAATACCCAAAACTGAACCCCCACATCATTAAGTAAGGGTGTTTTTGAAAATTTGGACGGTCCGATACAATCAGTAAAATCGAAGCCCCCATGAAAAAGAATGCCGGGGCAAATAAACCAAAAGGAATTGTGGCCAGCCCTGAAACAGCCCCTAAAATCAGGCACAGAAAAAAAGCCTTCCAATAATGGATTTTGTCGAATGTTTTTGTGGTTAAGTATTCTTTAATAGATAATGTCCTTTTACTTGTCATTGCCTTCCTTTTATTGTCATTCCGGTTGATCCAGAATCTGCGATAGCCTTATTCCATACAGCGTGTTTACCATGAACCGGTCTGTTGCGTCGCCGCTTTTTTTGGCTCGCCTCAAAAACATCATTGTGCAACAAGCCCTTACATATGGTTCCAGAACCACCTTAAATGTCAAGAAAATTGTACCCGGTGACCTCAGTTCTGGACCCCGCATCAAGTGCGGGGCGACGAGGTGAGAGGGTGTCAAGCACGGGGCGACGAATCAAAATAGGTCCGCTCATAAGCTTAATGACAAACTAAAATTGTGTCTGGTGAATGCCTCTCTGGGCCCCGCATCAATTATTGGGTGAAGATGGGGGGATTTCAGCCAGCCACCTGTTTTATACTTCTTTTTTCAAAATTTTATTAATATTTTTGATACAAATTTTTAAAACCCGGCGGGCATCGGCATCAATTATTTCAAACTCTATTCCCGAAGGGTGTTTGATAACTTCCCCCCTGGATGGCAAATAACCTGCTGTTAAAATAATCAATCCTGCCACCGTATCTGGGTCACTCTCTTGATCTTTCTTTGTTAATATTTCCCCGAATTGGGCTTCTAATTTACTTAATTCATACCGCCCATCAACCGTTAATTTATTGTGATCTTTTTGGTAATCATAAAATAAATCATCCCCTGTATCGATTTGATTGTCCAGTTGACCCACAACTTCTTCAACAATATCTTGAATTGTCACAATCCCATCAATACCGCCAAATTCGTCAACGACAAACGCAAAATGCTGTTTATTATTTTTAAATTTAACAACCAGATCCAAACATCGAATGGATCGAGACACGAACATGGGTTTTTGAATATTTTTTTTGAAATTAATTTTTTTACTTTTGTAAAGGGCGGGTAAAATATCTTTGACGTGAATTAACCCCATCATATTATCCAAAGTCTTATGACAAAGGGGATAGCGTGTGTGGGGGTTGCCATCAATTTGTTTTAGAATACTTTTTGAATCAGCCGATAAATCCAACCAAGCAATATCAGAACGATCCAACATCACATCATGCACTTGCAAATTATTTAATCGGACGGTGCTGCTGATAATGGCTTGTTTTTGGACGGACATTTCTGCCTGACGCGCCCTAAGTTCAGGGTTACTATATTGGTCGGTGGCGGCGCTTCCTTTTTTTAAAACAAACAAAGCATCTTTGATTCTTTTTAAATACTTTAACATTTTTCATCGGCCTCGTAAGGGTTATGCATGCCTAATAAAGATAGAATCTTAATTTCTTGGGATTCCATCTGCTGTGCTTGTTCTTGATCTATATGGTCATACCCCAAAAGATGTAGGAACCCATGAATTGTAAGGTGACTTAAATGATCTGCAAACAATTTTCCTTGTTCATTGGCCTCTTTTTCAATCGTATCTATGGAAAAAATAATATCCCCCAGCAAGATTTGCCTGTCGGCTTTGTCGGACAGAGGTTCATTTGGAAAAGACAACACATTTGTCGGCTTGTCTTTATCGCGGTAATCTTTATTTAACTTCTGAATTTCTGCATCATTGGTAAAACATATAGACAATTCAAAATGATCACATTCTTCAATTTCAACGGCCTTATTAATTAATTTTTCCAAAGAAAAATCAGTCAGACAAGAATCCCATCTATCGTCATGAATTTGGACGTCTATGGTAATATTATTTTTGGGCATAAGCTTTGATAATTTTTCCAATTATTGGGTGACGAACCACATCCCGTTCATCAAATTCAATAAACTTTATGGATTCAATATTTTTCAATCGATGCTGGGCATCAATTAAACCCGAGGCCTCTTTTGGATGCAAATCTATTTGGGTTGCATCCCCGGTAATGACCATTTTTGACCCCTCCCCAATTCTGGTTAAAAACATTTTCATTTGCATGGCTGATGTATTTTGGGCTTCATCCAAAATCACAAAAGCATTGGCCAATGTCCGTCCACGCATAAATGCCAAAGGGGCAATTTCGATTTCGCCACTGGCCAAAAGTTTTTCAATGCGGGATTCATGGGACATATCGTGCAAGGCATCATAAATGGGGCGCAAGTATGGGTCCACTTTTTCCTTCATATCGCCAGGCAGAAACCCCAATTTTTCCCCGGCCTCTATCGCAGGTCTTGTTAAAACCAGACGTTCAACCTCGCCTGACATTAACATAGAAACCCCCATGGCAACCGCCAGATAAGTCTTTCCCGTTCCGGCAGGCCCTATCCCAAAAACCATATCATTATCTTTCATGGCTTGGATAAAGTTTGCTTGTTGTTTTGACCTTGGAAATATTTCACGATCACTGGATTTTAATTGAACTTTGGTTCCCTGAAGATCAATATCAGCCTGGCTTTCTGAACCAGAACTTTGCTTTTTCAGGCGAACAATACCTTCGAATGTTCCATTTTCAATATCAATGCCATCTTCCAGTTTATGATAAAGATCTTGAATCATTTCCTGGGCTTTTTTGACCTTTGTCACAGACCCTGTAATGGAAAGAATATTACCAATCAGGTGAATATCAACCCCCAGTTGCTGTGCTAAGTATTTAAGGTGGGAATTTTGTTCCCCCACCAATCGCGCCAAAAGTTGATTATCATCAAATTCCAACGATAATTCTGTAAGTTTTTTTTTCATCAGCCCCTGATTATTTTAATCGTCCCTTAAGGCTATTGGAGCCAGCTTCGGTAACTTCAACATCCAATAACTTACCAATGATATCACGGGGACATATCACATGTACAGATTGCATATAGGCACTTTTCCCTAAATACTGATTTTCTTCTTTA
This sequence comes from uncultured Alphaproteobacteria bacterium, assembly GCA_913061155.1. GTDB lineage: Bacteria > Pseudomonadota > Alphaproteobacteria > UBA7879 > VGCX01 > CAJXSI01. The sequence goes on from CAJXSI010000029.1 coordinate 4,311, forward strand.
CCATACCGTTCGAATAAGACCGGGGTTGTTTTTCCAACCAAGCTTTGGTTAAAGGCAATTTGTTGTTGATTCAACAGATCTTGTAAGGCTTTTAAACGTTCAACTTTCACAGATTCTGGTACTTGCAGTTCAATGGCTGCGGCCGGTGTTCCGGGGCGCGGGCTGTATTTAAAACTAAAGGCCTGGGCATAATTTACCTGACGAACCAGTTCCATTGTGGCCTCAAAATCCCGATCATTTTCACCAGGGAACCCAACAATAAAGTCAGAACAAAATGCAATATCAGGACGTGCCTTACGTAAATCATCAATAATTTCAAAGTACCGTTCAGCAGTGTGTTTCCGATTCATTTGTTTTAAAATTGAATCTGACCCTGATTGAACAGGCAAATGCAAGAATGGCATTAATTTTTCACAATCCCCATGGGCGCGAATTAATTCATCATCCACATCACGTGGGTGGGATGTCATATAACGAATACGTTTTAATCCATCCAATTCCGCCAGTTCAAGGCACAAAGCCCCAAGACCCCATTCACCAGATCCGTTGGCGCCTTCACCGTGATACGCGTTCACATTTTGCCCCAGTAAAGTAATTTCTTGGATACCTTCATCCACATATTTCTTGGCTTCTGCAACAACTTCTGCCACAGGCCTGGAAAATTCTGCCCCACGTGTATAAGGGACACAACAGAATGTGCAAAATTTATCACATCCTTCCTGAATCGTCAGGAAAGCAGAAATTCGGTTGTTTGATTTTGGTGCGGGAATATGATCAAACTTTGATTCCACAGGAAAGTCGGTTTCCACAATGCGTTCTTTTTTGCCGCCTTCTTCCATTTTTTTCTTTTTCGCCCGTTTCGCCCGTTCAATCATTTCAGGCAGGCGATGATAAGTTTGGGGCCCAAGCACAATATCAACATACGGGGCACGCCGAATAATTTCAGGCCCTTCGGCCTGGCCAACGCACCCAGCAACGGCCAGAATCATATCCTTACCTTGGGCTTCGCGGGCTTGCTTCATCGGTTTATACCGTCCCAGCGCATGAAATACTTTTTCAGAAGCATTTTCACGAATATGGCAGGTATTTAAAATCACCATATCTGCATCATCTGGTGCATCACACAACTGATATCCGTGTGGGGCCAATGTATCTGCCATACGATCAGAATCGTAAACGTTCATTTGGCAACCATATGTTTTGATAAATAAATTCTTTTTTGTCATTTTTACCGTTTTCTTATTATTAAGTCCTATTTACCCTTTTGCTGCCGTCACCCCAACATATAAAGTGCCATTCTTTTGACTTGCCAATATGTAAACCCAAAAACATTTGGCCATAGTTGCCTTAACAAGGTTTAATAAATATATTGTACCTGAAGTGCCATATTTCAACAAAAATGTAAAGGATTATCCCCCCATTTTATTCATTAGATTCGTTATGGTTTTATATTTAAGGCCTATTAATATGGAAATATTTCTTATTTATTAATTGACGATTTGTCATTTTTATGGACTATTCTAACTTAGAGGCTTTTATAAAAAATGACACAAGATATAATTAAAAAACATTACCGTTTGTTAAACATAACCCTGATTTATTTTTCTTTGTCCAATATTGGGTGTGAAATTTATCAGTATTTCTATCCCCCGCTTCATAAGACAAAAGAAGGGCTGGGCCTGATTACCATTATATCTTTTTTGCCAATTATATTTATTTTCTTACGCAGCAATATTGTTAGCCTGAAAGAAGCCAAAGTCCGTATTAATCGGGATTTAAGGATCAACCTTCCTAAAGGCGTTATTTTCTCTTTGCTTATTTCCGGGGCATTTCTTTTGTTTGCCTATGCCCTAAGGAAATTTAATGTTGTGGATATGTTTCAAAAAGAAAACTATATTTCCGGTTACGCTTTGGTGTACTTGGTTCTTACTGTTATGCAAGAATTATTGTTTCGCATTTTGTTTTGGGAAATGGGATATTCCCATATCATGCGCCTGCAAGACCGTTCCATTTTATACAGATGTTTGGTTTCATCTATTTTGTTTTCAGTCCTGCATGAAGCCTGGGGCATAAAAGTGATTCTTGTTTCCTTTGTTGGGAACATGATCTTTCACTGGTTTTATATCCGACACAGAAATATGGTTGGCGTTATTATCCTTCACTTTGTCCTTGGCTGGGCCTTTTTTGACTTTGCCGTGAAGTGATTATGCCCTTCATTTTTAAGACCTTTCCCCTTTTTTAATTTTTTTTTATAAATTACCCTTAAAAAATTTAAAAAAAACATTATATTGTCTTGAGACAAAGGAAAATATAAAAATGAATAAAACAAAATTGTTATTTGCTATGATGATAACATTAAACCTTTCTACTTTTTTCAGCACTACTGTAAAAGCAGCTGCAGCATTAGAAATTGATAAAAAAGAAGGGCGGATTTCAGTTAAAAATCCAATGTTACAAGAGGCTCTTCCAGAAAAAGGGGTTCTAAAAATTAAAAGAAAAAACCTTGGAGATATTGGCGAAGATTTGCTTCTTTTCTCTAAAGCAATTCAAAGTAGAATTTTTGAAGATACACCATCTACAACTGCCTTAAGTAGTTCTTTTGCCTTAGGTGTAGCCCAAGGCTTTTGTCGACTAGTTTTAGACAATAATAATTTTTCATATACTATATTACCTTTGGCAAATATTGACCCAGTTCTTGAACATCCTGTCTATAATACAGGAAGCCCTGATTATGATCCAGCAATGCATGGACGTCTAACAGGGTATCTTTTGTACATAAACTTTGCATACAATATTATGTACAGTGGCCAAATGACTTCTTTTTCAGAAGGGTTATTTAATACTATTCACCATACCCTACACAGAACACCTGGAATACCTTCCCGTGAAGAAACATTATGGGGGCGCAGGGCATTAAGACTTGCGGCTATTGGCCTAGGCGGTGTAAACAGCTTTATTGAATTATCTTTATTTTTTGGAAATGGTCTAAAATACGGAACATTGGCAAGAAATGCCATAACAATACCATTCGCCTTGATTTCAATTTTATATGAAAACTTTACAAAACTTGATGTACATATTGACAATGCCCTTCTCTATCTTTCTCCTGGACGCACACCAGAAATTGCAAAAAAAAGAAATGCGCTTGTTGAACTTTTATATCGCACTGAATGGACTATTGCGACCCATCTAACCAATGAAGAAATTTCAGATCTTTTTAACGTTACAAGTGGAACGGCAAAAATAAAATTCAGTGAAGAAGCCAAAGATATTGAGATTGGTTCTGCAGCAGCAGCTGCTGCTGCAGGGTCTGCAAAAATCAAATATGCGACACACAAAATTGAAAAGGAAGATGAAGATATAGAAGGGTTAGAGTCCTTAGCCCGAATTAGGCATCTTGTACAACATGGCACTGCCTTTCCTGATCTAAAAAACCCTAAAGAATATGAAGATAATACGGCTACTTCAAACCATCAATTCTGGAGAAATGGACTAAGATGGACAGGACGTGTCCTTGGTACAACGGCTGCTTGGGGGCTTAGTATTGCATCAAAAAATGTAATTGAAGGAGCAATGATTTCTGGAGGTATCGATCCAGCTACGGCCGAAGCTACTGGGTATGCCCTGGGAATAACAATGGGACTTGCTCGTGATGCAGGTGCATCACAAGGCCTTGGTGATTTCTTGGTTAGCCTGTATGATTCAGCAACTGGATTTGCTGAACCAAGCACGCGTGTTCAACGTGTTCATGCAGACCCTTATGATGGAAAATACGCATGCTACAATATAACTAAAAGAATGTGGAGTTTTCTCCATGGAGGTCTTTATCCACTTATTCTATTATCTGCAGCTCTACCAGAAATGGGATATAACTGGGACTTAGTTATCACTGAAAAATCCTTTAGAGTAGATTATGCCCCAGATAACGTACCTTTTGTACAAGCCTTGTGGCCTTTAATCCCTATGGTAGTTGCAGCAGCAATCCCTGAAACAAATTATTTAGACTTAAGTCTTGGGAAAACAATTAATACTTTATCTGAATTTTACTACAGGGCCCGCGGAGCACCTCAAGCCAGTACACATCGGGCAAGATTGATAACTCAAATTCAACGTCTTACACAAAGTATTATTCATGCCCCCGACTCTGTCATTGATCAAGCATATATCCTTCTTACTTCTAAAGAGGCAGTCAGTTCTGATTTTAGAAACTCTTTATCAAGACGTATTTTAAAAGTTGCCAGTGGGAAAAGTCCTACAGCTGCATCTGGAAAGATAACAACATCCCCTGTCTTTTCTAAAGTTTCTGTAAAATTATCCACTGACTGGGCATAAAATTAATTATTAAAAAAGCTTAGAAAAAAATTTCGGTTCGAATATTGACGTATAAATTTTATACCAGACATCTGATGTAAAGGCCCAAACAACAATAACAACGGCAACCCCATTTATTAATAAATAGAGGGGATTGTGTTCATTATAAAATCCTAAAAGAATCATCCCATACATTGGCCAAATATGGGATAAATACAAAGCCAAAGTCCTTTCTTTACCAATGTAACTAAATTTCATTAATTTGTTACTTATCAAGCTATAAAAACTTAAGAATAGTAATACTGATGTAATTTTAATAACAAGATCAATAAACAAAGATTGATACCAAGGCCCCCATGTCATAGCCATATTCTGGGTCCCAATACTGATAATATGTTCGTATGTAAGCCTAAAATTATTTGTACAAATAATTTCCCTGGATACATGGAAGTAAGAGAATATAGAAAAAATGATCCCAATTAAAAGTATACTGAACAATGGCAACCATTTAAATTTTTTAATATAATCCTTGAATGCATATCCAAATAAAAAATAGGGTAAATATGTTATAACTGGCCGCCCCATCCATTCCAATGCTGGTATGTCGGAATGACATAAAAAAGATAATCCAAGACTTAGTATTAAAAGAACACGTGGCTTGAAATATTTCCCAAGACCTATCATGAAAGTCCGCCAAATAATCAAGCAAAATAAAAACCACATTATATAAAAAGGTTCTGCAAATAAAACTGTATCATTGTATTTTTTTGCAGTCAGAAAGAAAATTATTTCAAAAACCATATAGGGAAAAATGATTTTTATAAAAAAACTTTGTGCCCGTTGCCTATCCATTATTCCACTTGTTAAAAACCCCGATACAATCGTAAAACTTGGCATCATAAAAAGCATGACAAAAGAAATAACAAGATCAATGCCGGGATACAATTGCGTCAGGGGACCACGCCCTGGAGAAAAATAATGAACAATCACAACTAAAAAAATTAATATAGCTTTAAAATTATCAATCCTGAAATCACGGTCTAATGCATTAACCATAAAAGCTTTCCTTTAATTATTGAACCCTTGTCTAAAATGATATAAGCCTTAATGTATATTGTAAAGAATCAAAGAAATAATACATAATATGAAACCAAAAATTATATTTATGGGAACGCCAGATTTTGCAGTTCCTGCTTTGAAAGCCTTAATTGAAAAAGGGTATGATGTTGTGTGCGTTTATTCACAGCCTCCACGGCCTGCTGGGCGGGGTCAAAAGATTATTAAATCCCCTGTTCATCAACTTGCGGACCTTCACAATATTGATGTGCGAACGCCCACTTCTTTAAAAGATCCCAAGGGCCAAATTGCCTTTACACAGCTTCAGGCTGATATTGCTGTGGTGGCTGCCTATGGTTTATTGCTACCGAAAGAAATTCTTGAAGGCACAAAACAAGGGTGCATCAATATTCACAGTTCTTTGTTGCCACGTTGGCGGGGGGCTGCGCCCATTCACCGCGCGATTGAGGCAGGCGATACCCAAACAGGTGTGTGCATCATGCAGATGGGCGAAGGGCTGGACACCGGACCCGTCATTCACAAACAAGCCATTCCTTTAAACCCTGGTACAACTGGGCAAGAATTGCATGATGAATTGGCTGATCTTGGGGCCAAGTTATTGATTGAATGCCTGCCGGATTATCTGGCAGGGGAAATTACCCCCGCGCCCCAACCTGACACAGGGGTGACTTATGCCAAGAAATTAAAAAAATCCGAAGGATTACTGGATTGGCTTCAGCCAGCCGATGTATTGCTTCGTAAACTGTGGGCGTTTACACCTTGGCCAGGGGTGTGGTTTGAATATGAAGGCAAACGATTCAAAGTCATCCAAGCAGAAATTAGTTCAGAAAATTGTGGCACCCCCCCTGGACAAGTCATTGATAACACCTTAGGTGTATCTTGTGGGTCTGGGATTTTCAAACCAACTGTGATTCAAAAAGAAGGATCACGCCCCCTGCCCCTTGATGAATTTTTACGCGGAAATAACATTCCAAAAGGCACACAGCTTTAATGCAACGATATAAATTTACAGTTGAATATAATGGAACCCCTTATGTTGGGTGGCAGCGCCAAAATAATGGCTTGGCTGTTCAGCAATGTATTGAGGAAGCCATCTATAAATTCTGCCAAACAAAGGTATCTTTGTATGTGGCCGGACGCACAGATGCGGGTGTTCATGCTTTGGGACAAGTTTTTCACGTTAACCTGCCTGTTGATTTGCGCGCTGACAAAGTCCGCAAAGCCCTTAATTATTACTTAGAAAATCAATTGGTTAGTATTGTTGATGGGGAAAAAGTGGGCGAAGATTTTCATGCCCGATTTTCCGCAACCAAGCGGCATTATATGTATCGCATTATCAACCGACCGGCAAAACTGGCCGTTGAAAAAAATCTTGCGTGGCATGTGCCGTTGAAATTAGATACGGATGCTATGCAGGAAGGGGCCAAACATTTATTAGGCACCCATGATTTTTCCACCTTCCGGGCAAGTCACTGTCAAGCCAATTCCCCAGTGCGGACATTGGATAAGATTGAAATTGTCAAAGATGGGCCCAATATACAAATTTATGTAGAAGCCTTGTCTTTTCTACATCATCAAGTTCGCAATATTGTTGGAACGTTGTATGCTGTTGGGCTTGGAAAATGGACACCTGATGATGTTAAAACGGCCTTAGAGGCCAAAGATCGATGCAAAGGCGGACAAACCGCCCCACCAGAAGGATTATATTTAACAAAGGTTGTTTATGGAAATCGCTAAGACTACAAAAAATGTGAACCTTTTGCCTATCTTAATGATGCTGGTGGTGACCCTGCAAATTGCGTCTACGGATATTTATGCCCCGAATTTCGTTCGGATGGCGGCCTTTTACCAAAGTTCTATTGTTGCCATAGAATGGACAATGAATTTTAATTTTCTGGGCCTTTTTGCATCTTGTTTATTTTTCGGTCCCTATTCTGATGTGGTGGGCCGTCGCAAGGCCTTGCTGGTTGGCTTTGGCATTTTCACCCTTGCCAGTATTTATGCCTGTTTTGCAGGTACCATATACAGCCTGTGGCTTGCCCGATTTATCCAAGGTATTGGCGGAGGCTGTGCTGTTCCCGTTGCCTTGGCCACCTTTCGGGATTTATTTGATAATAAAAAATATGTGCAATGGGTTACGTTGATGGGACTTGTTTTATCCATTGCCCCTGCCTTTGCCCCCACCATTGGCGCCCATATTGCCGATTTATTAAGTTGGCGCTATAACTTTTTCTTAATTGCCGCCTTAAGTATTCTTTTGTTTTTTGTCATTTTAATCCGCGTTCCCGAAACGCACTTACGCACAAAAACGGCCGCCTTTAAATCCATTATACAAGATTATAAATTGCTGCTTTCAACACGTGAATTCATGATGTATTCCTTGATATCTGCCTGTACCTTAGGCGGATTGTTTGTTTTTATTGTCACATCCCCCTTTGTTTATCTTGAATTAACAAAATTTACAGACAAAGAATTTGGGTATCTGACCGCCCTTGGCGTGCTTGGTTTTGTGATTGGCGGCCTTATAAATCGTCACTTAATTATGAAGTACAGCAGCTATAAAATTCTGCGTGCCGGCCTGGTTATTGTCTTGATTGGGGGAACGTTACTTTTAACCGAGGCTTATAAGATGCCCCCCTCTGGCTGGAACATTCGAATTTTCAGTTTGTTTTATACCTTTGGTATGGCTTTTGTTTTTTCAAATGCAGGTGTATATGCCATGAATGTTTTCCCCAAAAAGACAGGAGCATCGGCATCGATGTTTAATTTTTTGGAACTTGGTGGGTCATTTATCTTTAGTGCCGTTGCCAGCTACAGCCATGATGGAACGGCCTGGCCCTTGTGTTTTTTCACTTTCTTAGCCGCAACATTTGCGGTTCTTTGCTTTATTGTATCCCCCCGCAAGGCTGACTAATTAAATCTTTACTTATTAAATGCATTTGGCATAATCTGCTTACGACCTTAAGGATAAAAAATGACAAAAAATTTTTACATCACAACACCCATTTATTACGTCAATGATGCCCCCCATATTGGGCATGCCTACACAACCATTGCGTGCGATGTGATTGCCCGCTTTATGAAATTGGATGGGTATGATGTAAAGTTTTTAACGGGCACCGATGAACATGGGCAGAAAGTTGAACAGTCTGCTGGCAAAATGGGCCTTGACCCCCAAACTTTTACAGATCAAGTTTCCCAAAAATTTCGGGATTTGGCGGATGATTTAAATTGTGCCCATAATGATTTTATTCGCACAACTGAAGGACGCCATAAAAAGGCCGCCCAAGACCTGTGGAAAAGATTGGAAGCCAATGGTCAAATCTATTTAGGCCATTATGATGGTTGGTATGCTGTCCGGGATGAGGCCTTTTACGCCGAATCAGAATTGGTGGATGGCAAAGCCCCCACAGGGGCACCAGTTGAATGGGTGGAAGAACCCAGTTATTTTTTCAAACTGTCAGAATGGCAAGAACCGTTATTGAAATTTTATGAAGATAACCCAGATTTCATTGCCCCAACTGGGCGCCGCAATGAAGTTATCAGCTTTGTTAAAGGGGGACTAAAAGATTTATCCGTATCCCGTACAACTTTTAAATGGGGGGTGCCTGTCCCTGGAAACCCTGATCATATTATGTATGTGTGGTTAGATGCCTTGACAAATTATATGACAGCTGTTGGTTTTCCTGATGAAAATTCTGATGAATACAAAAAGTATTGGCCCGCAGATATTCATATGGTTGGCAAAGATATTTTAAGATTCCATGCCGTGTACTGGCCGGCCTTTTTATTGGCAGCTGGATTAACGCCCCCTAAAAAAATATATGCCCACGGTTGGTGGACAAACGAAGGACAAAAGATTTCAAAATCTTTGGGAAATGCGATTAATCCTTATGATTTGATTAATGAATACGGGTTGGATCAAATGCGTTACTTTATGGTGCGTGAGGTTCCTTTTGGTAATGATGGAAATTTCAGCCACACATCCATGATTAATCGTATTAATAGCGAGCTGGCGAATGACCTGGGCAACCTGGCCCAGCGATCCCTTTCCATGGTTTTTAAGAACTGTGAGGGAAAAATTCCTGAATCAGGCGACCTTCAAAAAGATGATCTGGCTTTGTTAAATGCCGCCAAAGATGTTTTGCCAAAACTGCGGAATTTTATAGGAAAAGATCAAGCCCTGCACAAGGGGTGTGAAGCCATTTGGTCCGTTGTTGGCGCTGCCAATAAATATGTGGATACTCAGGCCCCTTGGGGATTAAAGAAAACTGACCCCAAACGTATGGAAACAGTTTTATATACATTGACAGAAACCATTCGTATTTTGGCCCTGTATGTACAACCCATCATGCCAGAATCTGCATCAAAATTATTGGATCAATTAAAAGTTCCTGAATCGGATCGCACGTTTGATGCCTTGGAAAAATCTGTTGTTGGGGGCACGCCTCTGGATAAACCAGAACCCGTTTTCCCAAGATATATAAAAGAGGAAAATAATGTTAGTCGATAGCCATTGCCATTTAAATTATGATGATTTCAAGCAAGACTTTGATGCCGTTTTAGATCGCGCCAAACAAATGGATGTGGGAACTTTATTAACAATTTCCACCAAACTTTCTGATGCCCAAAACATTATTAAAATCGCCGAAAGCCATGACAATATCTTTTGCACAATTGGGGTGCACCCCCATGATGTGGAGAAAGAAGGCGTGGCCAGCGTTGATGATTTGGTTGCCCTGACAAAACATCCAAAAGTTGTGGGTATTGGGGAAACAGGTCTGGATTATTATTATGAACACAGCCCGAAAGAAGCGCAAAAAGAAAGTTTCCGCAATCATATCCGTGCAGCAGCCCAAACAAATTTGCCTCTGATTATTCATAGCCGATCTGCCGAGGATGATATCTTGCAAATTTTACAAGAAGAAAAAGTTTCAGAACGATCCCATCCCGGCGTTATTCATTGTTTTAGTGGCACAAAAGAATTTGCCCAAGAAACAATGGCTTTGAATTTTTACATTTCCATTTCAGGCATTATTACTTTTAAAAAGGCCGAAGAATTGCGCGATATTGTGGAGCATACTGTGCCCATGGAACGTTTGTTGGTGGAAACAGATTCCCCTTATTTGGCGCCTATTCCCCATCGGGGCAAGCGTAATGAACCTTCGTTTGTTGTGCATACAGCAGAAAAAGTGGCGGAACTTAAAAAGTGTTCCATGGCGGAATTGGCAACCACCACAACGAATAATTTCTTTACCCTGTTTTCCAAAGCATCGAGGCCCGCATGAAAGTCACAATCTTAGGATGTGGCACATCTGGAGGCGCGCCGTTTATCAATGGTTTTTGGGGGGAATGCAACCCAGAAAACCCGAAAAACAGTCGATTCCGGGCGTCAATTTGCCTGGAACACAACAATAAAACCATTGTGGTTGATTGTTCGCCAGACTTGCGTCATCAAATCCTTCGGGCTGGTATCAAAGATATTGATGCTGTTTTGCTTACCCACGCCCACGCCGACCATTGCCATGGCCTGAATGACTTGTGTTTGATGAGTCGTTTTAAAAAAAAGGAAATTCCCTTATACGGTGACAAAACAACCTTGGACCAAGTTCAGGCGGCCTTTGGATATGCCTTTCCCAAAGAAGGAAATGAAGACTTCTATAAGCCTTTTGTCACGGCCAATATTATTGATGAATCCCCTTTTGAATTGCAAGGGTTAACCATTCAGCATTTTGAACAAGACCATGGCTTCAGCAAAAGCCGCACGTTCCGCATTGGGAAATTTGCGTATTCCACAGACGTTAAAACTTTGACAAAAGACCAACTGGACAGTTTAAAAGGGCTGGATGTATGGGTCGTTGATTGCCTGCGTCAAGATCCCCACGCAACGCACAGTCACTTGGCACAAACATTGGAATGGATTGACTATGTTAAACCCAAGCGCGCCATCTTAACGCATATGAGTGTTGAATTAGATTATGATGCCGTGATGAAAACCACCCCAGATCATATAGAGCCCGCGTATGATGGAATGATTTTTGATGTGGCTGAAACAAAATAATCCCATTTAAACCTTATTCATTTCCTTTAAAGATCAGATTTCATTTCTATATTCAAGTTATACAATAATTTATGAAGAAATTATTTCCCCGCAATCATATTGCTTATTCTTATGTAATTATTATATAAAGGGGTGTTATGAATCATAAAAATCAAATTGTCACCTTTGGGTGTCGTCTAAATATATATGAATCCGAAGTGATGCGCGAAGTATCAGACCAGGCCGGTCTGGAGGGAGCAATCATTTTCAATACGTGCGCTGTAACGTCTGAGGCGGAACGCCAGGCCCGTCAAGCCATTCGCAAAGCCCGTCGTGAAAATCCAGACAAGAAAATTATTGTGACAGGTTGTGCTGCCCAAATTAATCCAGATCTTTACGGTAATATGCCAGAGGTTGATCAGGTTCTGGGAAATCACGAGAAAATGAAAGCCGACAGCTTTTCCCCGACGAATACAAAAAAGATATTGGTCAACGATATTATGTCGGTAAAGGAAACAGCCACGCACCTGGTTACCAGTTTTGATGGTAAAACCCGTGCCTTTGTCGAAGTTCAAAATGGCTGTGACCACCGGTGTACGTTTTGCACCATTCCCTATGGTCGGGGGAACAGCCGATCTGTGCCGATGGGATTGATCGCAGAACAAGTTCAAAAATTGGTCCAAGAAGGCTTTACCGAAGTTATTTTAACAGGGGTCGATGTAACATCTTATGGCGGTGATCTGCCAGGCACACCAACTTTGGGCCAAATGATGAAGCGATTGCTGGCCCATGTGCCAAACCTGAAACGATTGCGTTTATCATCCTTGGACCCAGTTGAGGTAGATACTGATTTATTTAACCTGATTGAAAATGAACCCCGTTTTATGCCGCATTTACATATCAGTTTGCAGGCTGGAGATGATATGATTTTAAAGCGGATGAAGCGCCGTCACTTGCGTCAAGATGTAATTGATTTTTGTCAAAAAGTACGAAAAATGCGTCCAGATGCAGCCTTTGGGGCAGATGTGATTGCGGGGTTTCCAACAGAAACAGACGCCATGTTTGAAAATACACGTCAATTGATTGCAGAGTGTGAAATTGCCTATATGCATGTGTTCCCTTATTCCCCACGTCCCGGAACCCCAGCGGCAAGAATGCCCCAGGTTGGCAAGGCAATTGCAAAAGAACGCGCCGGTATTTTACGTGATGTTGGGCAAGTGAATTTAGATAAATTATTAAGATCTATGATAGGATCCACCCAGAATGTACTGGTTGAAAATGATAACCTGGGCCGCTGTGAAAATTTTGCCCATGTTATTTTGCCCTTTAAGGGACAACTGAATCAAATTGTTCGTGGTAAAATGATTGGCGTGCAAGATAATAAATTAGTTATGGAGGCTTAAGATGGCTGGTTGGTTTAATAAACTTAAGAATGGCTTAAAAAAATCATCTGATAAATTAACAGACAGCGTCACCCAAGTATTTACCCATAAAAAGCTGGATGACCAAACGTTGGATTCATTGGAAGAAGTTTTAATAACAGCTGACCTGGGGGTCAGTGTGGCAAGCCAAATAGTCGACCAACTGCGGGATGAACGCTTTGGAAAAGAAATATCAAATGATGAAATTTTAACCTTTCTGGCACAAAAGATTTCTGAAATTTTGGATCCGGTTGCCCACAAATTAAAAATTGATACGACTAAAAAACCCTATGTCGTTTTGATGGTTGGCGTGAACGGTAGTGGCAAAACAACCACCGTTGCCAAAATGGCAAAGCAATGGACGGACGAAGGTTTAAAAGTTTCAATTGCTGCCTGTGATACATTTCGGGCGGCCGCGGTTGAACAATTGGAAGTATGGGGCAGACGGTTGGATGTCCCTGTTTTTAAAAAAGAATTGGGGGCAGATGCTGCCGGATTGGCCTATGAATCTTATGACAAAGCCCGCAAGAATCAAGATGATGTTTTATTGATTGATACGGCGGGGCGCTTGCAAAACAATACAGATTTAATGAATGAATTGGTGAAAATTGTTCGCGTTCTGCGCAAACATGATGCTGACTTGCCCCATGCATGTTTATTGGTTTTGGATGCAACTGTTGGGCAAAATGCCCACAGCCAAGTGGAAACCTTTTCCAAAATGGTTGATGTCACAGGATTGATCTTGACCAAATTGGATGGTACAGCCAAAGGGGGCGTTGTTGTTTCCTTGGCGGATAAATTCAAACTGCCCATTCACGCCATTGGCGTTGGGGAATCAGCCGAAGATTTACAACCTTTCACAGCCAAAGATTTCGCCAAAGGATTGGTTCTGAAAAACGAATAAAATAGAATTACAGCAAAAAACCCGGGCCTTATAAAAAATATAAAGGGTAAGGGAACCAAACAGATTTCAACCAACCTTATTTAGGATTCCCTTATTCATCTGTTGCGGCAGCACTGGCGCCGGAAGAGGCAGCAGCAGCGGCTGCACCGCAAGTTGGTCCTTCTTCCAAAGACCGTTCACGGGTACTTCCAATTTGGGCGAATTTTTTCCTTAATCGTTGCATCAACTTAAGTGCAATTCCTGTCATTCCTACATGTGGTGGATGAAAACAGGACAACTCAAAATAACCTGTGTCCCCTTCTTCCTTGCCATCTTCTTCCTCTTCTATATTTAAATTTCTTAATGGGGTGTATGGGATATCTTTAATAAAATACAAGTTTATTTATTCAATTCCTGAGAGGAGGACTGGTCTAGTTTTCCCAGTCCTCCTCTTCATTCACACTCTCTTTTTCAATACGATACAACTCAGCGATGATCTCAAGGGCTTCATGGGCTTTGGTTTTTTTCTTTTTAGATAAGACGGCAATCTCATAAAACTTTTGGGATTTGTTCGACCTGGGAACAAATATTCTTTATGCCCGCATTATTTTATGCCCCCTTTTGTGCCCCTATAGGGGGGGCATATTTCACGGGATATCGTAAAACGTTAACGGACTATTATTAGCCTAAAACAATTGCATTGTATAGGATTTTCGAACTTTATTGAATGATGGTGGTTAAGAAACTGGAGGAGAGAGTGGGATTCGAACCCACGGTACGCATAACGCACAACGGTTTTCGAGACCGCCCCATTCGACCACTCTGGCATCCCTCCTAAAACTATGTCGACAATACAATATTTGCCTTTATTAAACAAGTAGCCAGTCTGTTTTATATAAAGAGGCCTGGATAAAATTAACGGGAAATCGTATGCGTTTTACGCATGGATAAATAAGTCAGTTATTTCAGTTAGTTATATTTATAATGGGGCTGTAACCCGCATTAATTCGTCAGGCCTGTTTTGCCCCAGCTATGCGCGCGTAGGCACTTTTTTAATAAAAAAATTATTTTTCGCGGTTTTGCGTGCCTATTTTTTAGGCACTTTAACGCAATTATGAAGCAAAGCGAAAA
>CAJXSI010000030.1 GCA_913061155.1 uncultured Alphaproteobacteria bacterium
ACGAGATCTAGTACGGTCTCGTGGGCTCGGAGATGTGTATAAGAGACAGGGGGAAATACTATGCAAAAAATAAGAAAAATATTAAAAAACCCAATATCAGTTTTGCTTGGGTTTACGCTCGGTGGTTTTTATGGATCATATTTTCCACAATATACAGAAACTTTAGGGGTTGTTGGGCAAATCTTTCTCAACTTAATGAAAATGTGTGTTGTTCCGATTATCGTTTCAGCAGCAACATTGGGTGTTACAAAGCTATTAACTACAAAATCAAATGTAAGTGTTCGGAAAATCGTGGGGGTGATGGCCTCATTATTTTTGATTTTTTCTTTAATAGGAGTTCTTGTTGGGGGGGTATTTCGACCAGCTGATAAAGTTGATGTTGGCGCCAGTCCGGCTTTGAATAAAATTGTTTTATCTGCTTCCAGTATTGAAAGAAACCTTAAGGAACCTGTTGAACTACAAAAATCTGTAAGCTTTATAGAGTTTATACGTGATTCGATTCCAAAAAATATTTTTAATTCATTATCACAAAGTGCAATTGTCCAAGTCGTTGTTTTCTCCTTCATCTTTGCTTTGGCCTTGGCAGCTGTTCCAGGAAGCGAAAGAATAATGAATTTTCTTGAGATTGTTTATAAAGTATTTGAACGGATATTCTCTGAAATCATTACGTTTCTGCCAATTGCATCATTTTGTATTATGTCGACAAACATTACAAAGATTGATCCGGATGCCTTTTTAAGTATGGTGCCATTTGTGGGGTATATAAACCTTTCTTATTTATTCGTGTTCTTTGTTGGCGTAACAATCATTAACTTTAGAACAAAACTTGGGTTTATTAAATCTATGACTTACTTTAAAGACCCAACAATCATTGCTTTGGCCACATCTTCATCTTTGTCAGCAATTCCGTCTTCGATTGAAGTTTTGAATAACTTATACAAAAAGAATACGAACCTTGTTCAATCGCTTATTCCTTTGGGGATTATCGTGGGACGGTTCAGTATATGTTTATATTTTTCCTTTGCTGCAATTTTTGTAGGGCATATTTACCTACATGACTTTACAATTATACAGATGGTTTATGTGGTCTTTCTGTCAATTTTTGCAGGAATATCTACAATTGGGATTACAACAGGGGGAATTTTAATTCCAATCTTGGCGATGATTCTTGACCCACTTGGGTTGCCGTTTGGATCTTTGGTCTTTATTCTTGTTGCCATGGATCCATTGATCTCGCCAATGCGAACAATGATCGTTGCCCATTCAAACCTTACAATGGCGACAATGGTTATTGATAAAGATTAGGAAATCAAGATAATTTAAAACGGAATTAAGGGGCTTTATGCCCCTTTTTCCTTGTTTGAATAAGTAGGTTATGTCATATAAAAGTATGTTTGGTAAAGTTTTAAATGTTGCCCTTATGGGGAACCCAGTTTTAGGAAAAAAATGTCGACCTGTCTTGGATCCTTTGACGACAGAAGTCCAAGAATTGATTTCTGATATGAAGGAAACTATTAGGCACAGAGGGTGTTTGGGTATAGCAGCGCCGCAAGTTTTCTGTCCAATACGATTGGTTGTTTATCATATCCCTATAAAAGTAGACGACCCTGAAACTTATGATTTAACACCAGAATATGATCCTGAAGGCGTGCCCCCCCAGGTATTAATTAATCCTGAAATCACCCCTTTATCCGATAAAATGTCGGAAGGCTGGGAAGGGTGCCAATCTGTTCCGGGCTTGTTAGGGCTTGTGGAGCGTTACCATTCCATCCATCTTAAGGCTATGGATGAAAAAGGGCGTATTTATGAAAAAGAAACACATGGTTTTCATGCCCGCATTATTCAGCATGAATGTGACCATTTGGATGGCATTTTGTTTCCCCACAAACTAAAAGACCCCCGCATGTTTGGGTATTATGAAGAAGTCTTAAAATACCTTAAATAATCTTTTGTCTTAAAAACCGCTTGCCTTTTTTGGATGCCAGGCTTAATTCTTTGTAAGCTTTCCAAATCTGGGCGCACTTCCTGGATGACCTATTATATAAAAATCTAAAAGGAGCAGTTATTTTGAAAGAACAGTATGTAATAGCATTTGATGTAGAAACAAGTGGACCTGATTTTGAAAAGAATGCCCTCCTGAGTATTGGCGCCAGCCTGCAAAATGGAAACAGCGAAGAAGTTGATTCCTTTAGTGTAAATATCGCGATGCCTGAAGGGACGGTATTTGATGAAGACTGTAAAAGAGACTTTTGGGATAAAAATCCTGGGGCGTTAGAAGTTGTTTCAAAGGATGCGATTTCCCCTGAGAAGGCAATGACAGCTTTTGGGGAGTTCCTTAGAAAAATAGAAACTTTGCCAAATGAACTTTTGATTATATCTGACAATCCAAGCTTTGATATCGCATGGATTGATACCTATTTGGGAAAGTATCTAGGAAGGCGCCCACTCAGATATAGTGAAGAGGGTAAGTATCGTATGGTCTGGGATTCTGCGACAATGCAAAAAACATGGCTCTGCTTCAGAGATCGTATTCAAACTTTATTACCCCCAAGTAGGCACAGAGAACTTTTAGGTCTTGAAAGTACTTATCCACATGACCATACTCCTTTGAATGATGCGAGGACAATTGCAAATTTTTTCATACAATCTAGAAAGCAAATGAGAGAATTTATAGAAATATTACCCAAGAAAAAAGAACCTAAAACTATTAAGATTTTAGAACATGACCCTGCATGGCTAGATGCTTATTCAGATGAAGAAAATTTAATTAAGGAGTCATTGGGGGGTATATGCTTAGATATTCACCATATCGGCTCAACTTCTATACCTGGCTTATTAGCTAAGCCAATTATCGACATTTTACTTGTGGTTCCAGAAGCTCAAGATCCCGAAAGTTTAGATCATTCTCTAGCTAGAGTGGGATATAAATATAAGGGTAACTATAATCTTCCATTTAGAAGGGTGTATGGCAAAAAAGAGCTCTATGAAATATATCTTCATGCACACGAAGTTGGTAGTGCAGAGATAGACTTAAATCTTAAATTTAGAGATACGGTGCGTGCAGACGCTTCGTTAATTAAAATCTATGGCGCGCTTAAAGAATATATCATTTCTACAGATTCCTCTCATTCAAAGTTGTCATCCACAGGCATAACAACCTACAACCTTCATAAGAATAGTTTTATAGTTGATGTGTTAAGAAAGAGTGGATTTGAAGGGCTTTGCCCTCGCTTGTGTACACAAAAAGAAGAATGGGAAGCCTATAAATTTGTTCAAAGTTCTCTTTTAGGATCAGATGATATAAGTGAGGAATCAAAAACCTTGCAGCCTCTTGTCTTGTACAAAGGTACAGAAATTGTTGCAGCTACAGGTTTTGATATGACCCCACCTAACTCTTTTATCAGGTTTATTGGTCCTGTGAGAAAAAATATGACTGATTCAGAGGGGGTCTTGTATGCAAGTTATCTTTTAGGGTTCCTGGAGGAATGGGCGCGTAGATCTAAAATCTCTTTAATAAATACAGGTATTGATGGAGGTAATATTTTTTCCAAGTACACCAAAATAGGCTCTAATCTTATTAAGGTCTTATGATTAGGAAGATGCCTATTAATGGATTTGGTCGAATGTTTTTCTATCCAGGGGGGGGCGCTTCCGAACGCTTGCCCCTATCTTTTGTAAGAAATATTACTTAATCGTAATATTTTGACCTACATGCCCATAATGTGAAAAGCATCACAATGCCCCAGAACGCAATATAATAAGCTGGCATAAGGAGGTCATTGGTATGGTTAATAAGTTTTAACAATATAATGGGGGTAATACCGCCGACAACACCTATACCAAGGCTGAAACTGAAGGAAACACCCTTGTATCGATGCTTGGTTGGGAATAAGTTTTGAATAAAGCCATGGGCTGTCCCCGCAATACTTGCAACAAAAAGCCCAAGGATAATTTGGGGAAGCCAGAGGTTTCCAATATTTCCAGCATTGGATGTATACGCAATAAACAAGGGGTATACGCCCCCTAAGATAATAAGGGATGCAAGTGTAATAAAGCGGCGACGTCCAATTTTATCCATCATGAATCCCATAAGGGGACAACCCAGCATAAAGGCAGCTAAGCCGTATAAATTATTTTGCATCGCTTCATTTAAAGGAATATTAAGGTATTTGTGCAAATAAACATTCAAAAATGCAAACAATGTATATGTTAACGCACCATTAAAAGAACCAATAACAAAGCTTGAAATAAAGGGCTTGTAATAAGTTGAGATAAGCTCTAGAAAATTTAGACCTTTTGAAGGCGTTATCTTTTTGAACTCTGGGGTTTCAGATAATTTCTTTCGGATGAAATAGCCAAGTAAACTGATAATAGCCCCCAAAAAGAAGGGAATGCGCCAGGCCCATTCTGGCATCGTTGGCTTTGTCACATACGCACCCAAGGACGTGGCCAAGATCGCCCCCACAACGCAAGACCCTGAAATCAACCCCCCAGTAAAACTTGGATAATTTTTCCCGACATGTTCCAGGGCAAAAATGGCCGCCCCATTATATTCTCCCCCTGTGCAAATACCCTGAACAAGTCGCGATAATATAATGATAATAGGGGCCAATATGCCGATGGTTTCATATCCGGGTAAACAGCCAATAACTAAAGTAGGCAATCCCATTAATATAATCGTTGTTGACAAGGCTTTTTTCCGGCCAAATTTGTCCCCGATATATCCAAAAACAAGGGCACCAAAGGGGCGCATTAAATAGCCAACGGCAAAGGCTCCAAAGCTGTTTATTAAGCTAACAAATTCATTTTCACTTGGGAAAAAGTGTTTTGCCAAGATAAAACTCATGACGCCATATAAGGTAAAATCATAAAATTCCAAGGCATTTCCGATAAAACTTGCTGCTATAACACGTGCTTTTTTCATTTTAAGGCTCCTGCAGTTAAATTAAAGGTAAAGAGTATAATATTATTGGCGCATGTCAATTAGATAAAAATTTATTTCCCTTTAAGTTCCAATAAAAAAAGCCACTCTGGAGAGAGTGGCTACGGGAATAAGGAAATATTAGATTACTATTTACACTTTGCCCGAATTTTTTCTTTTAAAAATTCCCCAAAAGCGGTGGCAAGTTTGAATGTTTCAAGTGCTTTTGGATAGACAAAGTAAAGATCAATCGCCGGACCTTTGACTTCTGGCAGAATTTGTTGCAAATTTGTTTGCTTTAAGACATCCGGTTCTTCTGGGAAAGGGGTTATGCCAATACCATGGATGGCAGCTTGTAAAAGACCGTGGAAAGAATTTGTTGAAAAATAGGCCTTGCGCGCATCGCGGCCTTCCTTGCCGGCAATCAAGTGCCAGTTTGCATTTGGAATGGGGTGAACCGAATTTTTATCAAAGCCTAATAAACTATGTTTGTCCAGGTCCGCAACTGTTTTGGGCTCCCCCCTTTTTTCAATATACGAAGGGCTTGCATATAAATGCCAATGAAATGTGATGATATAATCCTGAATTAAGTCAGGGGCATCATGAACATAAGGGCGAATGGCAATATCAGCCTCGCGGATGGTCAGGTCTGGCTCTTTATCCGTACTTAGTAATGAAATATTTGATTCGGGATGTTTCTCTAAAAATTCAGACATATAAGGCATAAGCCACATGGAAGATAAGGCATTGGTTGACGCAATCTTTAAATGCCCTGCAAAAGATTGTTCGGAATCTTTTATTTTGCTTTTTAATCCATCAATTTTTGTTAAGACTTCTTTGACCTCTTTTAAAAGAATTTCCCCTTGTTTTGTTAAAACAAGGCCCCTGGCAAGTCGTTGGAATAATTTAATGCCAAGACGTACTTCCAGGGCAATAATCTTACGGCTGACGTTTGATTGGTCCATATTAAGCTCATCCGAGGCGCGTGTAAAACTGCCCGCCTGAGCCACCACATAAAAAGTTTTTAGTTGATCAATATTCATATCTCTATTTACATATATTCGCTTTAAGTTATCATCATGAATAATCTGTATATCAAACATGCGTATTTTATGCCAATACTATTTCGGCTAAAATTCAATATTTTTTAATTATTCATAAAGTAAAGGTGTAAAGGTTAGTAAATGATCAAAAATAATAATAAGGTTACTATTCTATCAAGTCTTGGCGCAGGGTTTGAATATTATGATTTCATTATATTTGCCTTGATGTCAGGAACATTATCTTCTTTATTCTATGCACAAGTTGATAATGAAGTCATTAATATCATGAAAACCTTTATGGTTTTTGCCCTTGGATATATTGCCAGACCTATTGGGGGCATTTTATTCGCAGCTGTGGGGGACAAGTCTGGACGTAAAAAATCATTTCTATCCATTATGTTTTTAATGGCAGGGGCCAGTTTATTGATTGGATGTTTGCCAACTTATGACGTGATCGGGGGCATTGCGCCCATGTTTCTGATTATCTTGCGGATTGTACAAGGAATTTCTTTTGGGGCGGAATTACCAGGGGCCATTACGATGGTTGCCGAGCATACAGATAAAAATAAAAGAGGGGCCCACACAAGTTTTATTATTTCCAGTGTCAGTCTTGGGTCTGTTATGGCAACACTGGTTGCTTATTTACTGAATAAATTCTTAGACCCACAACAAGTTCTTGCATGGGGGTGGCGTATTCCTTTCTTATTGGGGGGCGTGCTGGCAATTATTAATTATTTTATTCGAAAAGGAATTGATGAAACGCCAGAATTTATTAATGCCCAGAAAGTTTTTAGGCATAAAAATTACCTATCGCCGATGATTCACTTATTAAAAGATTATAAACTTAAGACGCTTCAGGGGATTATTTTAACAGCAGGCACCAGTATTTTAATTATAACTAACTTGTTTTTCCCCGTATTTCTAAACAAGATATATGCCTATGAAAAATCTGATATTTTCAGTGGTATGACCTTGGGTGTTTTATGGTGTGCCCTGGTTATACCGTTCTTTGGAAAGTTAGCGGACAAAAAAGGGGCAGGGTTTTCTTATAAAATAGGTATTTTATCGTCTCTCTTTTTTCTATTTCCTTTGCTTAAATTGTTGGAGGAAGGAACCTATATGACATTGGTTTTCTTTTTGATGGCTTATCAAACAATTATTGCGGCATTAATGGCGGGGTATATGCCCTTAATGGTGGAATTGTTTCCTGTAAAGATTCGACAGACGGGGATTTCCGTTTGTTATAATATTACTTATGCCATCATGGGGGGGATGCCCTTTGTTTATACTTATGCGGGCGCTTTGGAAAATGCTAATATTATTATCTATTGTATTTCAGGGGTTTCTTTCCTGGCTTTGGCCGCTGTCTATAGGGTCAGAGATTAATTAGTAGCTTGCTTTTTGAAAAATTGAACCTACATTTATGTGTATAAAAAGAAAGAGATGACTTATGTATAATTTATTTAGATTAATTTTAGTACTATGTTTGGCTAACTTTGCTGCAAACAGGTCGTTTGCCGCTGCCGCTGCTGCTTCCGGAGCAGGGGAGGGATTCGTTGATGACTCTGTAGTGGAAGTTTTTGATATGAAACGTGTCGCTAAAAACTTTGGGTTGTTGGGTGTTATGGGGGGATTATATGAGGAACCTAAAACCACAGATGGAATGAAATTAACTCTAAGGAAAATTCCCTTGACTGTCTTAGGGGGGGTGAGTTGTTCCCCTGCTGAAATTTTAGAAAAATTACTTGAACAGTTTGATTATGATCCAGAAGTATACAGCCCTGAGATGGTTGAGGCTGCGTCTGAAATAAAAAAATATGCCAAAAAATGTTATAATGCTTCTAAGAAAAAAGCCATCAAGCATATAACATCAAGTAAAGTTTTAGATGTAGCAAAATTATATATGAGATCCAAAATATCTGAATTCAATCAGTTAGTGATTACTTCTGTCTTTTTTAACAGAATTAAGCCTATTCATGGGTCAGGGCAACATTTTTTGGAGCGCGGAAGGTTGGCTGCAGCAAACTTGTATTCTGAACATCTTCGTTGGGATAACATAACAAGTCGTGTGGCAGATGAAGGACTTGATGTTCTTAATCAGGACGAGGTTCTTTCAGAATTTTTAAAAGGCCCGGAGGAAGTTAAAGGGTTACGTTATTTGATGATCGTACCTGTTACGGCAGAACTTGTAAGATTTTCAACTTTTTATCAAGCTTCTGCAAAATATTTTACAGATATGCTGACGGGTCAAGCTACAGCAGATGAAGTTTTGCATTTTTTAAAAGAAGCAAAAGAAATGTTAAAAACAAGTGGCTTTCCTGAACTTTCTGTGTCTAGTAAAGATATATTCTTGCATCTCTCATATAAATTGCAAGGATATATGAACGGCGGTCATATGGAAAGGCGTCTAATTCCAGGGCATGAAGCTGTAATCATTAAAAGTGGGGCTGATGCATCAATGAAATTCATGCTTGATCATATTGATAGGTCTTTAGATCCTAAAGATAGGGAACATAATAGATCATTAGCCAATATTACATGGATAAGTGTGCCGCAGCTTTCCGTTTTGACCCAATTAGGACTTCGATGCAAGACAACTGGTGATCTTAAAGAAAGAAAACCTAAGAAAAAAATAGGTAAAGGCAAAGTAAGAAGGCCTGCTAAACCGGTAATCACTGTGGAAAGAAAAATGCTTGGATGGATAAGGTCACTTCATGAGCAACTTCATTTGGAAATAAAAGGATTTGAAGATGTGATACGCCAATATCAAGACTATGAACGCCGGAAAGCTTTGGGAAGTTTAGGGCCGAAAGAAGGAGGGAAACTTCACTCTTTAAGAGATGCCATTGCGAAACTTGAAGCGGAAATTAAGGAAGAAACAGTTGGTTTGGCGGATGCAGATAACAAAAACACAAAAGCAAAGCTTGCCGTTCAAACAAAACAAGAAGCCATAAGAAATCGTAAAGAAGAGGCGGAAGCCAGAAAAATTGCGGAAGCAAAGTCCAAGAAAGATAGAGAGGCAGAAGCTTTGAAGGTAGAGGCTGCAGCTGCGGAGAAAGAAGAGCTTTCAGAGCTTGAAAGGCAGAAAAAGATTGCTGAGATAAAAGAAATTGAAAGAAAGCGGGAAATTGCAGAGGCTAAAATACTTGCCGAACGTGAAAGGCTACAGGAACTTGCTGAAGCAGAAGAACTTGCAGAACTTGCAAAACGGCAAGAAATTGCTGAGGCTAACGCAGCAGCGGCACTAGAGCGCACAGTTCTAAGGGGGCAGCTAGCAGAAGCATATAAAGAAAAGCTTAAGGAAGAAGAAGCAAAAAGAGAAGCAGTAGCAACCCCAGAAGCGGCTTCGGCAGCGGCTTCGGCAGCAGCATCTTCAGGTGTGGAAAGATTAAGATTGACCCCGGTATCTGAAATCAAAGACCTGGAAGTTTTTGTTCGGATCTTCAGAATAAAACAACCAGTTGACTATGGCGATGTTTTAAAGTTTTTGAATGATCTTGAAGGCATTACAGTTGTGGGGGATGAAAAAACAGCTTCAGCAAAGGTGTTTTTTGATATGCCGGATGGTTCTATTGAAATGCTTAAGTTTGATCGTCCGCATGGTGGGCATAAGACACTTCATGAAACAAGCAAACCTCCTTTAAAAGGTAGGCTGTTTGCAATGGGTTATACACTTTCCCACTTTGGTTTAAAATAACTATTGATGGGGGGCCCTTTGTTTATACTTATGCGGGCGCTTTGGAAAATGCTAATATTATTATCTATTGTATTTCAGGGGTTTCTTTCCTGGCTTTGGTCGCTGTTTATAGGGTCAGAGATATAAAATAGATAATCAGTTAATATTCTTAGGTCTTTAACTTTAAGGCGTTTATCACTTCATTAACTGAAATATCGATCATTTTTCCTGTTGGGCTTTTGATGTAATTTATTTTTTTGGTATAAGGGTGTACTTTTTGGGGGGCTGTTTTTCCGAATAAGGAAATAATAGGCTTGCCCCCGGCGGCAAGTAAATGACCAGTGCCAGAATCATTTGCCACACTTTTTTCAAAATTTCTGGACAAAGCAATGGTATGCATCGGAAGTTTAAAAAAGTCAGGGTGTTCTTGTAATGGAAATAAGGCATCAGGAACAGCCTTTTTCAGGGGGGCATAAAGATTGTTTTCGGCTGGGCCTAAGATAAATACTGGGTATCTATTGTATTTTAAAACTTCTTTGGCCACGCTTATAAAATTTTCCAGCGGCCAAACTTTAAAAGGTTGTCCCGCACCGGGGGATAGCCCAATCAGAGGTTTGTCATTGGGTAATAGGTTTTTGACTTTATCTAACAGAGCTTTAGGGATTTCAATTGAATAAGTTTTTTCGATATTTTTTTTCGTAATAATGCGAACAATATTAATAAGATTATCTGTCAGGTGAAAATACTTTTTAATATCTTTTGACGGCTTAAAATCAGAAAAAAAGTAACGCCAAGTCTGTGAATAAAAATAATGATGAGGGATTTTTCTTAGGGCCAAAGTTTCCCGTATATTTCTTTGGGTATCAATTAATAAATCAAATTTTTGCTGAAGAGGGGGTGGGCAGAATATTTCCCCCCAGGTTTGACCAATGGGAATGGTATCAATGACGGTATCAATTTTATTTTCTACTAAGGGCGATAGAGCAGAGGAAAAAACACTTTTATTTTTACCGGTTATCCACGTGATGTTTGCTTTGGGAAATTGTTCTTTTAGGCACAGGATAAAGGGAATTTTCAAAATACCATCCCCCAATAAATCTTCTCCTACAAAAATACCAATATTTTTAATGTTATGCTTCATTTATGATATTCTTTTTAAGACCTTTTCCTTATGTGGATTAATTATTAAGTGCATCAGCCCCACTTTATATTTTCTTATTTTTCCCATATTCTATGTTTCTAGTCAAGGCAGTATTGGTCTGGATAGGGGCGGCTGACTTGGCTGAATAGGCTATTAAAAAATATTTACTTGATTTAAGGGCAATTGTGCAATATAGAAGAGTTATGATTGGGGAGGCCCAATCAAACGTCGGTTTAGTTCTCTGTTGGGAGGCTTTGTGAGGCACAAAACATGGTGCAGAGTTCTGAACTTTATAAGATGACCGTAGTTGGAACCGCTTAAAATTCATCTCATCTCTATACAATCTGGTTACGGTCATTTTATTTATTCCTTGAAAATCCTATTGAATCTGCCTATTTAATAATTATTATATAAAAAAACTTTCGAAATGCTTTACATTTTTATTGGAATTTCTATAATGGCAGTTATTGTGCGCCCTTAGCTCAGTTGGATAGAGCAACGGCCTTCTAAGCCGCAGGTCGAGGGTTCGAATCCTTCAGGGCGCACCACTTATACAATAAAGCCAAAAGGGTAAAGCATGAAAATCGCTGTTCCAAAAGAATTACATAAGGACGAAGGGCGCGTCGCCGCGTCGCCGGAAACCGTTAAGAAATACATTGATATGGGATTTGAGGTCGCCGTTGAAAAAGGGGCTGGTTTGAATTCATCAGTTTCTGACGATGATTTTAAAAATGCCGGGGCCAAAATTCAATCAGGCAAAGACCTCTATAAAAATGCCAATCTTATCTTAAAAGTTCAAAAACCAATGCTTAAGTCCGAAGGGACAGACGAAGTTTCCTTGTATGAAAAAAATGCGACGGTTGTGGCATCTGTTTCGGCCATGACAAGTCCGGGTCATTTAAAAGCTTATGAAAATGCGGGCATTAATATTGTCGCAATGGAATTGGTGCCGCGTATTACCCGCGCACAATCCATGGATATACTTTCTTCCCAAAGTAACCTTGCCGGATACAAGGCTGTTTTAGATGCAACAGAATACCTTGATAAGGCTATGCCTATGATGATGACGGCTGCTGGAACTATCAGTCCTGCAAAGGTCTTAATTATTGGGGCAGGGGTTGCAGGCTTGCAAGCCATTGCCACAGCAAAACGTCTTGGGGCTGTTGTGTCAGCCTTTGATGTGCGTGCAGCGGCTAAAGAGCAAGTGGAAAGCCTTGGCGCATCTTTCATAGAAGTCGAAGGCGAAACGGCTGAAGGCAAAGGTGGTTATGCCAAAGAAGTCAGTGATGATTATAAAAAACGTCAGGCCCAAAAATTAAAAGAAGAATTGGCAAAAAGTGACATTGTTATTTCCACCGCTTTGATTCCAGGGCGCCCGGCGCCAAAAATCATTACAGCCGACATGGTTAAAGAAATGTCTGCGGGCTCTGTTATTGTCGACTTGGCTGTTGAAATGGGCGGGAACTGCGAACTTAGTGAATTTGGCAAAGTTGTTGAAAAGCATGGCGTTAAAATTGTTGGGCATGCTAATGTCCCTTCCAGATTGGCCCGTGATGCTTCAAAGCTTTATGCGAAAAATCTTTTGAATTTCGTGACTTTATTGTTTGATAAAGAAGCCAATACCTTAAATTTCAACATGGAAGATGAAATTTTGAAAGATGCCACAGTTGTTTTGAATGGTAAGATCAATCGTTCTGACCTTATACCAACCAAAACAATCCCTAAAAAAACAGCGGCAACAAAAGCTGCCCAGGAAAAGAAGTAGGAGGGTCCGATGGGATTCACAACAACAATTACTGAAAAAGTTCAGGTAATACAAGGTGATGGCTACCAAATGGCTGATCAATTTTCCAATATGACAGTTGAAAATGGTCAAGAAATGTGTACAGACCCAACAATTCTTGGGTTTACAGTTTTTATCTTGGCATGTTTTGTCGGATATTATGTTGTATGGCGTGTGACGCCTGCTTTGCATTCCCCCTTAATGGCGGTGACAAACGCGATTTCCAGCGTGATTATTGTTGGGGCGTTGGTTGCAGCAGGGGGTGAATTTTTTGATGTTTCAAAAATCATGGGGTTCATTGCCGTAACATTAGCATCAATTAACATTTTTGGTGGATTCATCGTAACGCAACGTATGTTGCATATGTTCAAGAAAAAAGATTAAGGATAATCCTATGAGTGCAAATCTATCAGCAATTTTATACCTTGTCGCATCAGTGTGCTTTATTATGTCGTTGCGGGGGTTGTCTTCCCCTGAATCTGCAAGGTCAGGGAATACTTATGGAATCGTTGGGATGGTTATTGCCATTTTAACAACATTGGCCAGCGGAACAGTTTTAAGTTTTGAGGCAATTATCGGCGGTATTCTTATCGGTGGGGCCATTGGTACTTTGATTGCCAAGAAAATTGAAATGACAGCTTTGCCCCAATTGGTGGCGGCGTTTCACAGTTTGGTTGGGTTGGCTGCTGTTTGTGTGGCGGGGGCCGCCTTTTACAGCCCAGAAGCCTTTGGTATAGGCGGCATGGAAGGTATAACAACCAGTGCTTTGATTGAAATGGGCCTTGGGTCTGCCATCGGGGCGATTACTTTCACAGGGTCTGTTGTGGCCTTTATGAAGCTTCAAGGGATCTTAGGCAGCAGGCCTTTGGTTTTCAAAGGGCAACATTTTCTTAACTTGGCCATTCTTATTGGAATCATCTACGGTATCGTGGATATGACATTAAATGGTGAGGCCTTTATGTTCTGGATGATCACCATCGCGGCTTTGGTTCTTGGGTTCTTATTAATCTTGCCAATTGGTGGGGCCGATATGCCTGTTATTGTTTCGATGTTGAACTCTTATTCTGGTTGGGCTGCCTGTGGTATTGGTTTTACCCTTCAAAATAACTTGTTAATTATCACGGGCGCTTTGGTTGGGGCATCGGGTGCCATCCTAAGTTACATTATGTGCAAGGGAATGAACCGAAGTATCATCAATGTTATCTTAGGTGGTTTTGGCGGCGGTGCTGCCCAAGCAAGTGGTGGGCCAGCTGTTGAAGATGACCGTCCGGTTAAGCAAGGAAGCGCGGAAGACGCTGGTTTCATGATGAAAAATGCCAAGACTGTTATTATCGTTCCTGGGTATGGGATGGCGGTTGCGCAAGCCCAGCATGCTTTGAAGGAAATGGTGGATAACCTTAAAAGAAATGGGGTTAAAGTTAAATTCGCCATTCATCCGGTTGCAGGGCGCATGCCCGGCCATATGAATGTTCTGTTGGCTGAGGCAAGCATTCCATACGATGATGTTTTTGAATTGGAAGATATCAACAGTGATTTTGCTTCTGCTGATGTGGCCTTTGTTATCGGGGCGAATGATGTAACGAATCCGGCAGCAAAAACGGATCCAACCAGCCCAATTTACGGGATGCCTATTTTGGATGTGGAAAATGCCAAGACAGTCTTTTTCGTGAAACGATCGATGTCCCCTGGGTATGCAGGCGTGCAGAATGAATTGTTCTTTAGGGATAATACGATGATGTTGTTTGGCGATGCCAAAAAAATGTGTGAACAAGTCGTTAAGGCGATGTAAGAAAGGGAAATACATCAATGAAAAAAGTTAATAAATATATATTTTGGGGTGTATTAATAGCCTTGGCAATATCATCTTTGCCCCTATTTATTGATGATATATTTCATTTTCCTTTAATTAATCCCAAGTCTTATGATGGGGATTCCCTTAAAAAAGAAGACGAACAAAAAATCTTGGGTGATATAAAAAGAATGATTAATAATAAGGAATTGGGGGTTACAAAAGTAAAACGTAACCCTGAAATAATTGTTTCTCTAACTTCTTTCCCTATCAGAATATCTAAGATATATATAACTCTTCATTCACTTCTTACGCAAACAATGAAGCCAGATAGAATAATTTTGTGGTTGGCGGAAGAAGAGTTTCCCGATAAAAAACTTCCTGCTATCATAAAAGATCTTGAAAAAATTGGGATGGAGGTTAAGTGGGTGAAAAAAAACACGAGGGGGCATAAAAAATTGTTACCAGCACTGAAGGAATTCCCAAAAGCCCTTATTGTTACAGCTGATGATGATATATACTATATGTCAAATACAGTTAAGCAACTGTATAAAGCCCATAAAAAAAACCCTTCTAACGTTATATGTACCAGGGGACATAAAATAAAGTTTAAAGCTAGTGGTGAAATTAAACTTTATAGAAACTGGAAACACAATATAAAGCGGTCTCTTCCCTCGTATGAAAATTTTTGTACAGGGGGTGCGGGCTCTTTATATCCCCCCGATATACTAAGTAAAAAAGTAAACACGGACCCCTATATGAAGCTTGCTGCTAAAGCAGATGATGTATGGTTTTGGATTCATACTATTATTAATGGAAAGAAAGCGATTATTATTGATAAACCAAAAAAATGGTTGAATATACCAATTCAAAATAATCAAGCCCTCTCTCAGTTTAATATACAACCTATTGATGAGGAAGGCGAACGTTGGGGGAATGATCCTCAAATTGAAAATGTTCTTAAATATTACAAAGAAAATTTACCTGCAGAATTTAGGAACGCACTTGCAGTATAAATATTTGTGATGTTTTTCTATCCTAAAGGCCCGCTTTATGCGGGCTTTTTTAATGTTTAACATTTTATTTAAAAAAAGTGAATTTAGTGGTTGACGAATGGGCTTGCATTCAATATATATAACGAGTCAGCGGAATTAGTTGGCAAGTTCATAGAAAGAGTAAAGAAGGAAGGAGCAGGTGATGTGGAAGCTTAGTA
>CAJXSI010000031.1 GCA_913061155.1 uncultured Alphaproteobacteria bacterium
CGAGATCTAGTACGGTCTCGTGGGCTCGGAGATGTGTATAAGAGACAGATATAGAAATCAACGATTTATAAGACTTATTGGGCAAGAGCTGGCTGACCATAAGCGACCCCTTGCTGAGCATATCCAGGCTGTTGATTATACCCCTGCAGTTGATTATACCCTTGCTGACCATACGCATATCCTTGCTGACCATACGCATATCCTTGCTGAGCCATTGCCTGGGCCTGCTTAACTGAATCACTTGCCAAAACCCCCTTCACGGCAGAACTAACCGCACCTAAAATACCGTCTCTCCTTCTCCGGGCTTCTGCTATCACATCCGCCTTTGCTTTATAGATATAACGCATACTAAAGTCTTCCAGACAGGCTTTGACCCCTTTTAAATTCTTTGTACTATTTTCCCGTAAACAGGCGGTACATGTTGCCCCGACACTTTCTGAACTTAGGCAAAAATCAGATGCACAGGTATTGGTACAAACCTTATTCAGAACCTGTGAACAGGATGTTACAATTGTACGGGCCCCTGTTACTTTTGATGCATCCGCCCCAGCGCCTCCGATTGCAACAGCTGCCGCACCAAGCGCCCCGGCGGCAACGGTTTGGCGTGCTTTTGACCCCAAGACAGTAATTTCAACATAGACTTGGGCGGGGTCTGGTACCTTATTGCAAAATTGGATGGCAATTAAATTCGTAATACCTATGGCACTTGCTTGATCAACATCTTTTGGAAAAGGAAATTTTATGGGATGTGATTTATCACGCCCATAGCCACTTTCATAATAATACACCACATTTTTTTGAACATAGTCATTCATCATTGCCTTTCGAGAATTATAAAATTGGGTGGTATAGTTCCGCAATCTTTCATTAAGCGAATTATCAGGCGAAGCCGTTGGTTTTCTGCCCCCAAACAAAGAAAACCCCATTGACTGGTGGGCTGTAATTAAAAGACATGCAAGGCAGATATATATTTTCTTCATGGTTACCTCTGTTAAACTTTTTATAGATTTAATTTATCACGAAAAAAAACCAGCGTCAGTATAAAACGCTGATTTTTCTTATTCATCTTAAATTTTAGATAAACTATTGGTTAATATATTCAGCAAGCTCTTCTTCGCTTCGTCCTGCAAAAAAAGCAGTCACGCTTCTCTGCACGCGAAGGACGCCATCCAAATCCCCGGCCATTGCTGCTTGTGCCATAACTGCTTGTAACCGATCAAGTTGTGTCCTAAAAGAATTGGCGGTCGGTGACACACCTCTTGATCTGGAACGTCGATCGCCCTCAACACCTACTCCTGGCGCTTCAAAACTTCTCACATATCTGGAAGGGGCGCTTTGCGGCCTTTCTCCTGCGATTTGTTGTGCCACAGACAGATTACTTATAAGGCAAATTGTTGTTGTGATTAATACGAATTTTGACATAGAAAATACTATTCTTGGTTTGTTTATCATCTCTGCTCCCTATTTAAACGAAATATTAGTTGTAATATTATCACATTTTTTTTAGGCAAACAAGGGAATTTAACAAAAAATGCAACATAATTGTTGCAACAAGCATACACTTTTCTTTTAAACATGCTCTTTACAATATATTTTTTTCCTAGATAATCATGCTTATGCGGCCAAAACATAGACGACTTATTTTAATTATTATTGCTTTAATTTCTATTTCAGTTGGAAGTTATATCGTTCTGTCCACTTTTCAAAAAAATATTGTCTTTTTTTTAACCCCCTCCGAGGCCCTATCAAAACAGAATAGGGACAAGTCTTTTCGTATCGGCGGGGTTGTTCGAGCACAGAGTCTTTCTAAAATAGGCGTAACCTATTCATTCAAATTGATTGACAAAGAATCCAGCATTTCCGTTCAGTATGAAGGCTTACTTCCCGATTTATTTAAGGAGGAATCCACCGTCGTCGTCCAAGGAAAATTCAAAGGAACAAGCAACACTTTTCTTGCCAAAGAAGTTCTGGCAAAACATGATGAAAACTATCAACCCTTGGAAATCAAGAACAAGTTATAAACTTGACATAAAATCGAAAAACATCCCTTATAATAAGAATAAATTGGAACCGTTTTATGCTTATCGAATTTGGACATTATTGTTTGATCTTTGCCTTTATTTTGTGCTTTGCCCCTGTTCTTGGGCGGATTCAGGCCCTTAAATTTTCAGGTCCCTCTATTTTATCAATCACCTATTGGGTGACATCCATTCAATTCATCAGCCTGGCCGTTGCCTTATTAACTTTGATGCATGGTTTTTCAACCAGTGATTTTTCGATTCAATCTGTTGCGTTTCATAGCAATATCAACACCCCGTGGGTCTATAAAATTGCGGCCACTTGGGGTCATCACGAAGGATCTATGTTGCTGTGGTGTTTCTTTTTATCTGGATACATGGTAGCCTTTATGTGCAGTAAGACCTTATCGCAAGAGGTCAAAAAATATGGCTTATTTTTATTAAACACTCTTTTACTAATGTTCTTATTTTATACTTTATTTGCCAGTAACCCCTTTCTGCGCCTTATTCCTTTTCCCATTAATAGTGGGGAATTAAATCCCTTACTTCAAGATCCCGGCATGGCCATTCACCCCCCCTTATTATTCTTGGGATATATTGGTTTTGCGGTCCCTTTTGTTTTATCCTTATTGGCATTATTAAAACCAGGTATTTTACCCCCTTCTGCCTTAAAGCCTTGGATTTACACAGCCTGGGGTTTCTTAACATTGGGCATCACCATTGGCAGCTTGTGGGCCTATTATGAATTGGGATGGGGGGGATGGTGGTTTTGGGACCCTGTGGAAAATGCGTCTTTATTGCCATGGCTTTGCGGCACAATTTTATTACACAGCAACTTTCTGGCGCAGAAATCATCAACCTTTTATCGCTTTCATCACTTGGTAAGTATCATCACATTTTTGCTGTGTATTTTTGGGGTTTTATTAATAAGGTCTGGTATTTTAACATCCGTCCATACATTTTCCGTTGATGAAACGCGGGGAATTTTCTTGGCCCTTATTTTTATTATCTTACTGATATTCTCTGTAATAGTTTGGTTCAAAAGCCCCAAAATACCTTACAAAGGCACGACCTTTTCTTGGCAATCAAAAACCAGTTCTTTTGTTTTTCAAAATCTTGTTTTTGTTTATCTTACCTTTATTTTATTGTTTGCCATGGTTTTTCCCATCCTTCAATCTTACGTTGCCAACAACCCTATATCGGTCAGCCCCACTTTTTATATCCAGACGATGGGGTATCCTTTCTTGATTGCGGCCGTGGCCATGATCTTTAGTTTTGATTTTCATAAAAAATTAATCAACCGTCGTACGATTGGGTATACTTTGTTGCTGGGGTTATTCTTTGGTTTATTCACCTCCACCAGCCCCAAACCTTTCCCTGAAATTTGGATTAATACCTTAGGCATTTCAATCGCCCTTGTTTTGATTCTATCCACCACGATTCATCTTTTCTTACCGAAAGAGCCTATCAATAAGAAAGCCGCCTTGGCCCATCTTTGTATTGGGATTATATTATTGGGGGCAACAGGTAACAGTCTTTGGATGCGGGACAAGTTGGCCGTTATGTCAATTGGGGATTCACTTGATATTCAAGAGAAAACCATTACTTTCGAATCCATCACCCCCCTACCCCACACAAATTATCTTGCGTACCAGGCCCAGTTTAGGTTTCAAAATAATAAGGTTATCAAACCCGAACGTCGCCTGTATTATACGCCAAAAACTGAACATTCTGAATCAGCCCTTTATTGGCAAGGCCTGTCTTTATATTATGTGATTTTGGGGGAAACGACCGATCAAAAAAATTGGATGGTGCGTGTTTATTATACCCCCCTGGTTTCCTTGATATGGTTGGGGGGATTCTTGTTAAGCCTTTCAATTTTATGGTACGCTTTTAAAAAACGACGGAGGATTTTATGAAGAAATATCACCTACAAATTCTATTAATCGCCTTAACTCTTTTAATCACCCAATCCTGCCTGGCCTTGGATCTTTATTCAGAACGGTCTATGGCTTTGTTTAAAGAGATTCAATGCCCAACGTGCCATTCCCAAACAATCGATGCGTCCGAATCATCTGATGCCCAATTACTTCGGTCTGATGTTTTACGCCTAATTTCAGAAGGTAAATCAGATGACCAAATTCGCAAAATCATTGCGGATAAATACGGGAACCATATTGTAAAAGATTATTCAAATCCCATCATGAAAACATGGGTCTATGCCGTCATGGGATTTATCTTGATTATTTACTTTATTTTAATAAGAAAGCGTAGAAAACGAAAATGATATGGGTTTTGGGGTTTTGTATCACGTTCTTTAGTTTGCTGTGCGGCGGGTTACTTGTCCGTTCAACCAGTCTATCAAAAAATATTATTTGGTTAATTGGCGTATTAATCATTCCAGCTGTTCTTTTGTATTTACATTTGGGCAATCCCTTTTTGCCAGACCATCCTTATCGTAAAATTCAACAATTAAGCACGCCTAAGGAAACAATAGATGCCTTTAATGAAATAAAAACCCGCCAAGAAATTATTCAAATAACGCCCAAAAATGATACTGCCTGGTTTGAATTGGGGCGCTTGTATCAAAAAACAAGACAGTTTCACAAAGCAGCCCTTGTTTATAGAGAAGCTTGGAAACTGGCCCCCGCATCTTATGATTATAAATTTGCCTATACCCAAGCTTTGATATTTTTTAATAATGGGAAACTTTCCACCACCACGCTAAAACTGTTGAAAGAATTGCATAAGGAAAACCCGGGGGATAATAGGGTTTCTGTATTTTCAACCATAGGACACAAAGATGTGGGGTAAGTGCTTAAAGGGCTTGGATAAAACGACTATTCCCAAGCAATTTGTAAAGTTGTGGGCGGGGGACACAGATTCGATTAAACTTATCAACATTGGTATTAACGCGGTTTTTAGGTTTTCTAAAGAATCCCAAAATTATTATTTACGTATTACTCATGAAAAGCTGCGACCTTTAAAATCAGTAACCAAAGCCATTGATTTCCAATCCCACCTTTTTGACGAAGGCGTGCCTGTTTGTGAACCTGTTGTTTCTTTGAACGAAATGTATGTTGAACCCTTAAAAAAAGAACAACATTTTTATCTAGGTCATGTCTGTGCTGAAATCCCAGGCATCCCCATAAGTCTGCGTCTTGAAAACCCCAATATTTATTATAACTGGGGTCAATCATTGGGGAAGCTGCACAAAGCATCACAAAATTATATTCCTCCAGAGGTATTTCACTTTGATAATTGGCAAGATTCGATGACTGAAATGGCAGGTTATGCTGTCAAAGACACGGATCTTTTACCACATTATGACCGCTTATATGAATGGGTTTCAAATTTACCGCAGGCTGAAAATCAGTACGGTTTAATTCATGGGGACCATCGTGATGCAAATGTTGTTCATGAGGGGCCCAAAGTTGGCATTATTGACTTTGATAGCCCCAACTATCATTGGTATATGATGGATATTATGCGCCCTTTCTTAGAAATATCATTAACACCCCAAGATACTTGGCAACACAAATTTGAAAAATACATCAAAGGATACCGGTCAATCCACCCCATTGATCCCGATCTTTTAAGACAAGGTGATCGTTTCATCCAATTAAAGGCTTTAGATATATATCTGTGGGCAAAAAACAAGTGGGCATCCGATGAAATTCCCGGTGGCGGCAATAAAGGTGAATGGATGACAATGCTAGGGAAGATTATTAATTCAAAGACACCTTTATTTATCATTTAAAGTATTACCAGATTCGATTCAACTTACTTTTGCATCTGTTCCTGTGGCCTTGTCAGTCCCCTTAGGTCAAGTTTCAGATCAGGGTTATAGGCTTTTAACAACGAAACAATCGGTACCATTGGCTTTTAATTTATCACAGACGTCTAAGGCTTCTTTATGTTCTTTATATTTAAAGCGTGTTTTATAATTTCGGCGATGCCGCACAACATTCAATAATTTACTGAACATACTTTTATGAATGATTTCTTTATTTTCTTCAGCCAGTTGTTTTGCAAAACGTTGGGCCTGACGTTTGTTGCGAAAAACACCGACTTGAACAGACCAGTTCTTTAACCTTGAAATGCGGCGGGGTCCGGCTTTGGGGCGGGTCAAACGTTCAAAGTCTTTAAGCGTTACTTTTTTACCTTCCAGAATACATTGCATACGGTGGTCCCGACGGTTGGCAGACATTTCCCCCATAACAACACCAATGACATGCTTGCCATCTTTTTTATAAGTCGCCAATAAATTCCATCCAGCCCGCCGGGTATAGCCCGTTTTTATGCCATACACACCCTCTAAGCGTTTCAGCAATCGGTTGTGATTTTTGTACTGACGCCCACGGAATTTAAAAGATTCTGTGGCAAAAATATAAAGAAATTCAGGATGATCGCGAACCATGGCCTTGGCCAACAAAGCCATGTCTTTGGCCGTCGATAGCTGTTTACAATTGGGCAGACCCGAGGCATTGACAAAATGGGTGCGGGTCATCCCCAATTTTTTTGCCGTTTCATTCATTTCTTTTGCAAATTTTTTCTCTGACCCTGAAACGCTTTCCGCCAAGGCTGTGGCCACATCATTGGCAGATTTTAAAGCCAATGCAAAAATGGCATCTTTTAGTTCAATTTTCTCCTTGGGACGTAGGTAAAGTTTTGATGGGGGAACACGACAAGACCTGCGACTCATCGTCACCTTGAAATCCATGGTCAGTTCTTTCTTTTTCAACTTTTCAAAGACCAGGTACAATGTCATAACCTTGGTAAGGGATGCCGGGTATCGGCGAATATTTGCCCGGGTATCTTGCATGACTTCGCCAGTGGCGCAATCCATCAAAAGGGTGGAATATTTGGCATGGCTAAGAAACGCAAAATTTGCGGAAAAAATAAGGAAATAAAAAAAATGGCGCCATTTGCCCATTTAAAAACTCTGAATCCCATAAGGTTAATGAATCCATGTAATAATAAATAAATAAAGCCCATAAATCAATGATTACATACACTAAAACCTTGAAATATATTTTCATAAAACTTATATGTCATATATAAATATTTAATTTTATTTAGGATGTAGAGATATGAAACAATACTTAAGACTATTTACCTTAATGGGATTTTTTTCCGCCTTAAGTTTACAAAATGCAACCGCCGCCGCGGCAGCAGCAGCTTCCGGAGCAGGGGATGAAGAAGGGACATGTTCACGTCTTTTAAAAGTTGCCCA
Source organism: uncultured Alphaproteobacteria bacterium (assembly GCA_913061155.1). Lineage (GTDB taxonomy): Bacteria > Pseudomonadota > Alphaproteobacteria > UBA7879 > VGCX01 > CAJXSI01. Next base: position 7,255 of record CAJXSI010000031.1, read on the forward strand.
TCAATCAGAAGATTTCAAAAACGCATTATCAACAGCGTTATCTAAAGTTGCAGAAGAATCTGACATCCCAGGAATTTTAAATAACCCAGAAATTTTTGAAATTGTGTGGGGAGATGTAGAGAGTTCTGAAAAAGAAGGGATTCTTGCTGTCATTTCAAGTTTTGATACAAGCCCAGTTGTGAAAGAACCTGCCAATCCTGAACTTATGGCTTTTCTAGATAACGAAGCTAAGGAAGAAGCCGCATCGGCAGCGCTGGCAGCTAAGTTTGGTCAGGCTGCAGAATATGTTAAAGAGACAGGAACACACTTTGATCCAACTCATGCTATTTTCCCAAAAGTTCAGGCAATTTCTATAGACGTTAGATCTGCCGTCCAAAGATTTGTTGAATCATTAAAAGGATGTGATGATTGGGATGTTCACAAATTTAATCAAGAAAGAATAAGTAATGTTGGGGCTGATAGGCACTTATTTAATACAGTCATGCCAGCACTGGAAATAACAGTCACAGATCACGGGTCAGTAATTACCCGTGTAAGGGCTTTGGCTGAAAAAGTTTATGACGACAATGCGGCAAAACTGGAAAATATTAATACCGTTCTTGGAACAATAGGTCCCGATACAACAACAGAGGAAGATGGTCTTGAACACAGAATAATTCATGTAGCGTTAGATCAAGTCCTAAGCTTGGTGGAAATAGCAGATAAGGCATTGGATGATACAGGCACATGGCCGACCTTATTGCTTAATAAAATTGTTGAAAACATGGAAACGGATGGTGGGTGCATGCCTGGTGTTTTGGGCCGTTTGATCGAAATTGGGCTGCGTTCTTTTAGTGAATTAGCCACTGTGTCAGAAATTGTAGAAAAAATAAATGCAAGCGCTGCAGATCCGGCAGCAGCTGGATTTGGTGGGGCAGAAGGTCCATAGGGATAAACCCGCCACATCCATACGAAATATCAGAAGGCATTAAAACTGGTGGAATTTTCCACAATATATTCAGTTTTTTATATAACCTAAAGCCAAAATATCGTAAAGTTACGTTCACTGTATCAAAAGAGAGGAAATGATTATGAACAAAATTAAAATGTTATTAATAGGTGTTACAGCCTTAACTTCAGTAGAAACATTTGCTGCAGCCGAAACAGATATTGGTCCAAACGTCCTGAGGGTAGCGAAAAGAATAGCAGCCAGCAGCCAAAGTTTGTCTGGATTGAATGAATCAGATATTAAAAATGCTTTAGCTGGAGGAAAATTTGTAACAAGATGGGATATTAGAGAAGCTTTGTCGAGAGCATTCGAATCTGACATTATCACAGCACCGGCCCCATCAACAGAGGCTGCAGAAGCTGCGGAAGTTGCCCGCGATAATGCTGCGAAAGCTAATGAGAAATATGAAGCTGCACGCACGGCTGCTATCAGGGCAGATGGAGACTATAGTGCTGCATTATCAGGTGCAGATAAAGAAGAACTGACCAGACTAGCAGAAGCAGCGGCAGGGGCTAATCAAGCAGAAAAAACAGCCGCTAAAATAGCAAGTCTTTCGGGTGAATACGCAGCGGCAACAGACGCTGTCGCAATCGTCACAGCAGAGGCAAATAGACTATCTGAAGAAACAAGTAAAATACTTGAATCAGATAAAGAATTCTATGAAGCAATTAAAAGGGAATTTTATGCAGAAGAAGCCAAAAAACAAGCTATTGCCATCGCAAAGGTAATAGAAACTGAGTTAATAGAGGCAGAATGTGAGGGAGCTATTCAAGATAGCAACGCGCCAGCGCCAGCCGCAGCCGCAGCAGCTGCCGCTTCAGCAGCTCCAGCACAACCTATTTATAGTGATGAAGCGCGTAGTGCCGTGACTATAATAGTCACTGCGCTTGGAATTACTAATACGAAAGATGTTTTCGACCTAGCACAAGAACTTTTTAATGCTGGATTAAGAGGATCTAACCTAACAAGCGCGCTTTGGAAAGCATTCAAATAAATAAAAAATACGTTCCTCTAAAAACCCCGCTGTGTGCGGGGTTTTTTGCATGACAGGGAAAAATTGGGATTATTCATTAACTTTGCCACAATGGCCCTCGGAAGTGCACCCCAAAGATTGAACAGAAAAAGCCTTAGATTAAGAGAGTATTTTTAATTTTTATGTGATCATGGTAATGTCCCCCTCTGTCATCGCGAGTGCGCGCAGGGTGCGCGGGGATCCATGCGCCATCTGCCCCCTCTAACTTCGTCTCTCCGTGTATAAGTTCACAAATTCGATGGCTATTTTGATTCGTCGCCCCGCACTTGATGCGGGGTACAGGGCGGTATTTACCGAAGACAATCAGCCTGCCGTTTATTTGCCTCCTTAAAAAATCTAGCCTGGATAAAATTAACGGGAAATTGTATGCGTTTTACGCATGGATAAATAAGTCAGTTATTTCAGTTGGTTATATTTATCATGAGCCCGTAACCCGCATTAATTGGTTAGGCCTATTTTGCCTAAGCCATGCGCGCGTACGCACTTTTTTAATAAAAAAATTATTTTTCGCGGTTTTTCGTGCCTATTTTTTAGGCACTTTAACGCAATTATGAAGCAAAGCGAAAAAACCCATTGGCTGAGATTAACCATACCTGTGTCAATATGTCCAGATTTTGGGCGACTTTAACGGGAAACCTGGTAAAGAAAATGACTGGACCCCGCATCAAGTGCGGGGAGACGAATCTGGAGGGGGCCGATGGCGCATGGATTACCACGCATTCTGTGGGTGCTTGAGATAACGGAATAAGGGATTGGGTCAATGATACTTCTTAGTTTGCCGTCATCCCACGGCTTGACCGTGGGATCCAGCCATAACCTAAAAGGCAGGCGGGTGGTGTCCGGTGAGTACCGCCCTGGGCCCTGGTGTCAAGCACCAGGGTGACGATTTCTATGCAAAGACAGACCCTCTTCATCGTCGTCCCGGACTTGATCCGGGATCCAGTCATAACCTAAAAGGCAGGCGGGTGGTGTCCGGTGAGTACCGCCCTGGACCCCGCATCAAGTGCGGGGCGACGAGGTTGGAGAGTGTCAAGAACCAGGGCGACGAATCAAAATAGCCATCGAATTACTAAACTTATACACGGGGCGACGAGGTTGGAGTAATGGGACTGTTACGTAGTCGGGCTTTTTAGCTCGACTTAAAAATATCATCGTGCAACAAGCCCATAATAAGAGGGGATAGGCAGGTTGCTTCCCTTAGTCCCTTAAATTTTCTTCAGCTTGTAATTTAATATCATTGGCACGGACAGATGTTTTGCCTGTTTTTTTCAGGTGCCACAGAGCCCTTTTTGCCTGTTCCAAAGCCATGGACCAATCACCTTTATAGGCAGATTCTTCAGCCAAGGCCAAAGACATTTCCGCCATATTTCCTTGCTTACCAAGGGCGATTGCCAACAGGTGCCAAGCTGTCACATTGTCTTTTTCAAATTTAAGGGCCTGTCTTAAATGTGTTATAGCTTTATTGGTGTAGTCTTTTTTATCTTGCCTTAAGAAAGATTGGGCCAACCCAATTCTTAACAAAGGCGAATCCGGCATAAAATTGACCGCCTTTTCATAGGGTAAAATTGACGCCAGAACTTGGCCACTTTCAAATAAAATCTGGCCCTTAAGCTCATAATAAAATGGGTTCGTGGGGTCTTGTGAAATCAAACAATCCACAAGTGAAATTGCTTTGTCGTAATAGGCCTCTCTATAGGCAAGAATGGCCTGAGCATATTTATCAATCGTTGTATTACCCTTATATTTATAGGCGGCTTTATGAACAGGAAAAAGGAAAGCTTCAATCTTCATATAAATAATTTTATACCCTTCGTAAAATTCTTTGGGCAAAGCCCCCTTAGGAATTTTATACTTATCAACTTTTCTTCGGATACTTTCAATACGATCACGGGTTAACGGATGGGTTCTTAAATAAGGATCTTGTTGGGTTGAATTTAATAATTCTTGCCCTTGAAGCGTTTCCAAAAACTCCATTAACCCAATGCTTGTCCATCCCAATTTTTCCAAATATTTTGTTGCGGCCATATCTGCCGCAGATTCTTCTCCACGGTGGTAATGTAGAAAACTGTGAATGGATGTTGACATGCTTCCCATGGCAGTCGCCAACCCAACATCTGGACGCCCCGACAAAATACCCAGCGTAATACCCAACAGGCCCATCATCATACCTGATTTTTGGGCTTTTTCCATCGCCGCATACCCCCGAACATGGTGACGCCCTGCAATATGCCCAACTTCGTGCGCAATGACCCCTATTACTTGCTCAACAGATGTTGTCGCCTTTATAAAACCAGCAAACAAAATCATGGTACTGTTCGGCAGTGCCGCGGCATTAACCGTGTTTTCATTAACAAGAATGATTCGGGCGTCTTTTGGGTTTAACCCAGCAACAGAGAAAATTGGATCCATATATTCTTTTAAGTGTTTTTCAATTTCTGCATCACGAATGGCCACCCCTTTTGGAATGGTTATTGCCAAACTTTTTGTACCCCAAAAAGCCGCAAAGCAAAAAAGGATAATTCGACTGATTTTTGATAAATTTATTTTCATCTTAAAAAAACAACAAGTTATGTTCAGGTATAAAAAAACCCTATCATATAGATAGGGTTTTTTAAAAGTCATTTGTAAAACTTAGTAAACAACAACTGTTGCGTTTCTGTTCTGTGCCCAAGCACTTGGATTAGATCCTGCAACTGACGGCGCATCTTTTCCATTACTTGTTACAGAAATTCTTGATGAGTCAATCCCTAAAGATACCAAGTATTCTTTTGCTGTGTTTGCCCGACGTTCACCAAGCCCAATGTTATATTCACGTGTTCCACGTTCATCACAGTTACCTTCAATCATAACTGTTTTTCCTGGGTTTGTTTTCATCCATTCAGCTTGCTTTTCAAGTGTCATGCGCCCTTCGGTTGTAAGGCTGTAACTATCGAAAGCATAAAAAGCGCGATCCAATACAAAACGTTTTGGTAGGTCTGTTGTATCAACTGGACAACTATCATACCCGCGGTTAAAACCTGAATTTACCAGATTTGAATCATCTGTAGTTTTGCATTGACATGATGTCAACAACACGACTGAGGTTGCAACGACTGCAAAATTCTTTAACTTCATGGATTATAAACTCCCTTAATACCAATAAACTAATACCTAAACAATATTATATAATGACTTGTTTGTAAATCTATAATTTCCAATAGAAAACTTGTGTCACTTTTATATCACTAGGCTTTATGCCCCCGCAGCTTTCTGTGGGGCAACAGTAAATTTACCCCTGGCTATCAGGGCTTTAAATTTTGCCATTGCGTCATCTTCTTCTGAAGAAGGTTTTGCCGCCGTTCCAACAGGTTTTTCTGGTTTGCTGGCTGAATCACTACTTTTTGGCTCAGCCTTTTTTGCGGCTAGTCTCTCTGCAGTTGCAGACCTAATTTTAGCCTGCCGCGATTTCAACATCTCTGTCAGTTTTTTAAGAGCCTCATCTTGACGTTTTTCTTTTTCTTCACCAGAAACCGTTTCTGTAGATTCTTTTACCGCTGGCTTCAAAGGTTTTGCGGCTTTTCTCTCTGCTGCTGCAGCCTTAATTTTGGCCTGCCGCGATTTCAACATCTCCGTCAGTTTTTTACGAGTTTCTTCTTGTCGTTTTTCCTCACCAGAAACCGTCTCTGTAGGTTC
>CAJXSI010000032.1 GCA_913061155.1 uncultured Alphaproteobacteria bacterium
TACTAAGCTTCCACATCACCTGCTCCTTCCTTCTTTACTCTTTCTATGAACTTGCAGAACTTGTCTGCTCTCTTCTTATATGGGATATGTATCCCCATCGTCAATACCTTTTTATAACTTTTTTATATTATTTATTTTTGGAGAACGGGATCGGCACAGTCAGCAACAAAAACCAAAGGATCTACGTGGGAAATTTATTATTAAAAAAGGGTTAACGGGCTTTTAAAATACCTTAAATCAGTTAATTCAAAAACTTGGACAGGTCCATAGGATCATTAATTAAATAATCAGGATTTGATTGTTCTATTAATTTTTTGGAACTAAACCCCCAGGTTACGGCAATACTTTTAACCCCTGTTTTTTGTGCGGCCTCTATATCCCGAACCTCATCCCCAACATAATAGATGCTTTCAGGATCTATCTGGCTTTTTTGAATAACATCTTTAATCAGCTTGTCCTTGTCGCCCACACAAGTGCTTGAATAAATAAAATCAATATCCTCCACATTATTATGTTTCAGGAATTTTTTTGTATTGGCCACAGAATTTGAAGTAACAATCCCTAAATTATACCCCTGATTTTTCAACGTATCCAAAAGTTGTTTCATCCCGGGAACCATTTTGATATTTAAAATATCCTTTTGTATTTCTTTGCGAACACGCTTTACAACAAATGGCAATCTTAAGCTTCCAATATCCAGCCCCTTCAAAACTTGCTTTAACTCTATATTACGATACTTATCTTTATCCGCATAAGGAATCTGCTTAAAGCCATACTCAGGGGAAATCCGGTTCATAATTTTTATGATATGCGGCCAAGAATCAGCAACCGTCCCATCAAAATCAAAGACAATCAAAGGCTTGTTATTTTTTAAAACATGCCCGTCAAACTGGGTCTGACAAACAAAATAATTCCAGTATAAAAAGACTGCAGCCCCCATTAAAAGGGCAAAAAAGATAATTCTTTTAAAAAAAAGCCTTGTCATACAAATATTCCTTTAATTAATTTGCCCCGGATCATTTAAAACTGGCAACCCTTTGTTTTTACGCTTATAGACGCAGAATGGACGACACCTTTTAAGGCAAAGATTCTGAATAAACGCCTGTCGTAACATAGATAAGAGCAAGTCTGAATTTATTTTCATGTAATTGCCCTATTTGAAGGGGCAAAAACAACTTTCCCAGCCTTGGCTCTCTAAGATATTTATCTAAGAGTTTTTTACGACATAGTTCACCATAATTTTAGACAAAATACTTGTCAATCTTTTTATGGCATACCTGCTTTGGTGGCATAAAGCATCACTGCCGAAACAAAATTAATAAATTTAAGAACCCCAAAATTATTTAGTTTATGTTTTTTTATTATTTTTTTCACGATTTCCTCCTTGCAAATTTTTTATATTCACAGATTAGTTCTTTATTTGAAAATTTACAAATTTTCAATTTTTAAAGATTTTCATGTTTTTCAATAGGGGATAGCGCCTTGAATAATATTGTATGGATCTGTTGATGACAGGGTGTTTCAAAAATATATAACAACAAGTATTGCGGACAAAACTGATACCCTGGAAAGCCTATTAAGGGTTAAAAAAGTTCCTTGGCTTTCATCGAAGTATACGACCCACTTCCTAAAACCAGGTGGTCATTTACTTGGATGCCCAGTTTCTCCCCAATTTCAGCAATATGTTTTGTTAAATCCACATCTGCTTTGGACGGTGTTGAATCTCCACTGGGGTGATTGTGAACCATTAAAATTTTTGATGCCCCATATTCTAGCGCTTTTTTAATAATTTCACGGGGATAAACAGTCGCGTGATCTACTGTTCCAATTTGATGAATTTCATCTGATAAAAACTGATGTTTTTTATCCAAAAAGAAAATATGAAACTGTTCAATTTTGGGGTCTTTAATTCTTAAACGGCAATAACGGATTAATTGATCACTATCCATCAACAGCGGGCGATCCATTAATTCTGCTTTGGCAAGACGCAAGGCAATGGCATAAGATAACCGCAACACAGCAACTGTTGAATCCCCCACCCCTTTGACTTTTTTTAAGTCATCCTTGGATGCGACAAAAACGTTGGCCAAATTTTTGAATTTTATTAAAAGGTCTTTTGCAATGGGCTTGGTATCACCGCGGGGATGACTCCAGTACAACGCCATTTCCAACAATTCATAATCGGCCAGGGCTTCTTCGCCTGATTTAATCAAACGTTCCCTTAACCTTTTGCGATGCCCTTGCTGATGATTTTCAACCATTATTTATATGGTGGTAATGTCCACCCCTTTGGGGACCCTGTAAATATTTCATAGCCATCTGCCGTTACGCCCAAACTGTGTTCAAATTGGGCTGATAATGATTTATCACGAGTAACAGCCGTCCACCCGTCTTGTAATATTTTTGCATCATATTTTCCCACATTAATCATGGGTTCAATGGTGAAAAACATTCCTTCACATAATTCCAGTCCAGTGCCTGGCTTGCCAAAGTGTAAGACTTCGGGTGCTTCATGCATGGTGCGCCCCACCCCATGACCACAAAAATCACGTACAACTGAAAAGCCTTTTGATTCTGCAAACTTTTGAATAGTATGGCCAATATCACCCAACGTGATACCAGGCTTAACCATTTCGATACCCCGCATCATGGCTTCGTACGTGGTTTCAACCAACTTACGGGCCTTAACACCAACTTTGTCACCCACATAAAACATGCGGCTGGTATCGCCATTCCATCCGTTCAAGTCAACAGTAACATCGATATTAACAATATCCCCCTTAACCAATTTTTTTGGCCCAGGAATGCCATGACAAATAACATGATTAACAGACGTACAGATAACTTTTGGATACCCGTGATAACCAAGGCAGGAGGGCCTTGCCCCATGATCCAAAATAAACTTATGACAAAGATCATCAAGATATTCTGTCGTCACATCAGGTTGCACATGCGGGGTAATCATGTCCAAAACCTGTGCTGCCAAACGGCCAGCTTTGCGCATGCCTTCAAAGCCTGCTTTGTCATGAATTGCGATATTTCTGCCGTGTTGATCTTTCATACTATAATATTTACCTTTACGCGTTTCTTTACATATATTTCTTCGGGGGTCACTTTACAAGCATACGCCAAAACTTCCACCCCATTTTTTATGGCGTGTTTCATGGTTGCAGCATAGTCAGGATCAATATCTTCTGCAATCCCAAAATCCAGACAATCATCCCGCTGAACAATAAACAGCATCACAGCACGGTGGCCTGCTGATACCATATCCATCAATTCTTCCAGATGTTTTTTGCCCCGTTTTGTTACTGAATCAGGGAATTGGGCTTGCTGGCCCCGTTTCATTGTCACACTTTTGACTTCGACATACGTATCGGGCTTGTCCTCTGACTGTAATAAAATATCAATCCTGGAATTTTTCCCGTACTTAACCTCTGTCTTCAAGACTTCGTAACGGGCCAATTCTTGAATTTTATCTGCCTCAATGGCTTCCTTGGCAATTTTATTGGGCAACATGGTATTGATCCCAATCAAGGTGCCAAAGCTTTCAATGATTTCCAATGTATACGGCAACCGCGTCCGCGCATCTTCATGCGGGCGCACCCAAACCTTTGTATCCGGATCATCCAACAATGTTTTCATGGACCCTGGATTTGGACAGTGGGCCGTAAAAGTTAGGCGATCTTGAAATTGCTGTATATCCGCCAAAAAACGCTTGTAACGCTTTAGCAGTTTCATTTTCTGTAGTTTCACTGGAAATTTCATATTATTTTTTAATCATAAATTATGTAATGTAGTATCTTTACTATCATTAATATACAGAAAGCAAATCAAGATTAAAAGGGTTTGCCTTAATTGAAGAATAGTTTTTTACAAACCCCTTTTGAAATTTTTATAAATAAGATAGGTTAACGCTATGGAAATTATTCAAATATATACAGATGGATCCTGCCTTGGAAACCCTGGCCCCGGTGGTTGGGGGGCAATTTTATTGTATAAAAAATCAAAAAAAATATTGCAAGGTAATGACCCTGAAACAACCAATAACCGCATGGAATTAATGGCGGCCATCAAAGGGCTGGAGACTGTTAAACGCCCCCTGCCCATTCATGTTTTTACAGACAGTTCCTATGTCAAAGATGGCATTACAAAGTGGCTTAAAGGGTGGGTCAGGAATGGCTGGAAAACAGCCAATAAAAAGCCTGTTAAAAATCAAGATTTGTGGGAACAACTGGCGGCCCTTGAAGCAAAACATGATGTTGTTTGGAACTGGGTTAAGGCCCACAACGGGAATAAATATAATGAAGAAGTTGACGACCTTGCCCGCAATGCTGCAGAAAAATTAAAAGATGACTGATCCCAAAGATTTTTTAAAAATGGTTGAAGAAAAAGGATTGTTTGATCGCAAAAAAATTCATCTGAATCAAGCCATATCTGACCCTGAACAAGTTGATTTTTTATTGGAAGCTGTCGATACAACATTGAAAGATCGGGTAAGTCTGTTAAAAGAACTGCCCCAGCGCATTGTGAATTATGGATCCCACAAAGGTATGGTGGGGCAATGGCTGAATACACAGCACGATTACAAAGAATTTAAAGCCCCTGATTTTGATGTGATTGAGGGTTCCCCTGAATCTGTCGATTTATTCTATAGCTGTTTAAATTTCCACAAGTCCAATCATCTGGCATCAACCCTTGAACAAATTAAACAGGCGTTAAGCCCTGGCGGTGTTTTTATCGGCGCCCTGTTCGGGGAATATACCCTGCATGAATTAAAGGATTGTTTTATCAAAGCTGAATCTGATACGGGGGCAAAACCGCATGTTCATCCCTTTCGTGGATTGGATGATGTGGTCAGTTTACTCCGTCAGACAGGGTTTGATATGCCGGTTGTGGATCGTGATCAAATTATTGTCCAATACGAAGGATTACCAGACCTGTTTACAGACCTGAAATGTCTGGGCGAAACCAATGCCTTGAAAGCCCAATCAAAGGGATTAACCCCTTTATCCTTATTTTCCAAAGTGGAAGATGTTTATCAAAAAACATATGCCCACCCCGACGGCACATTCCCTGTCACCTTTGATGTGATTTATATAACGGCTTGGAAAATTTAGGCCTTTCCCTTGTAAATATTAAATAAAAATCGTATATTGAGCATAGTTATGTATGAGGACACAATGAAAAAAATCAGTTCATTAAATATTATAAAAGAAACATTTAGCCTATTTTTTGGTAAATTATCTTATATTATTAGGCAAACCTATCCGCAACTTCTTATAATGTATGGGGCAGGTTTTTATTTCATTTATTATTCTTATCTTATTGACCAAGGGCATACTGAATCTTTTACAGCTTTAAAACTAATCAGTGGTATCCTACTTGGATTCTTTTTGCTTCTTGCGTACATTAATTATTATATTTATATAACCCAAATGGGGGTCTCCAAAAAAATTGAGCCCATGGGTTTGTGGGGGTTTGGCATTGGACGGCTTCAACTTAAATTCATAGGAACAGTTTTTGTTTTATCCTTAGGGCTTTTTGCTGTCATAGGCTTAGGTTCTGTAATTAGTTTATTCATTTCCAATATAACCCCCTTTTTGGGTTATATTGGTTGGGCTGCTGTAGCGATTGGGGTAATTTATTTGACTCTAAGGGTTTATTTTTTGTTTCCTGCTTTGATCTATACACCTACTTTGGGATTTGTTGAATCTTGGAATCAATCAAAAGGCAGGTTACTAACAATTTCTGGCGTCTTTTTCTTTTTAATCCTTATTTCAATAGTCGTTTCTTTGGTAATTTCTCTTCCTGATATTATAAATGTGTTTAAAGGGACTCAACCTGCTGAACCAAAATTTTCAATTTTAAGCCTGTTTATAACCATTACCTTTCACCTTGTTAATTTAGGAATAGGAAGCCTTGCCCCGGCAATTTTGTACAAAAGAATCAAAGGGTAAAATAAAAAATCTTCCTTGCCTTTCCTCTTGGATTAAGCGCCTGAATTATGTATTATGGGGCTTGAAAAAGAGTGTCATTCTGAACTTGTTTCAGAATCCATGTGTATATGACATACAGATTATTTGGGACAAGCCCCGTTATGGATTCCGAACTAAATCTGAAATGACAATGAAGAAGAGGATCAAATGTTAAAGCCCTTTCGCGGCACATACGACCAACTGCCCGCTATTACAGACCGGTTGGATTATATTACAGGCAAAATGAAACATGTTGCGCGGCTGTATGGCTTTGGCAAAATCAGCACGCCCATTTTCGAATACCTGAATGTGTTTACCCATTCTTTGGGCGATACCTCTGACATTGTTACAAAAGAAATGTTTACATTTGAAGATCGCCATGGCGATCGTATTGCTTTGCGGCCCGAAGGAACGGCTGGCGTTATGCGTGCGATGATCACCAATAAATTGACCCAAGATTTGCCCCAGAAACTATTTTATTATGGGCCCATGTTTCGATATGAACGCCCCCAAAAAGGACGTTCCCGCCAATTCCATCAATTGGGGACTGAATTAATTGGCGATCCATCCCCCCAGGCAGATATCGAAGTCATTGCCATGGGCTGGGATTTATTGTGTGCCCTGGGTCTGAAAGATAAAGTTGTGTTGGAAATTAATACCTTGGGTGACACGGCCAGCCGCGATAATTATCGCAAAGCCTTGGTGGATCATTTCAAACAACATGTGGGCGATTTGTCTGACGAAAGCCAAATTCGTTTGGAAAAAAACCCCCTGCGTATATTGGATTCCAAATCAGAACAAGATCAGCCATTCATCCAAACTGCCCCGCAAATGAAGGATCATTTAACCGATTCTGCCAGGGCATTTTTTGACGAAGTATTGGCCGGTTTGGAATCTTTGAAAATTCCTTATAAATTAAATTCAAGATTGGTACGCGGGTTGGATTATTATTGCCATACGGCTTTTGAATTTACGTCTACGCACCTGGGCGCCCAAGGCACTGTATTGGCCGGTGGTCGTTATGACAGCCTATCTGAAATAATGGGCGGCCCTGCCCTGCCCGGTGTGGGTTGGGCGGCTGGTCTTGAAAGGATTGATTTATTATTGGATCAAACCCCAGAACCAGCGCGTCCCATCAGTCTTATCCCCATTGGACCCGAGGCTGAAAAAGAATCAATTAAGTTGGCCCATATTTTGCGTCAAAATGATATTGCCCTTAATAGTAAAAATAGGGGGAATTTAAAATCCCGCATGAAATATGCCAATAAAATTAATTCACGCGCGGCGATTTTAATGGGCGAAGATGAATTAAAGAATCAATCTGTCGTGGTCAAAGACTTGGATACCGGGACCCAAGAAACTGTGCCTTTATCAAACTTAACAACCTACCTAAAGAAATAGAATTATGAGCTTAGATAACAAACTTGAAAAATTGATCGCACGTAAAAAGTTTTTAGAAGAAAAATTAAACAATCCCGATGGGATGAACTCTGATGAATTTGTGCGCATATCAAAAGAACTATCTGAAGTAACCCCTGTTGCGGATGTTGCCACAAGGTGGTGGGATAAACGCAATGAAATTAATGAATTAAAAGAATTATTGGCGGATAAAGACACAGACAAAGATATGCGCGATATGGCGGAAGAAGAATTACACAGCCTGGAAAAAAACCTACCTGAAATTGAAGATGAAATTAAGGTTTTGTTACTGCCAAAAGATATTGCTGACGAAAAGAATGCCATTGTTGAAGTACGTGCCGGAACAGGTGGGGACGAAGCTGGCTTATTTGCGGCAGAATTAATGCGCATGTATCAGCGTTATGCCGAAATAAAAGGCTGGCGCACCGAAGTTTTGGAATGCAATGATACAGATATTGGCGGTGTAAAAGAGGCCAGTTTTTCTGTATCTGGAAAAGACGTCTTTGCCCGTTTAAAATTTGAATCTGGGGTGCATCGTGTTCAACGGGTTCCCGAAACAGAAACGCAGGGACGTGTTCATACGTCTGCGGCAACAGTTGCCGTCTTACCTGAAGCCGAAGAAATTGACATTCAAATTAACGAAACAGATTTGCGGATTGATGTTTTCCGTGCCAGTGGACCTGGCGGGCAATCTGTTAACACTACGGACAGTGCCGTCCGAATCACCCACATTCCAACAGGCTTGGTTGTGCAGCAACAAGATGAAAAATCCCAACATAAAAATAGGGCGAAAGCCATGCGTGTTTTAAGGGCGCGTCTGTTTGAACAAGAACGTCAAAAAGTAAATGATGAACGTGCCGCCCATCGTAAAAGCCAAATCGGAACGGGCGATCGGTCTGAACGTATTCGCACCTATAACTTTCCCCAAGGACGGGTAACAGATCATCGCATTAACTTGACGCTTTATAAACTGGATGAAATTATTAAAGGTGAGGCATTGGACGAAGTTATTGAACCTTTGATTTCAGAACACCAAGCAGAATTACTGTCAGAGGTTGATGAATCATGACCCATCCCATTTTCAAAGAATCCCCTTTAAATCAGGAACAACGCCAATTGATGGTGGATCGGGGTGTTTGGAAAGAAGGATGCCCGGTCCCCCTGGATCGCTTAAATGTTGTTGAATTTTCTTACCATAATTTTAAGGGCGAAATTTGCCATGATGGGCAAGTCGTTGTCATGGACGCTGTGGCCCTGCATGTGGCCAACATATTTCGACACCTGTTTTTAATTCGATTCCCCCTTTGTTCTGCCAAACCCATTGAACATTTTAATGGCAGTGATGACGATTCCATGGCCGCCAATAATTCGTCGGCCTTTAATTATCGAAAAATTGCCGTTGATGGAAATCACGCCCTATCCATCCATTCATACGGCCTGGCAATTGATATCAATCCAGTGCAAAATCCTTATGCGGGATATTTTTCAAAACACCCCACAAAAGACTGTGGCACGATGGAAGTATGGCCCACCAAAGGCTTGGAATATATGAATCGTCATAACCTGCGCCCAGGGATGGTCGAAGAAATTATTGATACATTTGCCTATAATGGTTTTCATATTTGGGGGGGCGATTGGAATGATTTGTTGGATTATCATCACTTTCAAACGCCCCGTTTAATGGCAGAATTATTGGCGGAAATGGATGCCCGTCATGCCATTGATTTCTTTGATTATTATGTCCTGCACCCGGATAAAATTAAGTTGGAAGATGGCATGATCGAAGACTATAAAAATGGCCCCAACACATTTTTGCGGAAATACGGAATTCCTTTATGATTTTTGCTGACGCCTTACAGAAAGCTGTGAAAGATTATGGCCTTTCTGTCCAACATGCCCGCATCCTTTTGGGGCATGTCATTCAAAAAACGCCGGGGCATATTTTCGCCTATCCAGAAAAAAAAGTCACCCAGTCTGGTTTTGATCAATTCATAAAATTGTGTACAGATCTTGCCGGCGGTAAACCGATCACACGCATTCTGGGGCAACGCGAATTCTGGAGCCTGGATTTCCAACTATCCGACGCCACATTGGACCCCCGCCCCGACAGCGAAACTTTGATTGAGGGCGTGTTGACCCACATCAAAGATAAATCAAAAGACTTGAAAATATTGGATTTAGGCACAGGAACGGGCTGTTTATTATTATCGTTGTTGCATGAATATAAAATGGCCACAGGCGTTGGGGTTGATCTGAATCCAAAGGCTGTGGAAACAGCCACGCAAAATGCCAAGAACTTGGGGTTGAACACCAGGGCAACTTTTCAACAAGGCAGTTGGCTTGATGGTCTGACAGAAAAGTTTGATATCATCATCAGTAACCCCCCGTATATCAGCCATACAGATTACGAAACCCTGGATGATAATGTTCGAAATTTTGATCCAAAACTGGCTTTGGTTGCCGATCATAATGGCCTGTCTTGTTATGAAGAAATTATTCGAAATGCCAAAAATCATCTTAACCCAAAAGGTATTTTGGTTCTGGAAATTGGCTTTGGACAAAAAGATGATGTCTGTCAAATTCTATCTGATAATCAATTTACCTTAATCGAATGTCGCAAAGACCTTGCAGGCATTGATCGGTGTCTTACTGCACAGCCTTTGCTTTGAAAATTTCCTGTAATTTCGGCAAAGCATATTCTTTGAACTCATCCATATAATAAAGGTCCCGCGGACTTTCTAAAAGATCGACAAACAAACGGCCATCTAAACGATCAATTTCATGTTGTAAAAAGCGTGATTCCTCATTATGAAATTCTTGGTCAACTGGGGTGAAATTTGTACCATCATATTTGATCATTTTTACGCGTACAGATTTATAGCGTTTCACCACCCCCATTAAATCAGGTAATGACATACAAGGTTCAATACTGGTAATCATTTTTTCTGTGGTTTTTTCATAAGTTGGGTTAAATAGAAAATATCCCGCTTTGACTTTTTGGTTATCGCGATCAAATTCTGTATAGTATAAAATACGCTTGTTATAACCAACTTGCGGCGCCGAGATGCCGGCAACATTTCCAATACCATACTTGGCAACTGTTGCGGCCATATCCTGTATAATCTTTAAAGCTTCGTCTGACTGGGGATCAATATCTGTTTATTTGTTGCGCAGAATAGGACTTCCCATGCGGGTAATTGGTAAAACTTTACCGCTTTGTGCCAATTCAGTTACGTTAACCCCTTGCATACCATCAAAGGCATATTTATTTTTGTCATGGAACATCCTGATAATAGAATTAATATAGTAAGTATTAAATGTTTTATCGTAATTTTCATTATTATAAAATAAATATATATGGGGCTTAAATCAATCTTTTCTCTGTATCATTCCTCGGTAATTTTTTTCATGATCAATCAGCCATTTTTTTCGTGTGATGCCGCCTCCATATCCGCCAAGGTCACCATTACTATTAATAATTCGGTGGCAAGGAATAATGATGGCCAGTTGATTTGCGCCATTGGCATTGGCCACAGCCCTAAAAGATTTGTCATTTCCTATACAGTGGGCTTGTTGTAAATAACTTCGGGTTTCCCCATAAGGAATGTTTAACAAAGCATCCCATACCCTTTTTTGAAAATCACTACCCATCATATGAACGGGCGTTTTAAATGTTTTTAATTGACCGGAAAAATAAGATGACAGTTCTTTTTTTATTAATTTAATGGGTTCTGTTTCCCCTGGAATAATGGCGGCCTTTTTCTTGATTCGCAATCTTTCAATTTCCAATTCCAGGCCTCGCCTATCAGAAAATTCCAAAAGATATAAACCGTCTTCGTCGCTTATGGCACACATAGGGCCCAGGTACGTATCAATCCACGCTGCCTTTAATATAACAAAATTATGGCTGGATTTCACCGGGGCACATCCCATTATTTTGGAAAAAGCATCCCGAAATCCGCTGCCTGATTCGTAACCAGAGCATAATTGCGTATCAATAATTTTGGCCCCTTGACGGATCTGTTTAAAAGCAAGGCCCATTCGTCTGGCTCTGGCATATTCAACAAAGGTCATCCCAAACCTTTTCTTAAATTGGCGCCGTGCCGTTTCTGAACAAATGGATAGTTCTTTGAAATCTTGTTCTTGCCATCTTTTTTCAGGATATTCTTCAACCGCATCAACCAGTTTTTTTATTAATTCAGAGGCCTGCCCCGGTGCGGATAAAGGCTTGCAT
Source organism: uncultured Alphaproteobacteria bacterium (assembly GCA_913061155.1). GTDB lineage: Bacteria > Pseudomonadota > Alphaproteobacteria > UBA7879 > VGCX01 > CAJXSI01. The sequence goes on from CAJXSI010000032.1 coordinate 11,632, forward strand.
CGCATACAAGGCCGGAAGGAGGCAATTAACGCTTGCTGGGCTGTTTTGAAAAACTCACAATTTTCAAAATTTGGTTTTCTTGCTGGACACGTTGGTCGGCAAAAAACACCTGTTGTTTTAACACCTACAAAGAAGGTTCCTTCATATGTAACGTCTTTTTCTAGTAAAGCTTGGTAATATATTTTTGCTTTTTTATTCGATATTATTTTCATCATGAAATAACTTTATCAGTTTTATAAAACCCTGGGCGCCGAAAATTCAACATTGATTTAAAAAAATAAGTGCGCCAAAAGAAATATTGAAAGAAGGGTCTGATAAGGTACAGCAAAAAAATTCAAGGCAAAGATGGTTTTATTTGCCATAAAAAAGATCGGAGCCGTACCAGATAAGGAAGTTTAGATAGGTATTATTCCTTAAAAAAGGGCCGTTTAGC
>CAJXSI010000033.1 GCA_913061155.1 uncultured Alphaproteobacteria bacterium
ATCTAGTACGGTCTCGTGGGCTCGGAGATGTGTATAAGAGACAGTCTTTATACCGACGCAAGATACAGGTTGCCATGTACATATAAGATAAGGCATCGCCAAAACGTCCACTGATCATTTCTTTGCGCTTTAGATTGCCGCCATAAATCAACAAGGCCACATCAGCAAAACAGGCAAAGGCAGATGATGCCCAGTAAAGACGCTGTTCCCAACGCCCGATGAATCCTATGTGACTGGGGATGTACAAAAGCCCACGACTTAACCCCAAACCCAATAATTTGAATTTATTAATAAAAAAGTGGGCGACATGCCCCCAAAATGCTTTGTCAAAGGCCTTCACATCCCCATTTTCCAAGGCAATTATTTCATCATAAGCATACGGATGGGACCGAATTAAACCTTGGCCAAACTGGATTAAACTGCGGGTTACGATGTTGGCCCCTTCAACGGTAATTGCAATTGGCGCCCCAATATACGGGGATGACAAAAGATTGTTGGGCCCACGACAAATACCAGCGCCCCCCAAAATATCCATACCATGGTTGATGGCTTTTCTAAATTGTTCGGTAGAGTGATATTTTACGATGCCATTCACAACCGAGGAATAATGCTTGTTCCCCACAGCCCCTGCGGTAAACACACGCATGGATTCATTTAAATAAGATAGACCTGCAATTTCGGCCAAAACCTCTTGAATGCCTTCAAATTTACCAATGGGAATATTAAACTGGTGACGAATCTGACTGTAATTCGCCACAGTTCGGGTGACAAGTTGCAACCCACCGGCACTGATGGCAGGCAAAGAAATGCCCCGTCCAACAGCCAGGCTTTCCATTAACATTTTCCAGCCTTTGCCTAAACCATTTTTTCCGCCAATTACGTGATCAATACTGATTTCTACGTTTTCCCCAAACAAAGGCGAATTGATAAAAGGAACCCCCATGGGGCTGTGGCGGCGATCCACATGAATCCCTTTTGTATCGGCGGGAACAATGGCACAGGTAATGCCAATTTCCTTTTGATCCCCCAATAATTTTTTTGGGTCTTTAAGTTGAAAGGCCAACCCTATTAAAGTCGCAACCCCCCCAAGGGTAATATATCGTTTTTCAAAGTTAAGGCGTATTTTTAGGGTGCCTTTCTTGTCTTTAAAGACCGTTCCTTCTGATCTTATTGATGCGGCATCTGTTCCGGCCAGTGGCTCAGTTAACGCGAAACACGGTACTTCTTGGCCATTTGCCAGTCGTGGTAAATAATATTTCTTTTGCAGGTCTGTCCCATAATGTTGTAATAATTCAGCCGGCCCCAATGAATTTGGCACCATAACTGTTATGGCCAAAGTTTGTGATCTTGTTGCCAGTTTTTGAACAACCGTACTTTGGGCAAGGGGCGACAGGGCAAGGCCGCCATATTTTTTTGGAATATTCATCCCAAAGAATTTTTCTTTTTTTAAATAAGACCAGACTTCTTTAGATAAATTATTATCTTGAAATGTTTGCCAATCATCTGTCATTTCACAGATTTTTTCTGCCTTTGTATCGATAAAGGTTTTTTCATCTTTGGAAAGCCTTGGGTATGATTCTTTTAATATTTTCTTGAAATTTGGATTGCCTGAAAATAAATCTTTTTCAATCCAGTTATTTCCGGCCCTTAAGGCAACACGCTCTGTTTCAGAAATTTCTGGCAAAAGTTTCAGATGTTTTAATAAGGTGAAGATAGGTTTTGTCAGGATTGTTCTACGTAGATGGGGGATGGACAGTAAAATAATCAAAAGCCCTATAATCCAAATAACTGGCATTGTTATATAATGTTGCATTAAACCCCTCCGTAAAATGTTTTGTTTTTTCTGGCCAATTCACAAATCATTGGGACAGGATCAAAACGTTTATCATATTGTTTTGTTAAGAATAGTAAGTTTTGCATAATATCTTGCAACCCTTTATCATCCGCATATTTTAAAAGACCCCCCCGAAATGGGGGGAAACCCGCACCTAAAATCATTCCCATATCCAGATGGGCCGGCGAATCCACAACATTTTCTTCCAGGCAACGGGCGGCATCATTCACCATAATTAAAAGACAGCGATTAATAATGTCTTTATCAATAATAATTTTGTGCTTTGGACGCAGGCGATCAACCGCCGAAGAAACTGATCTGCCTCCTTTTGTGTAATCATAAAAACCTTTGCCTGTTTTACTGCCCAGCAATCCTTGATCCACCATTTTTGATAAAATGCTGGCCGGTTTCATACGATCCCCAAAAGCCTGATAAAGTTCTTTTGCAACCTTGTACCCCACATCAATCCCGACAGCATCCGCCAGTTTAAAAGGCCCCATGGGCATTCCAAATTTCTCCATCAACTTATCAATGATTTCAATATCAACCCCTTCGTCGAACATATGGGCCGCTTCGTTCATATAGGGCATCAGCAAACGGTTGACTAAAAACCCTGGATTGTCCTTTGTTTGAAGGGGCGTCTTTCCCATTTTCAAGGCTAAGCTAAAGGCTGTCCCTATGGTTGCCTTGGATGTTTTAGGTGTCGGAATTATTTCCACCAAAGGCATTTTTGTGGCCGGATTAAAAAAATGAAACCCTATTGTACGGGATATGTTTTTCATGCCTGATGTTATAGATGTGACGGATAAGGCAGATGTATTGGTGGCAAGAACTGTTTGGTTTGTTGTTTTCTTTTCCAAATCTTTAAAGACTTTTTGTTTAACCTGCATATCTTCAACAACGGCTTCAAGAATAAAGTCCACTTGCTTTAACGGTTGATTTTCGATCGTTCCGGAAATTAAATTCATTTTCCGATCCATTTCACTGGCTGTTACTTTCCGTTTCTTTTTAAGCTTTTGATAGATGTCTTTTGCGTGGTTTACGGCTGTAACAACAGGCCCCCATTTTAAATCTTTTAAACGGACGGAAATACCTGCCTTACTAAATAACCAAGCAATATCGCCCCCCATGACCCCTGCCCCAATGACAGCTGCGGATGTAACGGAAACATCAGCAAACCTGGCTTTTTCCCTTGCCTGATTTTTCAAAAGTTCGTTGGCATAAAATACATGAATCATATTTTTAGAAATTTTTGAAACGGCCAACTTTGAAAATTCTTGGGCTTCTACAGCCAAGCCCTTTTTAAAGGTTTTGACCTTAAAGGTTTTCCGCACAACCTCTAGGGCTTTTAAAGGGGCTGGGTACTGTCCTTTGGTGCGTTGAAGAACAGTTTTTTTGGCTTGATAAAAAACAAACCACCTAAAGCCCATGCTTTGCAGAATTCGATGACGCAGGGGTAACCGTTTCTTTTTAACTTTCTTGCTTAAGACTTGGTCCGTAAATTTTTTAAGGGAATCACTTAGAAAACTGTGGGCCACATAGGCATGAACCAAACCCTTTTTAAAAGCTTTCTTTCCATCAATCGGCTTGCCTGTCAAAATCATCGGCAGGGCAGAAACCAACCCAACAAGTTTCGGCAAACGTTGTGTCCCCCCAAAGCCAGGAAATATTCCCAACTGAACCTCAGGAAAGCCAATCTTGGTTTTTGGATGGTCTGTTGCAATGCGATAGGTGCAACTTAAGGCAAGTTCTGCCCCACCCCCCAGGCACATACCATTAATAACGGCAACCGTCGGAAAGGGAAGTTTTGCAATTTTATTTAAAACCGCCTGCCCTTTTTGAACTTTTTCCAACGCTTCGCTTGCATCCGAAAGGTTTTGGATTTCTTTAATATCTGCGCCGGCAATAAAAATGCCGTCTTTGGCACTTTGAATGGTCAACAGTTTTATGTTTTTATTCTTATGAACATCGTCAAGGATAGTTTCCAGTTCGTGCAATGTCTGCGTTCCAAGCGTATTAACCTTTTTATGCTCATTATCAAAAATAATGGCAGCTGTCTTATTTTTAAAAATCCGCAAACGAACTGTGTTCTTTGACATGATATCCCTGTTCTTTATTTTAACTTAATTTATTTTAGTATGGATGAATTTGTAAATAGTTTCAAAGACTTCTTCATGCCCCGTTCCCCGCACAATAACATGGTGGTCCAGATCCGGTTCATACAGGTATTTTGTTTTTGATTTTATCATGCTGTATATATCCTGCCCACTTTTTGGATTGACGATAGGATCTTTTTTACCTTGGATAATCAAGGCGGGACAAGCAACAGAAGGGGCACACGTATCTGTTTCCTTCATTAACTTACTTAGTTCTTCCACCCCTTTCAGATAATTACGACTGTAATTTGTATGGGGGTATTCTGGTTCCGTATCAATATAGTTTTTACGAATTTTCAGCAAATCATGCCAAAAATTAATCGCCCCAATATAGTGCATGCGGATATCATTTAACTTAAGTGCCGCATTTACACACACAATGCCATCAACGTAATTCTGGGCCGCACAGCATAAAGATAACAAGCCCCCTGTTGAAAAGCCAACAAGAACAACCTTGTCACAACTTTGTCTTAAGACTGCATAGGCCTCATCCAAAGATTCTTGCCAGTCTTGATATGTGACATCTTTCAAATTAATCGGCGCTGTTCCATGCCCTTTCAGTCTGGGGACCAAAACATTGTATCCTTTTTTATTCAAATATTTGGCCAGCAAATGAACCTCGGCCGGCGAAGCCTTGTACCCATGACACAGAACAACGCCTATTTTTTTACTTTGGGCCTTAAGAAAATAAGGGGACCCAATTTGTTTTGGTTTTGAAAATTTCTTTGAATAATATTTTTTATAATCGGCTTCATAATCCAAAAGCATTTTATCCAAAATTGTTAGAACTGCTTGTTTTTTCAAGAAGGTAACGGGCTTTTTAGTAAGGGATTCTGCTGTCTTTTGAACATCTTTAAAAATCCGTAATTCATTTAATTGAACCTTTAAAATATTTTTCAGCCGGATCGTATGAAAATCATATTCATTATTCAGGGCTTTCTTTGAAAGAACAAAAGACGACTTATCCGTTTCTTTCAATATACCTGACCTTAAGGCGGCATCGGTACAGTCCTTTAATGTCGTTGGAAATAAAATTTTCACACCCTGCATCACGCTTGGATGCAATCTATATTTCTCTATAGAAATTAATTTATCTGCCAAAGAATAAACCATCAAACACATATATTCCCGGGATATTTTCTTCTGTTTCGTCTTACTTAAGATCAAGGCATACAGGTGCTGTAAATTAATATGAATATTATTATAAACATCATTCATAAAGCGGGTCGTCAAAGGGTATTTATATAAATCAACCAAAACCTGGGTGGATTTTTTAGAAAGTCCTTGAATAACAGAAAGGGTTTTCCCGCCAGTTTTGATAAAATCTTTGACATAGATGGGGGGTGCAAAATGCACATTAATATCTGAATTGGTCAGCATACTGCTTTCAATATCAATTTCTTCCTTGTGACGATCTAAAGAAGGGCTGAAAACTTTATGTAAAACCTTTTTCAAAAAATTATCTTTTGGGAAAATGGGAAAATAACTAATGCTTATGGGGACGATTGATAAAGGCTTTTCATCAATTTCCTGGGTTGAAAAACAATAATCATTTTCCAATTCTTTTACATGCTTTGTTCTGCCCAATTTTTTGGCTGATTGATATTCTCTTTTCAATAACTCTGCCTTTAAAGCCAGAACAGCCGCCCCTGTATGAACAAGACCTTTTCTTTGTGGGGTGAAAATTTTATAGTTTTTTTGCTGCCTTATTTTCTTATTTTTAACCATGATACCCTCTGGATAGATCAGCCAATTTTTACTGCCTGTCATCAGATCACTCAAGATAATGTGGTCCCTATTAGGATTTGCCGTAGAAATAGTTCCAATTTTACGTAGGAAGTCGCCTAATTCCCGAACAAAAACAACCTCATCTGCCAAAGACCTTGGGGTTTTGCCTGTTTCTTTATGAATTAAATAGGGAATAATGGCGGTTTCAAATCGGGTAAAATGGTTGGCAACAAACAGAATTGGTCCGTCAGGAATAGTATCCAAACCAGTAACATAAAGGCGTGTCTTAAACAGCGTTTTAAGAAAATCAATCACAAGTGTGGTGGATTCAATATACCATTTCATATTATTCCCCCTGTACTTTTTAATATCATAGGCTAAAATAAATGATAAGTAAAATCCCTTTAACTTATCAAGAAACTCTAATATAATAAAATAATGGGGACAAGCTATGACAATAAAAAAATTAACAGATATCTTAACTGACTTTCAATCCACCCTTTATTACTATCGTCATAAGAATTGGCAGGAAGTTTCCCCAAAAAATTTTATTTTGGCTGTCAATCGAATTGCCAATCATTTGCAAAATATAGGCCTTAAAAAAGGTGGGTTGGTGGGAATAATGGCGCCATCTTCCCCCCAATGGTTAATGATGGATTTTGCCATACAAAAATGTGGGGGTGTTTCTGTCCCTTTATTCCACAACATGTCGACGGAACATATGGCCTATATCCTAAAGCAAACAAAGATGCAGATTCTGTTTACAGAAGATGGCCCCACAGCCAAAAAAATCCAGGACAATTATAAATTAAAAAGTGTGATTCCCTTTTGGGAAAAAAACAAAAACCAAACCAGCCTACAAAACATTATTCAAAATGGGGATGAAAAAGTTACCCCATCAACAACCACAGAAAAAGATATCGTCACAATTATCTATACAAGTGGCAGTACAGGATATCCCAAAGGGGTTATGCTGACACACAGCAATCTTACTTCCCAAATTAGGGCAACAAAGCAACTGTTTCCTTTAAGTGAAAAAGATGTGGCTTTAAGTTTTCTGCCCTTGGCCCATGTTTTTGAACGCATGGTTATGTCTTATTATCTAAGCCAAGGCATTCCCATTTATTTTAATGATCATATGGATCGCCTTAAAGATCACCTATCTGTGGTTCGCCCCACCCTTATGACAACAGTGCCAAGATTTCTTGAAAAAATCTATAAAAAGTCATTTACTGCGCTGGACAAACAATCCTCTATAAAACGATTTATTGGAAGTTTTGCCTTAAAATCTGCCTCTAAAAATCAAAACCCCTTAAGTCACTTTATCTTTGACAAGATTGTTTATAAAAAGATTCGCCAAAAATTTGGGGGTAACCTTCGTATGTTGATATCTGGCGGTGCGGCCCTGTCTGCGGATATCGAAAAATTCTTTAATAATGTTGGGTTACAAATTTATCAAGGTTACGGATTAACTGAAAGTTCCCCTGTTGTTTCCGCCAATTATCCCAGACATAATAAACCTGGCACCTGCGGCCTGCCCTTTCCTGACGTACACGTTAAAACAGAAAAAGATAATGAATTACTGGTTAAGGGCCCAAACATCATGCACGGCTATTATAAAAATGAAAAAGCCACCAAAGACACGATCAAAAATGGATGGCTAAAGACGGGTGATTTGGCAACAATTGACAAGGATGGGTATATCAAATTAATTGGGCGCAAGAAAGAATCTTTTAAAACATCCACAGGGAAATATGTTGTCCCTGTTCCGATTGAACAGTTGCTTCAAAAATCAAAGTACGTTGACTATTGTTTGGTGATTGCAGAGGGCAAACCTTACGTCAGTTGCTTGCTGTTTATAAACGAAGAATACCACGATGAAGAAAATTTAAAGCCAAAAATAAAAGAATATATCAAGCAAATTAATACTCAGCTGGATCATTGGGAGAAAGTTCGGAATTTTAAAATTATTAAACGTATCCTGACAATTGAGGCTGGAGATATAACACCCTCTATGAAAATCAGGCGGTATGTTATAGAAAATAAATATAAAAAAGAAATACAGGGGTTATATGATAAAGCATAGAATTGCAATTATTGATGGTATTCGCACGCCAATGGGTAAATATGGGGGAATATTAAATTCTGTTTCTGCTGACGAACTTGGGGCATATGTCGTTCAAGAACTGCTGTACAAGACAGACATCCCTTTATCCGAAGTTAACGAAGTCATTATTGGAAATGTTGGCCAACCCCCACATGCCCAAAATATTGCACGGGTTATTGGCTTAAAGGCAGGTCTGCCAAAATCAGTTCCGGCCTTTACCGTCCATCGCAATTGTGCCTCTGGCATGCAATCAATCACCACCGCCATGAATCAAATATCTTTGAATGAAAGTGATGTTATTATTGCTGGTGGGGTTGAATCCATGTCCAATATACCTTTCTATCTGTCCAAAGAATTTCAAAATTTCTTAACACGGGTTCAATCATCTAAGACTTTACAAGATAAAATGAAAGCCTTATCAGGGTTTCACCTTAAATATTTAAAGCCAATTGTTGGTTTGGCAGTTGGTTTAACAGATCCTGTATGTGGTTTAAACATGGGACAAACCGCAGAAATATTGGCAAAAGAATTTGTCATCACCCGGGAACAGCAAGATCGTTATGCTTGCCAAAGTCATAACAGGGCACAAAAAGCAACGGAACAAGGCATTTTTGCCGAAGAAATCGTTCCTTATATCTTAAAAGGGAACGCCCCTTTATCAACAGACGAAGGCATTCGGTTCAATCAAACCACGGAAGCCTTGGCAAAACTTAACCCTTACTTTGATAAATTAACAGGAAATGTCACAGCTGGAAATTCTTCGCAAATCACAGATGGGGCCGCCGCTGTTTTGTTAATGAGTGAATCCAAGGCAAAAGCCTTAGGGTTAAAACCGTTGGGATATATTACCCACTATGCTTATGCGGGATTGGACGGCGCACGCATGGGTTTGGGCCCTGCTTATGCAACCGCAAAGATCCTCCAAAAAAGTCGATTAAAAATGAAAGACTTTGATTTAATTGAAATGAACGAAGCCTTTGCCGCCCAAATCATTGCCAATCTTATTGCTTTTGATTCCCAGAAATTTGCCAACGAAGAACTGGGCCTGTCAAAACCGATTGGGGCCATTGATACCAAAAAATTGAATGTTAATGGGGGCGCCATTGCTTTGGGTCACCCTGTGGGCATGACAGGAACCCGTTTAATTCTGACATTATTAAAAGAATTAAAGCGACGTAAAAAACATCGGGGATTGGCCACCCTATGTATTGGCGGCGGTCAAGGGGCGGCGGCTGTTATTCAAGTTAAATAGCAATTGATTTCCCTGTCCCTAGCCGTTATTATGGCAAAAAAACAAGGTTAATTATGAAATTTCTATTCTGTGGGGATATCGTTGGACGCAGTGGCCGCGAAGCTGTCATTAAATATATCCCCCAACTTAAAAAAGATTTAAAGCTGGACTTCGTTATCGTCAATGGTGAAAACGCAGCGCATGGATTTGGCATCAATGCAAAAATTACAAAAGAACTGTATGCTGCAGGTGTCGACGTTATCACAACAGGTAATCATATTTGGGACCAGCCCAGTATTTATAATGACATTGAACAAGATAAAACTTTATTGCGCCCCATAAATTACCCCCCTGCAGCCAAACATCCTGGCAAGGGAACTGTTATTGTGGAAAACGCCAGTGGTCACAAATTATTGGTGGTTAATGTCATGGGTCAATTATTTATGGAAGCCATGGACAACCCCTTTCATGCCATTGATAATGCTTTGAAAAATTATACCCTTGGGGCCAATGTCAATGCCATATTGATTGATATTCATGCAGAGGCAACTTCGGAAAAGGCGGCCATGGGCCATTTTGTTGATGGCCGGGCAACTTTGGTTGTGGGAACACATACCCATGTGCCAACGGCGGATCATCAAATTCTTCAGGGGGGGACTGCCTATATGACAGATGCCGGTATGTGTGGAGATTACAGTCGTTCCGTTGTTGGCATGAATCCAGAAACCCCTATTAAACGCTTTACAAAAACAGCCCGGGGCGACCGTTTATCCCCTGCGGAAGGGGAAGGAACGTTATGTGGCGTTTACGTTGAAAGTGACAATAGAACTGGAAAAGCAACCAAAATTTGCCCTATTCGCGTAGGGGGATCTTTAGATCAAACAACAATGATTAAATAAGGAGATTAAGATATGGCAGGCCATTCAAAATTTAAAAATATTATGCACCGCAAAGGGGCACAAGATAAAAAACGCGCAAAATTATTTACAAAATTAATCAAAGAATTGACGGTTGCAGCCCAAGGCGGTGGGGGGGATGTAGATGCTAATCCTCGTTTGCGCACAGCCGTTACCACAGCAAAAGCACAAAATCTACCAAAAGACACGATGGAGCGCGCCATTAAACGCGGATCCAGTGGTGAAGACATGGTGAATTATGAACAAGTACGTTATGAAGGATATGGCCCTGCAGGTGTTGCCATTGTTGTTGAGGCTTTAACAGATAATCGCAACCGCACTGCCCCCGAAGTACGTTTTGCTTTTAATAAATATAATGGGAATTTAGGCGAAACAAACAGTGTTAGCTTTCAATTTGATCATGTTGGACATATTACATACCCTGCCTCTGCTGGTTCTGCTGACAAGGTTCTTGAATACGCCATCGAAGCTGGCGCCGAAGATGTTGAATCATCTGATGACGAACATGATATTTATTGCAACCCAAATGACTTACATGTTGTAGCAGGAGAGCTTGCAAAGCATCTTGGAGATGCATCATCTGCCAAATTCACCTGGCGGCCCCAAAATTTAATTGCCGTCGATGAAGATAACGCAGAAACACTTTTGAAACTGATCGATGCCTTAGAAGATCTTGACGATGTCCAAGATGTCTATGCCAATTTTGATATCGCGGATGACATTTTGGAAAAACTAAATTAGAGGCGGCCGATACCTGAATTTAAATCCTGCCGCCTGTGCATAATGGGCTTGTTGCATCTGCCCTTTTTAAGACGAGTTTTAGCCCCCTTATTTTGGTTATCCCGTGGATGATCTCAGTAATTCGATGGCTACCTCATTTCGTCGCCCCGTGTATAAGTTCATAAATTCACTGACTATTTTGATTCGTCGCCCAATGCTTGACACCAGAATTGTCCAGGGCAGCAGTCACCGTATATAGCCCGCCTGCCCCTAACCTCGTCGCCCCGCACTTGATGCGGGGTCCAGTCCAACTTAGACATCTTTCTTCATTGTCATTCCGGAC
>CAJXSI010000034.1 GCA_913061155.1 uncultured Alphaproteobacteria bacterium
AATTCCCCTAGGGTATAACCCACAGTTACCCCCTGTTGATAATGCTGTCTTGTTTATGAAGATCACACCTTTGACATCCAATGGGGTTCGATCGCCAAACTTTAAGATTCCAGAATTCCCGATTGAAGCACCAAAATTAATTGCTGAAAAGCAGGGAGGTTCCTAATGCAAAACTTAAATGCCATTGATGATTTTTTGAATGATATATCGTCGACTGCCCCAGAGGGCAAAGATTTAAAATACAGTTCGATCTATGACAGTGTTCGTGAATTCCAAAGGGAAGATTACGATTTACCCCAAGGTGTTTGGGTTCAAGATGTTAAATCTGCTGATTGGCGCCAAGTTGAAAATGTGTGTGTGGATGCTTTAAAAAACAAGTCAAAAGACCTTCAAGTATGTGCCTGGTTGATTGAGGCGTGGATGCATCTTTACAACCTGAAAGGGTTAAAGGCAGGCCTTGATTTAATGTACAAGCTATCTGAAAAATATTGGGATAATGGATACCCCAAATTGGAGGAGGGAGATGTGGAATTCCGCCTGGCCCCCTATTTATGGTTAAACCAAAAAATGTCTGAACGGGTGAATAATATCCGGGCCACCCAGCCAAATGATCCAGAACTTCATGTGCATACGATTGCTTCTTATATTGATATTCAACATTTCATAGGACACAAAAAAGAAGATACAAAATCAATGCCAAAAGATAAACTGGAAACGTTGGAATCTTTTGAAAAAAGTTTGGAAAAAACAGACACGGCCTTTTTCAAAGAATTAATTGAAGATGCAAATACAGTTGTGGAAATGGCTTCGAAGATCGAAGATCTTTTGGATGAAAAATTGGGAAAAGATGCGACTTCCCTTTATAATCTTAAAAATAAAGTGACCGAAATTGGACGTTTCAGTAAACAAATTTTGTCTTATCGTGGGGCAGATGTTGACCAAAAAGATCCAGTAGAAGGGGATAAACCGGCAGAAGGGACTGAAAAACCTGATTCTAAAGAGCCAGAAAGCCAGTCAGAAAAAACCAGTAAAGGCGGGGGAAATTTAAATGGAGATGGAAAAAATATAGACATCTCTAGTGTTATACGCAGTCGCGCCCATGCGTATCAGATTATCAGAGAAGCCGCAGAGTTTTTAGAAGAGCTTGATCCCCATAGTCCCGCCCCGCATTTGATTAAACGGGCCGCAAATTGGGGGCGTCTATCTTTCCCGGATTTAATGCGTGAATTGGTACAAGACCCATCAATGCAAGGGGAGATTTATCGACTGCTAGGGTTTCAACAAGAAGGCCAGGGGGGGCAACAACCGGCACGTTCTTTGCCGCCGCAACAGCCCGGACGACAACAACCTTCGCCACAGCAAGGTGGCGGTGGGCAAAAACGTCCACCATCGCATCGGACAGTTCCAGATGGCTGGCCTTTTGATGATGATTTTAGATAAACTTTCTGTTTTTTATCGGTCTAAAATCCGAAAAGAATTTTTTATAACTTATTGTATTTATTGAATAACTTGACGGGTAAGAAAAAAAATGCCAGGATTAATAATATAATATAAAAATTATTTAGGGAGTAAGTTCAATATGACAAGATCTGAATTAGTTGAGCGGCTAAGTCAGAAATTCCCCGACAAAAGTCGGCGGGATGTTGAACAGATGATTGTCACGATCTTTGAAGAGATTACTAAAGCTCTTGAAAACGGGGATCGGGTTGAATTACGTGGATTTGGATCCTTTTTTGTTAAACACAGAGAAGAAAGAATTGGCTGTGATCCCAGAAGTGGAAAAGCCATTAAAATAGACGAACGTCACATCCCCTTTTTCCGTGCCGGAAAACTTTTAATCAAACAATTAAATTAGGTTTTTTAATAAAAAAATCAAACAATGAATGGATAAAAAGGCCCTAAAAAAGGCTGTAGTTTTTTATGCCACAGCCTTTTGTTCTGAATGCCTGTTTTTAATATCTATTGCCCAAGATGGACAGGGTTTTGTCCTTTAGCCCCAAATATTACATGCGTACCTACTGGAATTTCGACCCCCCATTGATACGTGGCTGGGGTGTTGCCCGCAACTGTTTTCAAGGTGATGGTTGTCCCATCAATGCCTGTCACTTTCCCTACGCCAGATAGGTTGATGCACATGACACTTTCCCCCATCATGGCTTTAACAGCAGATATATCATCTTTTTGCAGGGCTGAAACCAGTTTGTTATAATTGTGAAGGTCTTTTGAATAACATCTTACAAATTGGATGTGATCTTCAACTTCTTTCAGTTTTGACTTATCAGTCGCATCGCTTGATCCACTATTGTTAAAAATTTCTCGGGCAATCGTGCCGGCCTTTGCAATGGCAGCTGTTCTAAGGCCAGCCATTTCTGGGGATAAAGTACCGTCAATTGATTGATATTCAGCGTCAACTAATTTGTAGACATTATCTAATTTGTTAAAAACACTTTCTTGGCTGTTTTTAACGGCTTCTAATTTCTTGCTGAAATTGACATCGGCTGATGCTGATAAAGCCAGGGCAGAAATTCCCGCTGACAAAGTTAAGTTTAATAAATATTTTTTAATCATACGTGACTCCTCTGTTAAACTATAATTTTAATTCTACTATAACAGTAGGTAAAATCAATGATAATAAAACGTTTGCCACAGTCTGTGTGGGCGTGTTAAAACAGAGTATATTTTATGTCCAAAATAGGAGATACGTCGTGTCAGATTTAATGAATGAAATCAAGCAAGAGCTTAAAGAAGAAAAATATGCTGCTTTGTGGAAGAAATACCAGAACCATATTTATTCTGTCATTTTGGCTGTGTTGGTTGTAACCGCGGGGGTTTCTTTTTGGAACCGTTATCAAGAAGGGCGCCGTCAAGAAGTTGCGGCAACCTATTTCAATGCCCTTCAAGCATTAGAACATAAAGATCAAAAAATCGCGTTAAATTTACTGGATGAAATTCCGGCCCAAAACCGTGGGGGGTACAAAGATCTTTCAAGATTTTTGGCAGCTGCTTTGCTTCAAGAACAAGGGAAAGAAGACGCGGCCCGCGATGTTTATCAAAATATTATTGATGATACGGGTATGGGGGACACCTATAAAAATATGGCCATTATCCGCATGGCTTATATGGACATTGAAAACCAAAAACCAGAAGATTTACTGAAATTGGTACAACCATTGGTTAAAAAAGACAGTGCCTGGGAAGCATCAGCTGTTGAAATTGTTGGTTTGTTGAAAGTGCAGCAAGATAAAAAAGACGAAGCAATCAAGGAATTTGAAAAAATAGATGGAATGGAAAAAGCGTCTAAATATGCAAAATTTCGGGCAAAGGCCATGATCAAATCACTTAAAGGAAATGACTAAATCCATGAAAATTTTTCTTAGATATATAGGGTGCCTATTTGTTATCGCGATGCTTACTCACTGCGGGAAAAGTAAAGAGCGCATGGAAGGTAATCGGGAATCATTCCTTGAAACAGAAACCATTATTGTTCCAGACGCGGATGCGGAAAATTTTAATATAGAACTGGATTCTTCCTATGCTATTGACGCATGGCCGCAAATGGGGGGCAATGGGGCACACAGTATGCCAAATGCAGAGGTTGGGGATCTGAACAAAGTTGTCTGGTCTGAAAGTATTGGAAGTGGTTCCAGTTCCCAAAAATTCCTTTTAGGTGGCCCTGTCATTGATAACGGTGTCGTTTATACAATAGATTCCGAAGGGATTGTTCAGGCGCACGATGCCAAAACAGGTAAATTTAAGTGGAAAGTTGATACAAAAAAACAAAGTGGGGGCAAACCTTATCGACCAGGTGGCGGGGTTGCCGTAGACGCCAAACGTGTTTACGTGGCCAGTCCCTATTCCGAAGCTTTGGCGATGGATGTTGAAACAGGCTTTATTTACTGGCGTCAACCGATGGTTAATCCGGCACGATCTGCCCCTGCAATTGACAACAATCGTGTTTATATTTTAACAAACAATAACAGATTGGTTGCGTTTGATGTGCAAACGGGTGAAAAAGTTTGGGAACACGAAGGAACCCCCGAAGCCTTAGGTTTGGTTGGTGGGGCCACCCCAGCGGTTCATGATCATGTGGTTTTTGCCCCTTATTCTACAGGGGAGTTATTTGCCTTGAAAGCAGAAAATGGCCATCCATTATGGGTTGAAACCTTAACAACAGAAAAAAGTACCAGTTCAGTTTCGATGTTATCCCAAATTCGTGCACGACCGGTTGTTTATAAAAATACAGTCATTGCCACTTCGCAAAACGGGCAAACAGTTGCCTTGGACTACAGAACTGGAAATCGTATTTGGGCGAAAGACTTTGGGGGAACCCATACGCCTGTTGTTAACGCAGAATTTATTTTCTTGTTAACCAATGAAAATATTGTTTTAGGGATTGTTCGGGAAACAGGACAAATTGCCTGGGTAACAGAATTAAATCGTTTCGCAGATCCTGAAAAGAAAAAGAAACCAATTTTACTGGCAGGCCCTGTTCTGGCTGAAAATAAATTATTCCTTGTCAGTAGTGACCATGATTTGATCACAATAAATCCTGAAACTGGCGCAATTCTGCGTGAAATGGAGCTGCCTGGTGCCGCATTGCTTTCCCCAATTATTGTGGATAAAATGATGTATATCCTGTTGGATAATGGAAAGCTTGTGGCGATTAAATAATATCATGTCTTATTTGAAAATAGCTTTAATCGGTCGCCCAAATGTTGGGAAATCAACCCTGTTTAATCGATTCGCAGGAAGAAAAATGGCAATTGTCGAAGATTTGCCAGGGGTTACCCGTGACCGTCGGTATGCCCAAGGATCATTGTTTGATATGGATCTTGATATTGTCGACACGGCAGGATTAAGTTCTGAATCTGATAATCAAACTTTGAATGATCACATGCGCAAACAGACAGAGTATGCAGCAAAAGAGGCAGACGCCATTCTTTTTATGGTGGATGGAAAAACAGGTATTCTGTCAGAAGACAAAGAAATTGCCAATTGGTTGCGTCGTCAAAGTAAACCCATCATTTTATTGGTGAATAAATCAGAAGGCAAAAGTTTGGAAGCCTATGCCTCAGAGGCCTATCAATTAGGCATCGGAACCCCCATTTGCGTTTCTGCTGAACATGGCCAAGGGATGGAAGATATTTATGATGCGTTGTCGCCGCATGCAGCAGAATCGCCGCCAGCAATTGATGAAAAAAACAAACCCTTACAAATTGCCATTGTTGGCCGACCCAATGCCGGAAAATCAACTTTAATCAACCAGGCAATTGGCCAAGACCGATTTGTAACCAGTGATGTTGCGGGGACAACACGTGATTCAATACCGGTTGATTTCGATTATAAGGGCAAACCAGTAAGGTTGGTTGATACAGCAGGTTTGCGTCGTCGCAGCCGTGTGAATGAAAAAGTTGAAGCCCTATCCGTTTCTGAAACAATGCGATCCATCCAATATGCCGAAGTGGTTTTATTGGTGATTGATTCAACTTGCCCTCTGGAAAAACAAGATTTGACCATCGCCCGCCGGGTTGTTGACGAAGGACGGGCCTTAATCCTTGTCTTGAATAAAATTGATTTGGTTGATGATATTGAAAAATTATTAAAGGATGTCCGCAATCAATTAAAATTTACGTTATCCCAGGCCAGGGATGTTAAAATTTTGCATGTTTCAGCGTTAAGTGGTCGAAACTTTCATAAGGTTTTTGATGTGGTCTTTCAAGTTTATGGAACTTGGCAAACCCGTATTTCAACAGGCAAGTTAAACAAGTGGTTGGAATATGCCCTTGATAATAACCCGCCACCATTATCTTCAGGTCGCCGAATTAAAATGCGGTATATGACCCAGATTAAATCACGCCCACCGACGTTTGTTATTTTTATCAGTAAGCCGACTGATGTGCCAGATAGCTATATTCGATATCTAACAAATAACTTGCGCGATGATTTTGATTTGGATGGTGTGCCCATTCGTATTTATCTGCGTAAAGGCGAAAACCCCTACGTCAACGATTAATGTGCTGTTGCCCTCTATCAAATAATTAAGATATCATTTTACAAATTAACCTTCCATAGGAAGGCTGAACAAGGTTATGGCCAGCATAAGAATCGCCATAACGAGAATGTTTATGTGTTTTAGGAAATCATTTTTGTGGGAAATGGTTTTGGCAACATAAAAAGCAACCAGGCATTGTAAAAAGTAATAAAAGGCAAAAGCCCGGGACGCCAAAGTAATCAATTGAAAAATATCAACGGTCCACAACAGAGTAATACACCCCATGGCGATAAACAGGTAAATGGTTTTTAACTTTACCCGATCTTGAATAACTTCATTAATTGTTCCCCCACAGCCAATCATATCTGCGATGGCTGAACTGTATTGGCTGGAAATGGCCCCAAGGATAACGACAAAAGGCAAGATAAAAGCAACTTGCCGGCTTAAATCAATAACCAGCGTTGTTGTAATAACTTTAAAATCAGTCATAAGACTTTCAACCAGAAAAACAAAACAAACATAAATTAAGGTGGAAATAATTTGGGCATACCGCATGGTTTTGATGCGAATATCTGCCTTGTATTTATGCCCAAGATAGCGGGAAATTTCAAACCCTTGCACAATTAAAAGCATCCCCCCGATACGGCGCAAGGTTGTTAATGAAAATGGGACGGTTTCACTGTCATGTGCCGCGCCAAATCCTTGATGATAGTCGTAATAAAATAACGCAATCAAGAAAGCAAGATTGGTTGTTATTTTTAAATTAACAGAATAAATTTCTGCTGTTTCTAAAAAGCGAAAACCCTTTAATTTACCGTACAATCCTGTTGTGAAAATAATAACAGAGCTTAATAAATTGACATAAGTTGTGTCTGTAATATGCCCCATTTTCAAAAGAAAGGAGCTTAGTAACTGAATATAAAATGTAATAGAGATAAAATAAGAACAGGCCAAGGCTGTCTCGGCCAGGGCATTTAAGTGATTCATTGTCTTATCATTTTTGTTTGAAAGGGGTTCAGCGTACTTAATATTATACCGCATAATATTTCCCATAAGATATCCAACACCCGTAATAACCAATAAAATCCACAGGGAAAATTTCCCAACCAGCATCCATAAAAGGGGTGCCACAATTAAAAAGCCACTTCCAATAATAGAGGCCAAAGGGGTGCCCATTGCACGCCATTCGGGCAAGGTCAGAATTCTTTTTTGAAAAAATAGGGTGCCGAAAAACAGAACAGAAATAACAATAATCCAATTGATTGCCGCAAACCCAGAAAAAATTGACATTAATAACCCCCCTTAATTTTTATCCAATTCTATCTTAGTTTTGAACAGGTGACTATATTTTTGGGACGCATTTTTGTGACGAATCGTTATCGACCTTGTCACTGGCTGTGTTTTCTGGTAATTATAAGTGACTTTAATTGAACTATAGGTGACGTATGAACTGGTTGACTGATTATGTTCGCCCAAAGCTGAAAGAGCTGATGGGGAAAGAAAAAAAAGATGTTCCTGATAATCTGTGGCACAAGTGCCCCGGTTGTGAACAGATGCTTTATCACCGTGAATTAGTCGAAAACTTATCTGTCTGTCAGTATTGTAATCATCACCTAAGAATTTCTGTTAAGAAACGGCTGGAACTTTTGTTTGACGGGGGGAATTACAAAGAAATTCCTTTAGGAAAAGTTGTCCAAGATCCTTTGAAATTCAAAGATACTAAAAAATATGCAGATCGCCTAAAGACCTATCGTGATAAAACAAAGCGCGAAGATGCCATGACAGTGGCTGTGGGAACAATTGGCGGCAAGAAAGTTGTCATCAGTGCCTTTGACTTTGGCTTTATGGGGGGATCCATGGGAATGGCTGTCGGTGAAGGGATTTTGAAAGGCGCAGAAGAAGCCGTTCGATCCAAGGCTGCCTTTATCACCATCCCTGCATCAGGGGGTGCCCGTATGCAAGAGGCTATTCTTTCTTTGATGCAAATGCCGCGTACCACCATTGCCGTTCAAATGATTCGTGAAGCCAAGTTGCCTTATATCGTTTTATTGACAGACCCAACAACTGGGGGGGTGTCGGCCTCTTTTGCCATGCTTGGGGATATCGCGATTGCAGAACCAAAGGCAACCATTGGATTTGCTGGAAAGCGGGTCATCGAAGAAACCATCCGTGAAAAACTACCCGAAGGATTTCAAACATCTGAATATCTTTTAGATCATGGGATGGTTGATTTAATCGTTGAACGTAAAGATTTGCACAGTTCATTATCAAAACTATTAAGTCACATCTTGAAATAATATTTTCCCTATTTACTTTTAATATTGAAAATGATACCTGAGACTTGAAGTATCATTATTGCCGCTTTGTAATTATTTATTTTTATGGGATGATTACACGTTGATATTTTGTTACGCTTATTTATAAAGTTTAGGTATTAAATGATAGGTTTCATTGCAAAGTTTGTGTCCCCCCTTATAAGTCTTGGCGTTATTATGCTGGGGAATGGCCTGTTAAATGTTTTAGTTCCGGTTCGTCTTGAACAAGAAGGGGCGACGGTTACCCTTGTTGGGGCCATGTGGGCAACATATGCTTTGGGCCAGATTCTGGGGGCTTTTCGGATTGATCCGTTCATTACCCGTGTTGGCCATATCCGGGCCTATGCTGTTTTCGCATCTGCTGTTGCTGCATCAACATTGGCCTTAGGCTTTACTTTTGATGCGACTATATGGTTGCTTTTGCGCTTTATCACAGGATTTTGCACATCTGGTTTATTTTTAATTATCGAAAGTTGGCTCTTGAGCGGGGCAGATAAATCAACCCGTGGAAGGCTTTTGTCCATTTACATGATTACTTTATATGGGTGCCAATCAGCCGGAAGTTTATTGTTGGATTTGTTTTCGATTGAATCTGTTTTACATTTTACAACGGCGGCAATTCTTTCAAGTTTATCCGTTATCCCCCTGTCTATGACACGGGCAAAAGATCCAAAGTTGGAAGAACCAGATGCCTTAAGTATTTATAATCTATATAAAATAAGCCCAACAGGGGTTCTTGGCTGTTTCAGTGCTGGGATGATTACAGGAAGTATTTATGGCCTACATCCCTATTTCCTAAGGGCGATTAATTTTGAAGCCCCCCAAGTCGCCTTGATTATGTTTGCCACTGTTTTTGGGGCAGGGGCTTTGCAGTATCCCGTTGGGCGTTTTTCAGATTCTTTTGATCGCCGCCGTGTGATGGTGGTCATGGCCATTCTTTCTGGGGTATGTAGTTTTATTATTTCCTTTACAGACCCAAGTTTTTTCAAGGTCATGCTGGTTGTGTCTTTTTTCTTGGGCGGATTTTGTTTCACCCTTTACCCCATAAGTATTAACCATGCTTGTGACAGTATCGACAGCAAGGCAATTCTGGCGGCAACGCAGGGATTGTTGTTTGCTTATTCCATTGGGTCTTCTTTTGGGCCTTTGATTTCATCAGCGGTCATGCAGATTATGGGCCCCCGCGGTATGTTTGTTTTCTTTATGGCCTTGACAGGTTTCCTGGCTTTGTTCTTTCAATGGCGCAGTCGACAACGCCCAATCGAAGAAAATGAAAAGCAAGATTTCGTTAACGTTACATCCACAACGCCTATCAGCATACAAATTGAACGAGATGAATTAGAAAAAGATGAAAAATAAGGCATAATAAAAAAAGGGGCTGTACCAGATAAGGAAGTTTAGACAGGTATTATTCCTTAAAAAAGGGCCATTTAGCCCCCTTGTTTCGTCGCCCCGCACTTGATGCGGGGTCCAGAAAAAAACTTCAATT
>CAJXSI010000035.1 GCA_913061155.1 uncultured Alphaproteobacteria bacterium
ATCTACACTAGATCGCTCGTCGGCAGCGTCAGATGTGTATAAGAGACAGCAGTTTTCCAATGCATATTTAAAACTTTTGTTTAAAAGGGTGCTTTGTTCTTCTGCATCTATGACAGAAAAATGGGGAACAATATTTGCCTCTAAAGGAAACTTTTTAAGTAACGCATGACAAAATGAATGAATCGTTTGGATTTTTAAACCACCCGGCGTATCGATAAATTTTCCAAATAAATGACGGGCTTCATGGATATATTTTTCTGGGCATTTTGGGACCAGTTTTTCCAAGTCATTGTATAAATCTTTATCCTTAAGGTTGGCCCAAGTTGATAATCGATGACGCAGACGATTTCCCATTTCAGCGGCTGCGGCTTTTGTAAATGTCAGGCATAATATTTTTTCAGGATCGGCCCCATGTAACAAAAGATTTAAAACACGGTCCGTTAAAACTTTGGTTTTCCCTGATCCAGCAGAGGCCTCTACCCAGCAAGAATTTTCTGGGTTGGCGGCAATTTTTTGGGCACTATTGGCTTGATGAACTGACATTAATTTAGCCACTCTTTAATTCTGGAAAGATGGTTATAAGATCCATACCCTTCAATACCATGCGGGTGTGACATATAAGGTGTTTCTTGTTGGTCAAATTGATGGACCAAATTTTTTAACCCTTTTTCTGTGTTTTTTAATAGATTTTCCAAATCATCTTTTATCGGATAAAGGGACCCTTTGTTTTGTTTTCCTGTGACATGCCAAAAAACCAAATTTGATAAAGCCAGTTTTCCAATACCTTTGAAGCCCCCTTCTTTTAAGATAATGCCTTCCATCGGCAGTTGGGCAGATCGGCCATTTTTTATATTTTTTGCAAGGGGGATGGCACCTGTTTTATAATCTATAATTTCCACAGAATTTTTTTGGCAATCAATGCGGTCTGCGATCCCAGTTAAAGTGAAAGATCCCCCCAAACTTTGAAACGTTAGGTCACCAAAAACTTCAGTATGAATATGGCTGAAATCACAATCTTTGACTTGGGATAAAAACCAATCATAGGCACGTTGAATACGAATCCACCATATTTTTTTATGCGGTGAATTTTGGAAGACTTTTAAAAATAAATTTTCCAAATTAAACGTCTGCTTGTTAATATGCAGCTGAAAAATTTTATGAATTAAGATGCCAAATTCTTTTGCATCGGCTTCAATATCTAAATCATTTAAAGGTTTTAATTTCAAAATATGTTTTGCATATATGGAATAAGGATCTTTTAATAAAACTTCGACTTCTGTCACAGATAATTTCCGGGGACGCGCTTTTAATTCTGGGGTAGGGACCGGGGCAGAAATTGCTTTTGATTTTACAGTGTTTGTAAAATGACGAACATAAGACAAAATCTGATGATCTTTATTTAAATGGAAATTTGATTTTTTTAATCCAGATTCCAACTTTAATAAAAATCTTGACGGAATGGCAGGTGTCCCATTTACCCGTTGGGATCTTGTCATAATGACTTCTTTATTTCCGCAAGCATGTATAAAATCAAGACAGCTTAAACCAATGCGTCGTTCATGGCTGGGTAACCCAAATTGTTTTCGCATGGCTTGATTGAACCATGGATCACTTGATGGTTCTGGCGGCCAAGTGCCTTCGTTAAGTCCGGCCAAAATAACAACGTCACTCCGCATTAATCGGGATTCAATCAAGCCTAAAATATGAATGCGTGGGTGCAAAGATTTGTGCGGGCGAATCTTTATTTGTAATAAAAATGATTCCAAAAAGGGTCCGTAATCATCGCTGTCAGATAACACAAATTCGGTGCCTTCCTTGGAAAGATTTTGCCACAGTTGATTAAAGGCAATTGATTCGGATGAATGGCCAATATTTTCAAAACTGTCATAGGTGTCATCCGCCAACCATTCCATTAAAACTTGATGGACACGCAAAAAATCAGATAGGGTCGCATCTTTACTTAAGGTCATTATTTTATTTTTTACATAAGATAATTCAGCCAAAAAATCCCGTAAGTCATGATGAAATTTGGGGGGAATTTTTTCCAAAACAGCATCAATATTTTCATCAAGTTGATAAGGTAAAATGGGGGCTGATACAGACCTAAAATAAAAACGTTCCAAGGCGTGGGCAAGAAACTTATATTTTTGTGCGTAAGGGTGTTTTAAGGTTGCCAAAAAATCAACAGTTTTAAGTTGGGGTTTTAACCAGGTTGCTGTTAACAAAATAAAGGCCCCTAAAGGTGTTCGTCTTAAGGGTTTCCCCCCGGAATCATTTGTTTTAATATTCCATTTACTTAATTCATTAATAACGCGTTCGGCAAGATTTCGATCTGGGGTGATTACCTGAATCATCTTCTTAGGGTCTTCAAGATGGCTGCGGATGGATGCGGCAATAACAGATGCTTCTTCTTGTTCATGATCGCATTCAATATATTGGAACAAAGGGTTTTCATTTATATCAATTGCTTGATCATTAAAAACAGAATTTAAAAATTTATGACGATGGCTTTCTGTGCATCCAGGAAAAACTTTGACTTGTTCTGCGAAGGCACCCAATTTTTCCAACAAAGATTGCATTGTTTTTTGGGGGTGGGATGCCTCAGATTTTGACAATAAAAATGTATCAAGTCCAGGCAATATAATCATGCCATTATCCAGCCCATAAATAACATTGATTAACGAAGCTGTTGAAGGAATTGATCCTGTGGATCCCGCCACAATGATGGGGTCTTTAGGGGGATTTTTTCCCCATTCTTGGATTAATTTTTCAATTAATAAGCGATGATATTTTTTAAATTCAATAGCCTTTTCAGCCGATAAAATTTTGGGCCAAAAATCTTTGATAATATTCAAAAAATCCAAGGTTGTTTGCCAATGGGTTGCAAAATTCTGGGGGACCAAATTTTCAAGATTATCCAGGGTAAGACCTTCCATTTCAATTTGGTCTATTAATTGCGCCAGTTGCGTTGCCAGATAAGATGCTTTTGATGTGGCCACGGGTGTGTTCTGATTTTTATAAAATCCAGAAATAATTTTTGCCAAAATAATTTGACGTTTTTCATTTGTAATAATGGGGGGCAGGTTGAAGCCAAACTCGCTACCTTCCAAACTTGTTAAAGTCAATTCATCTTCTTCCACTTGCCCCAGCGGAACCATTCTTGGCAAAAGAACGGCTTGTGATTTGGCATGATTTAATAATTCGGTTTCCAATTTTTTGCAGGCGCGTTGGGTGGGCAGAAAAATAGTATACTTTGCCAGACCAAAAGGCGTTGTATTTTTTAATAGGTATTGGGCAAGAATTTTAAGAAAATCTTGATCACTTGGGACGGTAAAAAGATTGGGGTTATTCCCCTTTGTTTTTTGCAAACCAGTCATTTATTTCCTGAAGATCTTCGGGTGTTCCAGCATGGAACCACAACCCATCATATTCAATTCCGTATAAAGTTCCTTTTTCTTCGGCTTTGTCATACAGCGCCAATAAAGAAAAATGATTATCTGAATGATTTGTAAAAAGACGTGGCTGCAAAATTTGTGCCCCCCCATAATAATAAGGGGCCAACCCTTCCTTGCGGCGTTCAATCAAGCTTTCTTCTTTTGTATGATAATCCCCCGGGGTTGCCAATCCCAAAGAATTTTCCTTAGGCACAAGGGCCAATAAAATATCCATACCTGGGTGCCACTTTTTCATAAGCTGGTCAAAAACAGTTGGCCCCTTGTCATGAAAAATCGCATCCCCGTTTACAACAATAAATGGTTTTTCCCCAAGGTGGGCTATTGCCTTTTTTACCCCGCCCCCTGTTTCAAGTGGCGTGCCTTCATCAGAAAAAATAATCTTTAGTTTTTTATAATCTTTTAAATGTTCGTGAATTTTCTTGGCAAGGTGGGCTGTGTTAATAACAACTTCTTCAATGCCAGAATTATATAATTGATCCAGTAATCGCTTGATTACGGAAATACCCCCAACCTCAACAAGGGGTTTGGGAATCTTGTTTGTAATGGGCTGCATGCGTTTGCCATATCCGGCAGCCAAAATCATTGCTTTTTTAATTTCAAACATTTGGGACCATCCTTTTTTCTTTTGGGATATGTTTATCCATCCAGTTTTTTATATCTTTTAAATCTGGATGCTGCATATCTTGTTCCAACCATTTCCAAGTTCGGGGAATAAAATCCAAGTATCTTTTTTTATTATCGCGCAGGGCAAGGCGTGTGAAATACCCAATAATTTTGGCACTTCGGTGGGCCCCAAAAATATTATATTCTTTCATGAATTGTTCGGGGTCCAGTTCTGGAAAATTTTTAAAATATAAATTCAAAAGGTCTGTTGTCATTGAACCGGAAACGTCACGACGCGCATCTTCAAATAAGGAAACTAAATCATAAGCAGGAGATCCCAACAAAGCATCTTGAAAATCCAATAACCCACATCGCTGAAGGTCAGATCGTTTATGTAACCAAATTAAATTATCCACATGAAAATCCCTAAGAACCAAAGTTCGGGACAAAGATATTTTTTGGGTTAATAGGTTATTCCAAATTTCTGACCATTCATTTCTGGCATCCAAAGAAATACTTTTCCCCATAATGGCCGGGTAATACCAATCAAGCAAGGTGTCACATTCGCGACGATAAGTTGCAAGATCATAAACAGGAATGACTTTGTTTTTGTGTTTAAAGTTTTGGTGAAGATCAATAATAACCTTTGTTGCTGCTTCATAAAGTTCATATGGGTTTTGATTATTTTCCAGGCAAAACGTAAAAGTTTTATCCCCTAAGTCTTCTAATAAAATAAGGCGATGATCTAAATCAGATGCAATAATTTCGGGCACTGCATAGCCCATACTATAAAGAAGGCGATCGATTTGCATAAATTCCCGTATTTTTTCGCTTGGCTCATGCGCATCCATTAACACAGCGGTATGTCCACGGGAACTGGTAATACGGTAATAGGTCCGATTGGACGCATCGCCGGCAAGAAATGTTGGTTCTTTATCCCCCCATCCAATTTCTTCCAGGAAATTCCGCCTTAAATCAGCCCTGTTTAGGGGTTCTATTTTTCCATTCGCCATGCGGTATAAACTCTATTACTCTTTTATTTACGTCGACGGTTTTAATTATAACATCAAGTCTATCTTTCGGCAAAAATTCTTGCATCTTTTCTGGCCATTCAATTAAACTGACACCTTCAGATAGGGCTTCTTCATACCCTAGTTCAAAAACTTCGTCACTGTCCCTTAATCGGTACATATCAAAATGCCAAATAGGGAACTTTTTGGTTTCATATATTTGAACCAAATTAAAGGTTGGGCTGGTCACAGGAATTTCTTGTTTTACAATGCTTTGGATTAAAAATTTCACAAAAGTTGTTTTTCCTGCCCCCAGATTTCCAGAAAAAGTCACAATGTCCCGGGGGGTCAATAGTTCACCCAGTTTTTCGGAAAGTTTTTTGGTTTCTTGTAAATCAGAAATATTGTATTTATGTAAAAAAAGTATCGACATGTAATTCACTATAGACAAATTTGTACTTGAATACTATGTTATACCAAACTTATTTATATATGGATTTCACAACAAGCCCATATAATATAGAATTACTTTTTATAAGATGCAAATCTGATTTTGATCCAGTATATTAATATCAGGCTTGTCTATAAAAACTTCCGAAATAAAATAGAGAATGTTTAGTTATGAGAAATTATAAAACAGATGTTGCCATAATTGGGGCAGGTCCGGTTGGATTATTTGCTGTCTTTGAATGTGGAATGATGAAGATGGATTGTCACGTTATTGATGCCCTATCCGAAGTCGGCGGCCAATGTACAGCGTTATATCCAGAAAAACCAATTTATGATATTCCAGCCCACCCAGAAATTTTGGCAGGGGATTTAATTAAGAATCTGGAAAAACAAATTGCCCCCTTTAATCCAACGTATCACCTTGGGCAAAATGTTGTGGCCATCACACCAACGGAAGATAATCGTTGGGATATTATGACAAGTGGCAATGTTAAAATTAATGCCAAGGCAATTATTATTGCTGCTGGGGTTGGGGCCTTTGGACCAAACCGTCCCCCCCTTGATGGTATCGAAGCATTCGAAAGCAAAAGTGTTTTTTATTTTGTCAAAAGCCGTGAACAATTCAGAGACAAAAAAATTGTGATTGCAGGCGGCGGCGATTCAGCCATTGATTGGGCGTTGTCTTTATCTGAACTGGCAAAGAAAGTTTACGTTGTTCACCGTCGTCCAAAATTCAGGGCTGCCCCAGATAGTGTCGAAAAACTGGAAAACCTTGCCAAAAATGGTAACGTTGTGGAAATGGTTATCCCTTATCAATTGTCTGGTTTAAAAGGTCAAGATGGTCAGCTTGAACAAGTTATGGTGAAAACACTTAAAGGCGAAGAAAAAGCCTTAGACGCTGATACCCTTCTTCCTTTCTTTGGTTTGTCGATGAACTTGGGGCCAATATCCGAATGGGGATTAAGTTTGGACAACAGCCATATTAAGGTAAAGCCCACAACAAACGAAACATCAGCCGCAGGTGTTTTTGCCATTGGGGATGTTGCAACATACGAAAATAAACAAAAGTTAATTTTAACTGGATTTGCTGAGGCGGCGGCTGCAGCGCACAAAATACGCCAAATGGTATATCCGGATGAGGTATTTCACTTTGAATATTCAACAACCAAAGGTGTCCCAGGATCTAAGTAATGCGTTTTAGAACACTTGAAATAACTTTGGGTCTTTTGTGCTTTACCTTGGGGCTTTTCCTTATAGGGTACGATATTTATGAAGAAAATATCCAAGAACATGAAAACGAACGCATCGAAGCATCGATTGAGCAAGAGGAAGAGGCTGCCCTAGAAGAAGCCGAAGCCATGTCAGAAGTTGCCTCAAAAGAATCAGCCATTCATATTGCCTCGGATGAGCCCGCTGCTTTCAAACATGACAATCCAAGATACAAAGAATCTTTACAAACTTTCTTAAGACGCAATAAGTATGATAAAAAAGAAATCTCTTTTATTACAAAGGCCATTTCCCAATATTACGATATAAAGAAAATTGATCGAAAAAACCGTTTCTATTTCAAGCGTATTCGCGACAAAGAATCTGGCATGTTAAGCACCGTTAAAATTATTATGATGTTTGATGGGGCCAAAAGAAAATTAAATCTTGTGCGGGATGAAAACAATAATTTTGTCGCCGAAGGGGTCCCCCTTAAATTAAAGAAAAAATCAATTTATGTACAGGGAACGATAAAAGACAGTCTGTACCGGGATGCTTTAAAAGTGGGTTTATCAAAATACTTAATTAATAAAATCATTCAGATCTATAGTTTTTCCATCGACTTTCAGCGTGGGGTCAAACCAGGCGAAACTTTTGAAGTAATGTATGACAAAACATATGACGAAGAAACGGGTTACGTTGATGATGGTGTGGTTATTTATGCTGCGTTATATATTGCGGGCGGGCCGGCAAAAATATATTTATATGATGCCCCAAAGGGTCAAGACTATTTCAATGAAAAAGGGGAAGGTGTCCGCAAAGCCTTGCTAAGAACACCAGTTAAAGGCGCACGTATTTCATCAGGTTATGGTCGTCGACGCCACCCAATTCTGGGCTATACAAAAATGCATCGTGGGGTGGATTTCGCCGCCCGAAGGGGGTCCCCAATCCTGGCAGCAGGGGATGGTGTCATTAAAAAATACGGACGTCTTGGGGGGTATGGGAACTATATCCTTGTTCAACATAATTCAGAATATTCAACAGCTTATGCTCATATGCATAAATATGCCAAAGGGATAAGCCGTGGAAAGCGTGTCAAGCAAGGCGAAGTCATTGGCTATGTTGGGGCAACAGGCAGGGCAACAGCCGCGCATTTGCATTACGAGGTGCATTATAAAGGCAAGCAAATTAACCCGCAAAAATTAAAAATGGTGCCGCACCAAGTTCTTAAAGGTAAACAGCTTGAAGATTACGTTACTGTCCGTGATATAATCGATGATGTTGTTCTTTCTTTGAAAAAAAGAAAGCGTTAAGGCCTTCCGAATACTTTTATTTTCCATTCCTTTATTTGAAATATTCTGTATTTAACCAGTTTAAATAAAAAAAAATTACTATTTATCAATACTTAAAAATCCCCAGAACCCCCCGGAAACAATAGGTTTAATTCCGTGAATGCAATTAAGGCATGCAATCCCTGTAATATTAGACTTTGAAATTAGGCGTTTATTCTAGTTTATTGGCCTTCCCACATGGAGTATGGAGATATAGCATGAATAAGATTTTAATAGGTACGGTCCTTGCCGTCACAAGTACGATTACATTATCCGCCCAATCAAATTCAAATTTTGATGGTTTTTACGTTGGTGCCTCAGCTGGGTATTCCAGTTTAGATGCGAAAGAAAAAGTTGGCATTATAAATCCGACAACCGGTGCAAGGGGGCCAAGTCATAGGGTTAGCTTCTCTCCACAATTAAAATCAAATAATTCCGCAGGTTCAGTCCATGCTGGTTATGGCAGTACTTTTGCACAGAAATGGTATTTAGGAACCGAATTTTCAATCATTTTTGATAATCATAAGACTAAGTATAAATTTAGTGACACAAATGATGGTAGCAAATTCAGTGATGTCTTATCCAGAAAACATGCGATGGCTTTCACCATAATGCCGGGCTATTACCTTAAGGAAGATATCTTGCTTAATTTAAAAACTGGTGTAAGTATTTCTAAATTTACCTATAAAATGGAAGATAACTATAGTGAAGCAGGTCCAGGTGGAGATAGAAGTTTTTTATCTACCAGTCGAAGTACTACAGCCGCAGGATTTGCGTTTGGGGCGGGGATAAAAATTTCAATGACTGAAAAACTTAGCACGCGTCTTGATTTAGATCATACAGTGTACAGAAATTTCAGGGTTTCTAAAGTACAGCAAAATGACCACATAATTACAACCAATATCAAACCAACTGTAACGACAGTTATGGCTGGATTTAGTTACAAAATATAAGGAATGATGATGTATAAATTAATTCTAATTATTCTTTTTTCTATATTATTTGGAGAAGTGTACGCAGATCAACAAGCAGAAGAATTTTTTCAATCTGCAGGTCCACGTAAAGCAGGGACAATGGGAAGGGTTTTGGCAGCTGGTGTTGCTGGTGGTTCTCCCTTAACAAAGCTTGCAACTGCAGCTACTGCAGAGGCGCGTGAAGCTAGAGATGCTGCAACAAGCAGGGCATTTTTGGCTTTTGCAGAGAAGGCAGTAAGATCCAAAACGGAAAAAGAAGGCTATTTTAGAAGAGCAGGAGCTTCAGAAGCTCGTGTTGCAGTATTAGAAGCAGAGTTAGTTGCAGAAAAAGCAAAGACAAGTGGCGCTGCCGCCGCATCTTCAGGAGGCGCCGCACCAACGAGTGCAGCAGCCGAAGCAGCAGAAAAAGAGAGAGATGAAGCAAAAGCCGCCTCTGCCAC
>CAJXSI010000036.1 GCA_913061155.1 uncultured Alphaproteobacteria bacterium
GCTGCACTTGGTCTGGCCGGTGGTGCCGATGGTGCCGGGGCACTTGCTGCTGCACCAAAAGAAGCATCAAGACCTAAAAAGTCCAACCCCATTCCATCCGTACGGGAAACTTTAAGATATACGTTGTATGCCCAAGTTAAACTTTGAAAGTTTTTATTTAATAACTGTGCCCTTTGGTAAACAGTCTTGCCAAAATTTTTCATATCACAATCACTCTTTTCAAAAGTTCTTACACATGTATTTGCAACAACCTGATATTCATAAAAAATTTTGTGAATTCCTGCGTGATCCGAAAGCTTATCAAAACCAGCGTTTATTTTAACAAGAAGGTCATTCATTAATGAAATACACCTTGCTGGTTCTCCAGCTGTAATGGCATCACGGCTGCTTTTTAAGCATAACTCCCTTGGGGTATACATTTTGCTATTTAAATAATCCACGGCATTTAAAGGTTCGCTATAATTTGGCACTCGGGATTCTGGATAGGGGTGCCCCGCACTTTTTTGGGTAGCTCTCGCAAATGGTAACGGCTCTGACCCTTCTTTTGGTTGACGGTCTTTATCGTAAAAAAGCTTGTTGTCCCCATTAACAAAGGCACCTGTTGGCACAGAAAGCCTAACGTCTGACTTTTCTCCTGAAGACATAAATACGCGTGATAACGGGCGGCCAACATCCAAAGACGCATCGGCAGCCCCCCTTCTTAGGGCTCTGACAACAGATTCTTTTCTTAAGTTTCTATCTGATTCCCGAACGTCTGGAATATCCATTTCATGGTAATCCGCGACGGCGGCTCCTGCTGCGCTTGCCGCGGCAGCGTCACTTCCACGCGAAATAACATGTACTGTTCCCCTTCCACCTTCTGTTCTAGATACGGCGGTAAACGGATTTGATATGACTGCGAAAACAATAAATAGTTTGATTAACTTCATGATGCCCCTACTGAATTTTATACCCTGTTAAATACTATATAACTGACAGTATTACCTATTTATTTTTAACGGTCAACCGTCCCATATTCTAATAAAAAATATTTATTACAGCCTTTTTATGAAACCATTGGCATAAAAGTTCACTTATTTTCATATTTCTAATTGAAATTGGAAATGACATGCACTATATTCAGCCTAAGTAATGTAACTGGGGATGGGCTCAATTTGATTAATACGTAATTCTACTTTCTACGACTTTCTTGACTTTACAGTTCCAGAATATTCGAACGCCAAGTATTATTTCCTGTATTTTTAACCTAAAGACCTGACTTCATCATCATTGCGATTTTTAATCTAATTAGCACTAAGGAGAATAATATGGCTATTGGAACTGTTAAATGGTTTAACCCAACTAAAGGTTTTGGATTCATTACACCAGAAGACGGAAACAGTGATGTTTTCGTTCATATCAGCGCTGTTGAAAAAGCTGGTTTGACTGGTTTACAAGAAAACCAAAAAGTAAGCTTTGAAGTTGCGACACAAAAAGGTCGTCAAGCTGCTGCAAACCTTCAATTGATTGACTAATCGTCACATTAATTGATTGTTTTAAAGGCCCTGTTAGTTATTTCTGACAGGGTTTTTTCTATGAACTAAAATAAAATTTTGCCTTTTTTGCATTTTACTGTTGACCTTCAAGACCATCCTAACTATATTGACCACGTGGTGAGGGCACTTAGCTCAGCCGGTAGAGCATCTGACTTTTAATCAGAGGGTCACAGGTTCGAATCCTGTAGTGCCCACCACCTTATCAAATTCCCTCCCAAATAAATAGACTTTATACCTTGTGATTTTGCCGCAGGTCGTCTATAGTAATTTCATCTTATTTAATCAAAAATTTAAGGATCAAACATATATGGCTGGCAGCGTAAACAAAGTAATTATTGTAGGAAACCTGGGTCGCGACCCCGAAGTTCGCCATTCCCAAGATGGGGCAAAAATTGTAACCTTTTCTTTGGCAACTTCTGAAAATTGGAAAGACCGAAATACAGGCGAACGCCGCGAACGCACAGAATGGCATCGCGTTGTTATTTTCAATGATAAGTTGGCTGAAGTTGTTGAAAGATACGTTAAAAAAGGATCGAAACTTTATATCGAAGGTCAGTTACAGACCAGAAAATGGACTGACAATACTGGTCAAGAAAAGTATACAACAGAAGTTGTGTTGCCAAAATTCCGTGGGGAATTGACAATGCTTGATTCCAAAGGATCTTCGGGCAGCAACTTTGGCGCCTTAAATCAAGATCCTGGCCCAGAAAGCATGAACCAATCAGTTCCAGACACATCATCAACGACGGGGAAGTATGATGATTTAGATGATGACATCCCTTTTTAAGATTTAATTTGGATTACAGAGGTATATTAAGTGAGCGATAACATTAAAGATTTGAATTCAACTTCTTCGATTATTCCTATCATTCTTGAAGACGAAATGAAAAAGTCCTATTTGGACTATGCCATGAGCGTCATCGTCTCACGCGCCCTTCCAGATGTCAGAGATGGCTTGAAACCAGTTCATCGCCGTATTCTTTTCTCTATGAAAGAAGGCGGTCTTGATTACAATAAACCTTACAGAAAATCTGCCCGCGTAGTCGGGGACGTTATGGGTAAATATCATCCCCATGGCGATGCCTCTATTTACAATGCCATGGTCCGGATGGCCCAACCCTTTTCTATGCGCGTCCCTTTGGTTGACGGGCAAGGAAACTATGGTTCCATGGATGGGGATGAAGCAGCGGCAATGCGTTATACCGAAGCACGCCTTTCCCACCCTGCCCATTTCATGCTTTATGACATTGACAAAGATACAGTTGATTTCCAGGCAAACTATGATGAAAGTTCAAAAGAACCAACGGTTCTTCCGGCAAGATTCCCAAATATTCTTGTAAACGGGGCTGGTGGTATCGCTGTCGGCATGGCCACAAATATTCCGCCTCATAACTTGGGGGAAGTTATTGACGCCTGTTGTGCGTATATTGATAACCATGATATTTCCATCGAAGAATTAATGCAGATTGTACCAGGCCCTGACTTCCCAACTGGGGGAACTATTTTAGGGCGTCGTGGTATTTTAGATGCCTTTAAAACTGGACGTGGGTCCATTATAATGCGCAGTAAATCAAATATTGAAGAAATTCGTAAAGATCGCCAAGCCATTATCATCACAGAAACCCCTTACCAAGTTAACAAAGCCCGCATGGTTGAACGTATTGCGGAAACAGTGAATGCAAAAATTGTTGAAGGTATTTCCGATTTGCGCGATGAATCCGACCGTAATGGGGTGCGTGTTGTTATTGAAATTAAAAAAGATGCTGATGCCTCTGTTGTTCTAAATCAACTTTACAAGCACACGCCTGTTCAAACAAGCTTTGGAATTAATACTCTGGCATTAAATGGTGGCAAGCCCGAGACAATGTCGTTGAAAGACATTATTAAAAACTTCATCCGTTTCCGCGAAGAAGTTATTACGCGTCGTACGCGTTTTGAACTTCGCAAAGCCCGTGATAAGGCCCATACATTATTGGGACTTGCCATTGCAGTGGCCAATATTGACGAAGCCATTGCCATTATCCGGGCAGCAAAAGATCCGGCAGTTGCGCGGGAACAATTAATCACAAAACAATGGCCAACAAAAGATATAAAACCTTTGATTCGATTGGTTGAAATTCTAGATGAAAATCAACCTGACCCTGAAACATATCAACTAAGCGAGGTTCAGGCCAAGGCTATTCTAGATTTGCGCTTACACCGCTTAACTGGTCTGGAACGCAATAAAATATCTGATGAATTACATGGTATTATTGAACAAATAAAAGAATACCTTTCCATTTTAAGTAATAGAGACCACCTGTTCCGTATCTTGAAAGAGGAGCTAGTGGAGGTAAAAGACAAGTTCGCAACCCCACGTAAATCAGATTTTTCTGACGAAGATATCACAACCGCGACTGAAGACTTGATCCAACAGGAAGATATGGTCGTAACGGTCAGTCACAAAGGTTATATCAAGCGTGTTCCGCTTTCAACTTACCGGGCACAGCGCCGCGGTGGGAAAGGTCGTTCTGGTATGGGAACACGGGATGAAGACTTTGTCGAAAGTGTCTTTGTTGCCCACACACATACGCCGATTCTATTTTTCTCTGACCATGGGATCACCTATGCCTTAAAGGTATATATGCTGCCAATCGGTTCTGCCACATCTTTAGGGAAAGCCATGGTTAATATCTTGCCTTTGTCCAAAAATGAAAATATATCGACCCTTATGGCCATGCCTGAAGACGTATCCCAATGGGAAAACTTGGACATTATGTTTGCCACAAGCAAAGGAACTGTACGTCGCAATAAATTATCAGATTTCACAAATATTCGTTCCAATGGTAAAATTGCCATGAAGTTAGATAGTGGGGAATCCCTTGTGAACGTATCTGTTTGCGACGAAGATTCAGATGTCTTTTTGGCAACCCATCAAGGAAAATGTATCCGTTTCCCTGTAACAAATATCCGTGTGTTTGCAGGCCGCAATTCCATGGGGGTTCGGGGTATAAAACTGACCAAGGATGATCATATTATTTCGATGTCCATTCTTCAACACAGTAAGTTTACTGTTGAAGAACGGGACGAATACTTGAAAAAATCCCGTGCATTAAGGTCCGAAGACTCTGATATTCCAACGGTTAACTTAACCGAAGAACGCTTTAATGAAATGCAAGGAAACGAACAATTCTTGTTAACCATTACAGAAAAAGGGTTCGGAAAAAGATCATCCACATTTGAATATCGCTTATCTTCCCGTGGGGGAATGGGTATTGCCAATATGGAAATTACAGATAAAACCGGCCTTATGGTTTCCTCTGTCATCGTCGAAGACAGCGATGATATTATGTTGGTGACCAATGGCGGCAAATTAATCCGTAGCCCCATCAACCAAGTTCGCATTGCAAGTCGCAAGACACAAGGTGTGCGTTTGTTCCGTATCGATGATAAAGAAAAAGTGGTATCGGCTGACTGTATTCGCGAAGATGATGAAGCTGTAGAAAATGACTTAAACGAAGATCAAATGGAAAATTCTGCAGGGGTCCCTGTTGATGAAGTTTCTGTTGATGAAGTTTCTGTTGATGAGCCTTCTGAAGAATAATAAGTCTATTGTTGATGAATCTTCTGACGGCAAAGGTATGACGGTATTGATGAATAAATCTGCAGCCTTAATAAATTAAAGCTGTTTTTTATCACCCAAGATACGGGGCTTAATCTTACCTATTCTTATAAAAATACCAGAACGGTGATTTTGAATTTCTATCCCCGGGTTCTAAGTCACATAAAAATCTTCTGAAAATGCAGTAATACTTTATTGTTTTTCATGCTTTTTTCCATACCCTGGCCTTCCCCATAAATATTAGGGAAAGCTGGTTGTAAAAACTTGGCCGAATTTTTCTTATGCGCTAAAACCATCCAGTGGTCAAAGTTTTGTGCTCAAGTCCAAAAAACCTTTTAATAGGTTGATTAATATTTACAGATATCCAACCCATTATTTCTATATATTTTTCTCTGAAAAAACTCTCTTTTGGCAGCTTCCGATCTAAGACGATTCCTTCTTTTTCTATTAAACTATCAATATCACGCCACCAATGGCCTTTCCTAATTACACCAGAATAAGGAATGGGTTTATCAGTAGAAATCATAAAAGGTTCCTTCATCCCATGAGTTCTAACGGTTCCTACCAACTCAAACTCCCAAGGTGATTCCCCTGATTTTAACAGTTTTTTCAAGATATCTTTTTTCCATATGACCGCTTGTAATGATGTCCTATAAGGTTGTTCAGGCTTCATATAGGCCAATCCCTTTTCCACAGGGTGCTTATTAAGGTATTCTCCCGGCGCCAAAACAAGATTGGCTGCGCCCTCTTGTTTCATTATTTCATAATATCTAATCAGGTTTTCTTGATTTACAGGCTTAGTAATATAATAATCTTCAAGGAAAATCATAACGTAGTCTTCTTCAATGATATTCAAAACTTGTAAAACATTATCAGACCAACTTTTTTCATTCACGATACTAATATTATAAAGATTTTTTCTTTCAAATTTTTTATGTCCACCAATCAAATAAATTTTATTATCTAACTGAGGCCAATACTTATCTAATAACTTGAAAAATCCAGGCCAAGCTTCGGCATACTTATCACACGAAGGAATTAAAACTGCCAAATTCTCCAGGTGATGTTTTTTCTGTGCTGCCGTAGAAACTTGGCTTAAGAACAGACACATTAAAAATATAATAACTCTCATTTTGTTTCCTTTCTTATTTATAATACCGATGCCAGGCAACAAACATAAGAACTGGCCATAAAGAATAATGCCAATTTTTATGATGTTTTGTGTGCTGAATCCATTTTTCCCGGATAGGATCTGGGTTTAAAATACCTGTCTTATTCAAAGATTTTTCACTTAACAAATCTTCGGCCCAATCACGCAAATCACCCCGTAGCCAAGAATCAATCGGAACCCCAAATCCCATTTTTGGCCGCTCCATCATTTCTTTTGGAATATAACGATACAGCAATTCACGCAAGATCCATTTACTTTTTCCATCACGGACTTTCATATTATGGGGCAATTGCCAAGCATATTCAGCAACTCGGTGATCCAGAAGTGGCACCCGCGCTTCCAAGCTTACTGCCATACTTGCCCGATCAACTTTTGTCAAAATATCATCTGGCAAATAAGTTAGACTGTCCAATAATTGCATATGGCTGGTAAAGTTGGATCCTTGTGGTTTCAAATTCCATAGATCCAAATCTTTTTCTTGCCCCCCCTGAACCAAAATATCAGGATGAATCCACTGACTGACCAAAGATTTATAAAAATCAATGCCGGAATCCATTTTAAGGACTTCTGATAATTTTTGTATTTTTGATGATATATTTTTTGGACGCTTGCTGGCAGGTATTAATTGCGCCAAAGATTCCCATACATTTGAAGGCATTTTATCCAAAGCCAAAGACAGGGGGTTATGCATAAACCCTGGTATTTTTCGTAACTTGCGCCAAACATCCATTCCCAAACTATAACGATTATATCCTGCAAAAAACTCATCTCCTCCATCCCCGGAAAGACTTACAGTCACATGTTGACGGGCCAATTTTGATACTAAATAAGTTGGTATTTGGGATGAATCCGCAAAAGGTTCATCATAATATTTTGGTAAATCGGGAATAACACTTTGGGCCTGTGCTGGGCTGACATATAATTCATAATGATCTGTTTTAAGATGGGCTGCGACTTTCTTTGCATGTTGGGCTTCGTTATAATCAGCCTCATTAAAGCCTATTGAAAATGTTTTAACTGGCTTTTGGCTTTGTGATTGCATTAAGGCCACGACTAAAGAACTATCATATCCGCCAGATAAAAATGCGCCCAATGGAACATCTGCCAACATACGTTTATCGACCGCATCTTTTAAAATAACTTCTAATTGATCAATCGCGTCTTTATCAGAAATTTCTAAAGGGGCCGTCTGCCCTTTGTTATAGACATCTTGCATTGACCAATATTCTTCTTCTTGAATATTATCTTGTGATTTTATTGTAATAATTGTCCCCGGTTTTTGTTTTTTCACCCCTTGATAAATTGAATAAGGGGCAGGCACATAACTAAACCTGAAATATGAAGACAAAGCATCTTTATCCAATCCCGGCGCCCACTGTGGATGAGACCTGAAACTTTTCAATGATGATCCGAAAAACAAAGTATGTTTATTCATCCCCCAATAAACCGGCTTAATACCAAGGCGGTCACGGCACAAAATTAAGGCCTTATCTTGCCGATCCCATAAAGCAAAACCCCACATACCAATAAATTTCTGGACAGATTTTTTCACCCCCCAAACATCAAAGGCTGTCAACATAACCTCTGTATCTGAAGACCCTTTAAATTGACAACCTTTTCCTTCCAGTTCTTGCCTTATATCGGGGGCATTATAGACTTCCCCATTATAAACCATCCAATAACGACCCGAAACTGACTGCATCGGCTGGTGACCCAAAGGGGATAAATCTTGAATGGATAAACGACGGTGACCCAACGAAACACCACAAGATTCATCTGACCAAACACCCCAATCATCTGGACCGCGATAGTCTATTTCAGCTGCCATTTTTTGGGTGATTTTATCAAGTTGGCTTGCTTTGTATTCGCGTTTAAAATCTATAAATCCTGTAAATCCACACATATTATTTTCTCAAAATCCTATCGTAGACTTTATTATATTTATCTACGCAACTGTTAATACTAAATTCTTTTTCAATCTTTTCACGTCCAGCCTTACCAAGTAACATTAGGTCCTTGTTTTTCATAATTTCCATCAAGGCATCTGCCAGAATATCCGGGGATTTCACAGGAACAAGGATACCTGTTTTGCCATTATCAACAAGTTCTGTTGTCCCACCCCGCCATCGCGCCTACGGCGGACTGGAATGTTTAGACCAGAATTTCATTCTATCATACTGGCCTAGTTTTCCCAGTCCTCCTCTGTGATTTTACGACGGATTTAATAAAAATAAGGAAAGTAAACAGAAAAACAGAA
>CAJXSI010000037.1 GCA_913061155.1 uncultured Alphaproteobacteria bacterium
TTATTAAACAGGCCCGTAAGTCCGCACAATTTATAACTTGGCCAAAGGAATCGAAAGATATCCAGTTTGGCATCCGGGCAAAACTTAGGGACTTGCGTAAGAAAAATAAGGCAGATCCAAATGACCCAACGCCTGAATTTCAAAAGGAAGATTATGCATTTGCAGAAAGTCCGTAAGCATTCTCTGGCGTGCGGGGCACTATCTTAAGTCATTCATATTTTTCTTGTAATCTTTGCCTTTAAACACAGCGGTGCCAGCCACCAAAATATCGGCCCCAGCTGCAACCGCAAGTTGGGCTGTTTCTGAGGTGATTCCCCCGTCAACTTCTAATAAAATATCCCGCCCTGTTTTATCAATTTTCTGCCGCAGTGCTTGAATTTTGTCTAACTGAGATTCAATAAATTTTTGCCCCCCAAAACCTGGATGAACTGTCATGACCAGAATCAAATCAATATCATCTAAGTAAGGCAACAGGTGTTCATAGGGCGTATCGGGGTTAAGCGAAAGGCCAACTTTTTTCCCATATTTTTTAACAAGTTCGATATTTTTATTAACCTCATCTAACTCTATATGGGTTGTGATACTGTCAGCGCCGGCTTTTGCAAAAGCTTCGATATAGGGAGAGGCAGGTTGAATCATTAAATGGGCATCAAAAAATAATTTTGTATAAGGACGGAGTGATTTTATAACATCAGGCCCAATGGTAATATTGGGCACGAAATGCCCATCCATAACATCAAGATGAATCCAGTCAGCGCCAGCTTTTTCAACAGCTTTTATTTCTTCGCCAAGCCTGGAAAAATCCGCAGAAAGAATTGACGGGGCAATTTTTGTTTGTTTTTTCAT
The DNA here is from genome assembly GCA_913061155.1 of uncultured Alphaproteobacteria bacterium. Classification (GTDB taxonomy): domain Bacteria; phylum Pseudomonadota; class Alphaproteobacteria; order UBA7879; family VGCX01; genus CAJXSI01. Next base: position 847 of record CAJXSI010000037.1, read on the forward strand.
AGGGTCCCCCTACATTATTATTGACAATCTATACCATAACACAGTATAGAAGTCTCATACACCTTTCAAGCGTGTCTAGAATATACCCAAATGGCGGGGTAGCTCAGCTGGTTAGAGCAGCGGAATCATAATCCGCGTGTCGGGGGTTCGAGTCCCTCCCTCGCTACCATTTCTAAAAGTTTCAATCACAAGTATTAACCAATTGTATTAAGCGTATTTTTTTTCTTTGAAGGCTTGTCTTATCGGCGACTTAAATGTACGATAAAGTATTGGTTTTTGTATCAAAATTTATGAAATAACTTAAATATTCAGGGCACCAAGGCGTATATATGGAAAAAACTTTCAAGATAGTCGATCCCGTTCAATGGCATGAAGGGATGTTATTATACCCCCAGCATTACCAGCAAATGCGGTTGGAATATCAACAGTTATCCCTTTGCTACTTAAGCATGTCAACGCCATTTTATTGGGGTGTTCGTTACTTGCAATTGGATGAGGCCGCATTTACCAGTGGTGTCATTCGTGTCCAAGAAATTTTGGCGGTAATGCCAGATGGCAGTATTGTTAAAAAAGAGGCAAACGAGCAAAAAAGAATTGAACTTGATATCAATGAATATAAGGACCAGCTTGAAGAAAAATCAATGATGATTCATCTGGCCGTGGTAAAGCGTCACGAAGATTCAGCCAACAGTGAAGGGGATTTCCCGCGTTATGAATCTGTTGAAGGGAAGGCAGTCCCCGACGAAAATACTGGGGAAAGCCCCATATCCGTTCCCCGCCTGTCTTTAAAAGTTTCTTTGTTTCCTGGTGATGATATATCTTCAAGATATGCAAGTTTCCCATTGATGCGGGTGCGCTTTAAAGATGATGCTTTTGTGATGGAAGATTTCATTCCCCCCTTTACAACAATTCGTCGGGACGGCCCTATTGGAAAACTTTTGGGGGATGTTGTTAAGTCATTAAGAAAACGAGTTTCTTATTTGTCTGAAAGATTACAGGCGCCTGCGACACAAGATACAGCCCCAATCATTGATCAATATAAAAAAACTTATGATATTATTGTCAGCCGATTACTTGGGCTGGAGGCTTTATTGTTTGCAGAAATATCCCATCCCTTTATGGCGTACCGTGAACTGTCTATTGCAGCTGGGGTGTTTTGTTCTTTAAGTAAGGGGCATATGCCGCCCATTTTTGATCCTTATAACCACAATGATTTGCGGGCAACCTTTACCCCAGTTATTTCATTTGTAAATCGTATGTTGGATTTGGTTCGCAATGCGTCAATTTCCATGCCCTTTACGTTATCAGATCGATTGTTTGAAAAGAAAATGCAGGCAGAGTGGTTACATACAGGTTATCTTGTCTTAGGGTTGAAAATCAGTTCAGATATATCCCCAAAGATGGCGGCAGATTGGATGAAGGCTGCGGTTATTGCCTCTGAATCTGTGGCGGAAAGTGCCAGAGAAAAAAGGGTTCTTGGGGCCTCTCGTGAAATTGTTGAACAAGTTGCAGACATGGGCTTGACAATGAGTCGTGGCAGATTGCTTGTTAAAGTAAGAATTGATCCAGAATATATAAAAGCTGGGGAAAAACTTCAGATTTTTAATTTGTCTGATTCCCAAGGTACACGCCCTGCTGAAATTGTTTTACATACTGCAGGCTAAGAAGTTTTAGGAGGAATATCATATGCGACATGAAAAGCTTATAAAGTCACTTATTCTAAAGGACTTTAAGACTTTTTATGAAGAAATTGTGATGCTTAAAGCATCAGCGTTATCCGGAGAATTCCTGACATCAGGTGAAGATGGAAAAGATGGTGAATCGCTTGCAAAGAAAATTCATAGTCGCCTTTATAAACTTCTTGACGCCCAGTACCAATATGTTGAAAAACATGGGGGCGGGTATGCGGCCCGTTATTACCGCGAAGCCCAATATATTATGGTTGCTTTGGCGGATGAAACATTTATCAATCTAAAATGGGTTGGTCAGGACGAATGGGAAAATAATCTTTTGGAATCAAAGATTTTCAACAGCCAGGTTGCAGGGGAAAAGGTTTTTAAAAACCTGAATCATTTTTTAAGTATGCGTGATTCTGCAAACGCGGATATTGGCGTTATGTATTTGCTTGCCCTTGGGTTGGGGTTTAAGGGACGTTACCGCGATGGTGATGAAAAAGGTGCGCTGAAAAAATGCCGTACGCAACTATTTACGCATTTAATGCAAGATTCTCCAGCTGTTTTAGAAGGTGTTTCTGAATTGTTTCCGCAAGCCTATCAACACACAATTGATCAACGCGATGCGGCGAATATGCCTGTTACAAAAAATTGGGTTATGGGCTTGTGTGGGGCGTTTGCCGCCTTTTTGATTTTATCACAAGTTGTATGGACGACTGAAACAAACGATATGGAAAATTTGGTAGATCAAGTTAATTATTGGGTTCAAAAACAATGACCGGCAGCCAGTTAACAAATAACCTTCCACAGTTACTGTTGTTTATTCTTATTTTGGGAATTGCAATTTTTCTGCTTGTGGCTTTTTTCGCTGGAACGGGTATGAAGGGGCGTCGCAAGTTTGTCTTAAAAGAAACTGAATTTTATAAAAAATATTTTACGACGAAAGAAAATTCTACAGAAATGGGCCTGGATAAAATAAAGGCTTATGCTCGTGAGAAATTTCCAGAGGTTCTAAGACTGGTCAAAAAAATATTTGAAGCTTTAGGGTTTCAACCGGATGGGGCCATTAAAACATCTTTTGCCGAGGTTAAAAAGTGTTTAAAAGAACGCATCGGTGGGTCAAATTATGCGTATAAAGTTCCTTGGTATATGTTGGTGGGGGACACAGAATCAGGTAAATCCACAGTTGTTCAGAATCTGAATATACCGCACCCGATTGATAGTCCAAAATTTGGCTTTCCGGAAAAGGGCCCGGCCTTAAATTGGTGGTTCTATGAAAAAGGAATCATTCTTGATCCAGCCGGTTATAACATTTTTTCAGATCCGCAAGCATCGAAGGGGTCTGATTGGGTGACTCTTTTGAAAAATCTATCCAAAATACGTGGCAAACGACCTTTGGATGGTTTGATTTTAACCGTTCCTGCCAGTTATTTTGTCGGAAGAAATAAATTAACGGACGAAGTATTGCGTCAAAAAGCCGACGCTTTATCAAATCAACTCATAAAGACGGAAAAATATTTGGGGGTGAAACTCCCCATTTATATTTTGATTACAAAATGCGATAAAATTGCTGGATTCAAAGGGTACTGTAATGAACTGATGCCCAATACCCATAATGAAATTATGGGATGGTCGAATCCTTATGCAACAGATATGAACTATAACCCCCGATGGATTGGGGAGGCTTTTAAGTCAATTTATGGATATTTGTTTGAATCTGTTTTGCGTATTTTTTCAAGGGGACGTACAGAAGAATATCGTGATGATGTCATGATCTTTCCCCAATCTTTTGAAGCTGTTCAAGAAGGAGCCCAAAAATATATTGATCGCATTTTTAAGATTGATGATTACCGCGATCACTTTTCTTTACGGGGAATTTATTTAACAGGAAATGCCAATGTTGACCCGGTTTCAAGTGTACAGTTTGGGGACGATGTGCCAGAAGAATCGTCCTGGAAACGTAAAATAAAACTTTTGTTTTTAAAGGATTTATTTGCCAAAAAGATTTTTCAAGAAGAGGGGATTGCAGCCCCCATCAATCGGTTTTTGACAACAACAAACAGAACAATAAGTTATTTAAAAATCGGGATTATCATCACGGTTATTTTGGGAACATTATCTTTATATTTTGGACAACGCAGTGTGCGTAAAAGTCTGTCAGAAGTACAACCATCCTTTGCCAAAATTTTGCATGATTTGCAATTGCGGGGGGGGACCCAAATTTCTGAAAAACAAATCGGAAGCTTTTTATTTGAAAAACGCGCCCAAACAGTTTTGGAATTGGTTTCAAAGGCTTCCCAATATCGCATTAACAGCATCTTTTTACCGTCGTCATGGTTCAGTGATTTAAATGAAAAAATTGATCAGGAAGTTTATGATATCTATAACTTGATTATTGCCCGCCCGATGTATATGTCTTTCAACGCAAAGGCCGAAAAAATTATGCGGACAGAATTGCCTAAGATACCAGAATTACCAGGAAAACAACGGATGGTTTTGGACCCAACATCGACCCCAGAATTTTTGGCTTTGGAAGGGTTTGTTGATGCCATGTTAATGCTGGAAGACCGCACAACCTTGTATAATAATTTGGCAAATTCCAGAGATGCAGGGGCTTTGCAAAAAGTTGCAAAATACCTATTTAATTTTGCCTTTCCGGATTCTTTTTTGAAAGATCGGACCCCTCTTAAATCACGCGTGATTGGCGAGGCCCATTACAAAGCATTTAATGTGGATAATTATCGTTTGTATGCAGAAAAACGATTGTACGAACTTTATAATAATTTCTTGGAACGCATCTTGGATCCCAAATATATTTATGCCTTGGCATCCCAATTGCAAAATACATTAGAAGATGTGGATGGCAGTGGTATTCCAGATATTCAAAGCTTTAGAAAAACGTTAATAGAGATCAAGCAGTTGGTTAACTTTATTTCAGGTGCAAGTGGCAACTGGTTGACTAAGCCTGAATTTGACCCTGGATCAAAATATCAAGAGACAATTCAAAAGATTCAAAAAGCCAAAATATTTAATAAAAATGTTGTGAAACGCTTGGCCATGGTTTCAGAAAAAGTATATGAAAAAGCAACCCATTATTTGAAAAGTTATGGGTCTCCGGTGACGGGATATTTCTTTACAACATCAGGGCAGACAAAACGTTTAAAGCCATCACCTGGATTGGTGACTTTGGAAAAAGGCTTGGGCTTGTTTATGAACAAACCCTTTATGGCGCAAGTTAAAGGCGAAGCCTTTACAGCGGAAATGCCAAAAGGTGAATTACTGCACTGGGACAAGCAAATGATCCAAAATTCCATTGGTTTGATAGAGGCTTATAATGACTTTTTAAAAGAAGAATTGCCGGGCTATCCAGCGGATATCCAAGATACTTTACGCATGGTTGGGTTAAAACAATTGCAACGCAATATCAATGTTATGTTGGGGCGGGCGCAAACATTTTACGAAGAACCGACTGAATTATGGAGTCGCCAAGCAGAAGATTCCGCCCGCGCCCAAGTTGATAATATAAATCTTGTTGGTCCTTTGTTTATTAAATTATTGGCGAAATTGGACGATATCGGCAGCATCGATACCTATACAAATCTGCGGAACTTGTTGTTTGAACAAATGTACAGCAATTTAAAAAAGCTTGATAAAATTTTAATGGAAAGTGATTACTTTTCCATTGGGAATGAAAATTTTAGTTGGTGGAACGGGGGCGATCGTGTGATCTTTAGGGCCTATAATATGACGGACAGGCATGAAATGCAGGCCTATATCGCGAATCAATCCAGACGTTTGATGCATCTGGTTCGTGAATATGCTTCCCCAGTTATGAAATTTTTAAAGTCTGATGTTTTTGCCATGAATTTAAAAGAAGTCAAATTATTCGATCGGTGGCTTCGATTAATGACGGCTGCAGCAGAATATGAAAATAACAAAGCTGACAGTACATTAAAAATTCTTGAAAACTTTATGTTAGAAGAAGGGAATCAAATTACCTTTGAAAATTGTTTTGAGAAAATAACAAAGTTTGATGCCAATCAAATTTCGGGAGATTATTTCTTGCATCGCCGAAATACTTTGAAAAAAGGAATGTATCACAGGTGTCAAGAAGCAACGGCAGAAAAGGCAGCGGTTCAATATAATAAAATGGCTGAATTCTTTAACACTAATATGGCAGGGGCCTTCCCATTTATTAAAGGCATTCCCCAAGAACCCATTATATCCGCAGATATATCAGATAAAATTATGGAAGAATTCTTTAAGCTTTATGATGTGGTTAATGGCACATCCCGTGAATCAATTATAAGTATGCCGCAATACGAAAAAACATGGAAAAAGGCAAAAGTGTTCCTAAGTAAAATGGATAAAGTCCGTAGCTTTTTTGATAAATATCTGGCACCAAAAGAAAAAGATGGGGCCCCAGGCATGGATGTTGAAGTCCAATTCCGTCAAAACAAGATGCGTGAAAAACATGCTGATAAAGTCATCGATTGGGCCCTGATTCTTGGCGATAATTCTGTCAGTGAAAAAGAAGGCAAGCAACCGATACGATGGACTTTTGGCAGGGACGTGGCCTTTGGATTCCAGTGGGCTGTTAATGCGCCATTGCGTCCCTCTGAAAATGCTGGGCCATTGGCTTTGACCAATGTTGCCGGGCGGGCCATGTATGTATACCAAGGTTACTGGGCATTATTACGGGCGATGATGATTCACGATACCCCCACAAAAGAAGGGGGGCAAGTGAATGCCGATACATTGTTGAAATTTGAAATTCCCCTAGGGTATAACCCACAGTTACCCCCTGTTGATAATGCTGTCTTGTTT
>CAJXSI010000038.1 GCA_913061155.1 uncultured Alphaproteobacteria bacterium
ATTCTGAACTAAACTCAGAATAACAAACGATCCTACTCCGATGACACGTATCGTCTTCCCGGACTTGATCCGGGATCCAGTCATAACCTAAAAGGCAATCAAATTGTATCCGGTGACCTCAGTGAACTTAAGAAACTCAGGTACATATTAAGCCTCAATATTCTATGTGGTTAAGTCTTGTGTTTTTCTGTATACTGACCACAAGAAAGTATTGGAAATATTATAAAATGCGTTTTCCGTTAACAAAGTTAATTTTGCCCCTTATTGCCTTGATCTTGATTTTCTATTTTGGGTACCACCTAATTCAGGGGGATCATGGCTGGATGGCTTGGAAACAATTGGAAACTAAGCTAGCGGCGTCCAGGTCAAAACTTGATACGCTTTCCAATGAACAAGAAACGTGGGAAAACCGGGTTAAATTAATGCGCCCCGATACCTTGGATCCCGACATGTTGGATGAGCGTGTCCGCCATGTTCTGGGTAATATTAAGGAGAATGAGGTGTTAGTAATAGACGAAGAAGAAAGATAAAGCCGGCCCTGTCCTTGAAAAAATAACCACCCCCAACTTGACCTACCCATTAATATTCACCGAACAACTGGTCTAAGTAATTCTTAAACTATTAAAAATAATTATAAATCCTATTGATTTTAAAAAATTAATACCTATATTCAAGCCAATGAAAAGGAAGAAATATGAAAAAAATTAATACCCTTGCAAGTTTGATAATTTTATTCTGTGCATCTTATAATAATTCATCTTGCTTTGCCGCTGCGGCAGAAGCAACAACAGAAGAATCATTGACAACAGGAAAAAGTAGATTTTTTGATCTTTATGATAGAACACTTGCCAGCATGCCGCGTGCTCATTTATCGACAAATAGGTCTGGGATGAGTTTTCGATTACCTTCCTATGATTCTTTTTTAGAAGGTATCGAAGCAGGCAATGTTGTATTTGATGTTGGGGGTGGTGTCGGTTATTTTGCGGAGGAAGCCCTTGCACGTGGGGCAACTGTTACTGTTTTGGATACTGACAAGGCCGCCCTTGATAAACTGGCGGAAACACACCCAGACGTTACGACGTCACACAGAAGTATCTTTGACCTTGAAGATTGGGGTTTTGCAGATCTGGTTTTTTCATCCCATTTAGGTCAACTACTACCACTAGATAAGTTTGCAGATTTTATTAATACAATGCTTGGTGCTGCAAAACCTGGAGGGAAAGTGATAATTGTATTACCGGATTTCGAAAGGATGTTCAATGCACGGGGAATTGATCTTTCATCAAAAGCCATGTCAGGAGAAGTTAAATCAACCGTTCTTTTTCACTCTTTTAAAGAGCAATTAAGGGAAAAGTATCCATCTGAACCCGAAAGTAATTTCGATTTATCTGAAGAAGAAATAAAGATTCTTACTGATAGATATGGAGACAAGGCACGTTACGCCCTTGACCCACGAAGATTTCTTCCAGAAAAGTTCACATTCTTAAATGAAAAAGGATGGCAGTTTTTATTTGATGATTCTTATGGGCCTGCAGGTTATTCTTGTGATGTCACTAGATCTTCCTTCGGAGGTCGCAAAACTTATCTTGTTGCAACGCTAATAAAACCAGAGATGACTTCTTAAATAACGTCTATGGGCTGTTGCGTGGCCGCGCTATCACCCCCTTTGGAGCGTCTTAAAATATCGTCTTGCAACAAGTCCCTTTATCCAATCATTCTGGTTTCGGATCAAGTCCGGGATCAGAATGCCCTTCACTATAAATAGATGAATTTCCCTTAATGACAGGCCTCTATAAATTTGATACCATTAAAGAAAATCGTGTGGAGGCGTTATTATGAAGTTATCAACTTTGGATCAAGTTGATGTGGCCGGCAAGGTTGTCCTTGTTCGTGCAGATTACAATGTTCCCCTTAAAAATAACAAAGTTACCGATGTCACACGGATTAAAAAAACAGTTGCGACCATCCAAGAATTACGTGAAAAAAAGGCCCGTGTTGTTTTAATTTCGCATTTAGGGCGCCCCAAAGGCCACAACATGCCTGAATATTCTTTGCGCCCTGTGGCCGCAAGTTTATACAAAGAACTGGGCCAGGTTCCTGTTTTCTTTTCTGATGAAACCATTGGCCTGACAGCCGCAAGCTTGATTGACAGCCTTCAACCAGGCGAAGTTGCCTTGCTTGAGAACCTAAGATTTTATCCTGAAGAAGAACGCAATGATGAAAATTTTGCGGCAAAGTTGGCACAGTTGGCCGACATTTATGTGAATGATGCCTTTTCCGTTTGTCATCGTGCCCATGCCTCTGTTGATGCCATTACAAAATTCTTGCCTTCTTATGCAGGGCGTTTATTACAAGAAGAAATTCGCCAACTGGAAACACAACTTCATAGTCCCCGCCGCCCTGTGATGGCCATTGTTGGGGGCGCCAAAATTTCCACAAAACTGAATTTATTAAAAAGCTTGGCCCAACGGGTTGACGTTCTGGCCATAGGGGGCGGCATGGCCAATACATTTTTACATGCGCAAGGCTATGAAGTAGGCCAATCCCTGTGTGAAAAAGAAATGAAGCATGAAGCTGTGCAAATCCTGGCAGACTTAAGCCGTCGGGGATGTGTTACCATTTTACCGACCGATGTGGTTGTCGCCGCTGAACCTGTGGCAGGGGTTAAATCAAGAATAGTCCCCGTTACTGACGTTCCAAAAGACCAAATGATTCTGGATGTTGGCCCGAAAACCATTGATGATATTGTAAGCAATATTGATCATTGCAATACCTTGATTTGGAATGGATCCATTGGGGTAAACGAAATTGCCCCTTTTGAATATGCCACAATGTTGATTGCCCGCCATACTGCCCTGCAAACCCAATCTGGAAAACTGGTCAGTATCGCTGGTGGGGGGGACACAGCCGCAGCCTTAAACCAAGCCAGTTGTTATGATGATTTTACTTATGTTTCCATGGGCGGCGGGGCCTTTTTGGAATGGTTGGAAGGCAAACCCATGCCGGGTATCGAAGCCCTGCATCATGCCGCCCAAGAAGGCATCATTGCTTTTGAAAATATAACGCTTGGGAAAGAATAAAAATTTTAGGGGGAAATTCGATGACACAAATAAAAACAAAAGCCGGTCTATATAAATTTCTTTTCTTTTTATTTCTATCAGGAACTTTGATTATAGGTTATGCGACTTTTAAAATCGTTAATTTTATGATTGAAGATTTTTATAATATTCCATTGCAAAAAACGACTAGTCTTTTTTATGATGCCTATACCTTTAAAAATTCTTATTCCTTGTGGGCATCTTGGTTTTTGGTTACAGGCATTATTTTGATTCCTATTTCTTATTTTCACCGCTACCTTAGTCAACAAGATAGCACCTTATATACCTTAGGATTCCGAAATAAAACATCCTTTGTTTTCATTAGCTTGTATTCAGGAATTGCCTTCTTTTATGTCGTTCATGTGGTTTTTGATTATTTTTCAGGGCAGTCTGATTTTATTGATTTACTTCACAGTATCGTAACTTTAAGTATTCTTTCTTTGGGTGTTTTGTTTATATTCATTGAAAAAAAATGGGCCTTTAAAATGACACAATGCCTGTATCATACGTTTTTCCTAGCCTTTTTGGGCTTATTTTCTGTTGCAACGCTTGTCCCAACATACAAATATGCTGCACCTAAAAAAATGAAAGACGCACGCGCAGATCTTCAAAAAATTCAAGATATAAAGAATGCTGTCAATAAAATAAATAATAAGGTTTGGAGTAATAAAAAATCTTTACCTAAATCAAAAAATGAATTAATTGATTATTCCACTAATATCCCCTTAAATGCTGAATATAAAGCATACGAAGGAATCGACTATGTCTATATAAATAATGATGAATTTAAGATTTGTGCTAACTTTCTAACAGATATAAAAGATGCCCGTCGACTTAGATTTTTGCCAAATTATTATTATAAGCCAGGCTATCATTGCTTGACATTTTCAGCAGAAAAACAAGCAAACAGAAAAGTATTCAAAGAAAAACCCTTACAACCAATTAGTATTAGAATCCGTCATTATTATTCATAAAGGGAATCCATATTTATCCAATTTATTTTTTGGCTATCTAAATATTCTTAGCTAATTTAAGGGGGAAAAAGATAATGTCTAACAACCATGATAAAGAAAAAATGAACCGTCATACCTGCTGTGGTCATCCGCATAAATCTGATAATCCTTCTATAAATATCGGCAGTCATGATAAAATTCCAAAAGACTTTACTGGAAAAATTTATATATGCCCTATGCACCTTGAGGTACGTCAACCTTCCCCCGGTTCTTGTCCAATCTGTGGAATGGGACTTGAACTTGAAACGTCTTCTGCTCATCCTGATGAAGGGCCAAATCAGGAACTGATCGATTTTACACGTCGTTTCTGGGTTAGTGCTGTGCTAACGATACCCCTTCTTATTCTGACGATGGGTCCGTTTATTGGGTTTACCAGTATTCGTGATTTTTTTGGTGAGCGCACAACACTTTGGATCGAATTTTTATTAGGAACGCCTGTGGTTCTGTGGTCAGGGTGGCCCTTTTTTGAAAGGGGATATAATTCTTTTCGAAGCCTAAATTTAAACATGTTTAGTTTGATTACAATAGGTGTTTCTGCTGCCTATATTTTCAGTGTGGTTGCTGTCAGTCTGCCTGAAATATTCCCTACTGGGTTTCGAAATTCTGAAGGCCATGTCGGGGTTTATTTTGAGGCCGCCTCTGTTATCATTACCCTAGTTTTACTTGGCCAAATTATGGAGTTAAAAGCCCGGGAACGTACTGGATCTGCCATTAAATCACTATTGAATATGGCGGCTAAAACAGCCCGCATTATTCATAAGAACGGCAAGGAAGAAGAAATTTCGCTTGAACATGTTCAAGTTGGGGACAAGTTACGTGTGCGACCTGGCGATAAAATACCTGTTGATGGCGTTGTTCTGGAAGGCCATTCATCCGTCGACGAATCGATGATATCTGGCGAACCTATACCCGTTGAAAAAATGAGTGGCAGTAATGTTATCGGGGCAACCATTAATGGAAATGGTAGTTTAATAATAAAAGCAAAACGTATAGGGGCCGATACACTCCTTTCACAAATTGTTGAAATGGTGGCAAAGGCCCAAAGATCGCAGGCCCCAATTCAAAAATATGCCGATAAAGTGGCGGGTTATTTTGTACCGGCTGTCATCTTAATTGCCATTATTTCTTTTGTTTCATGGGCCATATGGGGGCCAACCCCTGCTTTGGCTTATGGTCTTGTCTCTGCAGTTGCTGTTTTGATTATTGCCTGCCCTTGTGCTTTGGGGCTGGCCACGCCTATGTCAATAATGACCGCAACAGGACGGGGTGCCCAGGCAGGAATTCTTATCAAAAATGCCGAATCCTTGGAACGTTTTGAAAAAGTAGATACGTTGATTGTGGATAAAACCGGAACGCTTACAGAAGGCAAACCAAAATTGATGGCCGTCTTACCAGAAGGGGATAATGACAAGAACGAAATTTTACGTTTGGCCGCGTCCCTTGAATACGGTTCCGAACATCCCCTGGCTGAAGCAATTGTTAAAGGTGCCGAAGAACGGGGCTTGGATACTGTTAATACGACAGATTTCGAAGCAATCCCCGGAAAAGGTGTCAAAGGATTGGTTGATGGCCACCGTGTGGCGCTTGGGAATGATCAGTTAATAACAGATATGGGCTTGGATAATAATAAGTTAAGCCATACCCTAAATGCACACCGTGATAAAGGGGAAACAGTTATGTTTGTTGTGCTTGATGGCAAGATAGCTGGCCTAATTTGTGTTGCTGATCCAGTTAAAAAAACAACACCTGCTGCCTTGGAAAACCTGCAAAAACTTGGTTTTAGAATTATCATGGCAACCGGCGATAATAAACGAACAGCAAAAGCAGTGGCAAACAAGTTGGGAATTAATGAAATTCGGGCAGACGTTTTACCTGAAGATAAGGCCAATATTATTAAAGAATTACAAAATAAAGGATTCCATGTTGCCATGGCTGGTGATGGTGTTAACGACGCCCCCGCACTGGCACAGGCAGATGTTGGTATTGCCATGGGGACTGGGGCAGATGTTGCCATAGAAAGTGCGGACTTTACATTAATCAAAGGGAATCTTGACGGAATTGTCCGGGCACGTCGCTTGGCACAGGGAACAATGCGGAATATACGCCAAAACTTATTCTTTGCCCTGGCCTATAATGCCGCTGGGGTTCCCATAGCAGCAGGCCTGTTATTTCCCTTTTTTGGTATTTTAATTAACCCTATGGTTGGGGCTTTTGCTATGAGTGCTTCTTCAATTTCAGTTGTTTTAAATGCCTTGCGCTTGCGGCGCATGAAAGTATAAAAATCAGATTATCCAATAAACCCATTTTACCTTTTTCTTTTTTAACAATTTATTATAAAATAATATTGAGAGAGAGGAAGAGTATGAAATATTGTACGTTACTATTAATAACGTTTGGATTCGCATATAATGCATTTGGGGCGTCCAGTTCCAGCAACCCTGGGTTTGCAGTATCTGATGAAATAGGCACCCCTCCTAGAAAGCCTCTAACGACGCCGGAGGTTCCTTTTGTATCGCCGCCAGGCAATGAAAAAAAACCAAAGAAATCTGCCAAAGACGTTACCTTGAATCCTTTTGATGGGCGGGAAATTTACGGCAAAGCCGCCCAAGAAATGGCACGGGATGAATATCACCACAGACTTCTTTACGAAGCTTATATTCGGGCACAAGCTGAAAAGGCACGGAAAGAATATCACCACAGACTTCTTTACGAAGCTTATATTCGGGCACAAGCTGAAAAGGCACGGAAAGAATATCACCACAGACTTCTTTACGAAGCTTAT
>CAJXSI010000039.1 GCA_913061155.1 uncultured Alphaproteobacteria bacterium
TTCAATCCTTGTGCCGAGTGATCCCATTAACTTAGCCTGTTAACTTTATCCTCTTAACGTTGTTACTGGTATCTTTATCAGCCTGGGTCGTTATTTTTTTACTGTTTTTACAGTATCAAATAATCTTTAGACCCTTTTACCGCTATATTGCAAGATCATCATAGGCCCAATCCACGCACTAAAATAGTTACACTTATGATTTTAGGGCAAATTATGCGAATTGCAAGACTGAAGTAGTTTAAAAAGCTTGTTTTTTACCATGGAGTATTGCAAGACGTGCTTTTTGGGACAAATTTACGCCAATCGATTTAACCTTGTTACAGCAAGGCGTCCTTTTTGGGCGACTTTAGCGTCAAAGCTCGTTTGTGATGCTCACGTACAATAGGGTATGCTGCGCGCTAAAAACTTTACTTTTCCTAAAGCTCCTCCCAAAATTTTCACCTTTAACATTTTTAGTTGCCTCGTGACACAATTAACTTGGTTGGCTTCGCGGAAAAGTTGTTTGCAACGCCTACGTCTATTAAGTACGCTGCGCTTTAATTGCACTTTTCCACGCCATTGACACGCCTTAAAATCCCATCACCCAATAATTCCAATAGCCCCCCCTAGTCAGCTTTTGGAATATCTTTGCGACTTTCAACAATATGGTCAACTAAACCAAATTCTTTAGATTCTTTTGCATCCAGAAAACGGTCGCGTTCCAAGGCTTCTTCGATGAATTTTTTCGACTTACCAGTTGTTTTGACGTAAATTTCGTACAAAGTATTTCTGGATTTCATCATTTCCTGTGCATAGATATTCACATCAGTTGTTTGGCCTGAAATTCCACCCCCGTGGTTGTGGGGTTGGTGAACCATAATCCGTGAATGGGGAAGGGTATATCTTTTACCTTTTGTTCCAGCAGATAGTAATAAAGATCCCATGGAACAGGCTTGACCAATACAGACAGTTGCAATTTCTGGCTTGATATAATTCATTGTATCAAGAATGGCCAAACCAGAAGATACAACGCCGCCAGGGGAATTGATGTACAGGTAAATATCTTTTTTAGGATCTTCAGATTCCAAGAATAACAATTGCGCACAGATAAGACTGGCAACATTATCATCAACACCCCCTGTTAAAAAAATAATCCGTTCTTTTAACAGTCGGGAAAAAATGTCAAAGGCACGTTCCCCTTTTGGTGTTTGTTCAATTACCGTTGGAATTAAATGGCTTTTAACTTCATTGTTTTTCATTGTCATAGATCTGTATCCCTACAATTTACTTTGAATGGGCCAGAAATTGAAACGATAACTGACCCATTAATGATTTATTTACTATTCAAAGCTTCTTCGTGTTTCTGTGCTAAGTCAACCAATTTTTTCTGTGTGATTTCTTCAGTTGTAACTTTTGCTTGATTGATAATAAAGTCGATAACTTTACCTTCAAGCAAGGGTGCACGTACTTCAGCCAATGCTTGTGGATTCTTTTGATAGAATTCAACAACTTCTTTTTCACGGCCAGGCATGCTGTGCGCGTGACGAAGAACTTCATCGTTTACTTCTTTTTGTTCCACTTTGATTTTATGTTCTTTTGCCAATTCAGCCAAAACAAGCCCAAGCTTTACACGACGTCCCGCGATTGAATAATATTCTTTTTCTTGGGTTTTTGCGTAATCTTCAAATTCTTTATGGTTGTGAACATGTTTGCCTTCAGACTGAAGTAAGCGATGACAAATATTGTTAAATTCCGCACGTACCATGCTTTCAGGCAATTCAATTTTGTGATCTTTATCCAAAGTATCCAAAATTTCTTGCTTGATAAGATCGTGGCTGATGCCGTCGTTTTGCTTTTGAAGTTCTGAATTAATGGCTTCCTCAAGGGCCTTAAGGTCTTTTAACCCAAGTTTTGTTGCCAATTCATCATTAACTTTTGACGGTTGTTTTTCATGAATATCTTTTATTTCAACATCAAATGTGGCTGGTTTTCCGGCCAATTTTTTATCATAATTATCAGGGAATTTAAGATCAACAACAACTTTATCGCCTTTGTTTTTTCCAACTAACTGTTCTTCAAAGCCAGGGATAAACATGTTTGATCCCAATTCCAGGTTGAAGTCATTGCCAGCGCCGCCTTGAATAGGTCCATCTTCTGTTTTCCCAAAGAAATCAATAATGGCAATATCGCCATTTTTTGTTTTACGGGCTGTTTTGATGGGGGCAGATGTATGATTTTGTTCGGCAATTCTGTCCAAACTATCTTTAATATCTTTTGCATCAACTGGGGCTGTGTATTTTTTCAGACTGATTTTTGTAATATCAGTTGGTTTCACTTCAGGTAAAGTTTCGAATTTAACCGTGAATTCAAAGTCTTTGCCAGGCGTGTTTTCATTTATGTCATAATGCGGATCAGTTGCCATACGAAGATTGTTATCTGTTATGATTTTTTTAGTTACTTCTTGTAACACATCTTCAATTAATTCAGCGCGAACTCTGTCACCGTGACGGGAACGAACAACGCTTTCTGGAACTTTGCCAGGCCTAAAGCCATCAATTTTTATTTTTGGCGCCAATTCTTTTACTTTTGAATCAAAACGGCTGTCGACATCACTGGTCGGTACCTTTATTTTAAATTCTTTGGCTAAGCCGTTTGCTTTATTTTCTGTGATTTGCATGATTAATCCAATCATTTGATGGTGCGGGTAGAGGGACTTGAACCCCCACAGCTCGCGCCACTAGAACCTAAATCTAGCGTGTCTACCAATTCCACCATACCCGCATTGTTTAAACTATCTTAATATGATCTTTATAAAGACTGTTAAACCGGTTTTCACCAATTTCGTCAAGTCTTATTCTCATAAAAATATTACTATTCTGTTCTGAACATTCAAGAACCTGGGCATTTTTATAGGCCCAATCGACGACTTCTGTTGCCTGTTCAGATACTTCGAAGCAATAAATTACTTCTTTTTGTGCCATAATCGTATCGATTTTGTCTAGCAAATTCTTTAAATTTTTTTTCTTTAGGGCAGAAATTAAAACCCCATTCTTTTTTTTGTATTGATTTTCAAGGATTTTAAGGGGTTCTGGATCAGCCACTAAATCAATTTTATTAAGCACATTTATGGTTTTATTTATGTTTTCAATATTATAACCGATTTCAGTTAAGACAGATTCAACTTCCTTTTCTTGATGGGATTGTTGTTCAATACTGCAATCTTGCACGTGTAAAATAATGTCGGCTTCCAAAACTTCTTCCAATGTTGCGCGAAAGGCGGCAACCAATTGGGTTGGGATATTGGAAATAAACCCAACTGTGTCGGATAAAATAACTTGGCGCCCTGATTCCAGGCGAATAAGATTCATTTTCGGATCCAATGTCGCAAACAACATATCTTTTGCCATAACATCTGTATTGGCCAAGGCATTAAACAATGTGGATTTCCCCGCATTAGTATAGCCAACCAACGCAATCACAGGGTAGGGAACTTTCTTTCGGGATTTGCGATGCAGGGATCGTGTTTTTTTGACTTTTTCCAAATCTTTCTTTAAGCGAACGATGCGTTCATCAATCAGGCGCCGGTCGATTTCAATTTGCGATTCCCCAGGGCCCCCCATAAAACCATGTCCCCCACGTTGTCGCTCCAGGTGTGTCCAGGATCGAACCAGACGACTGCGTTGATAGGTCAGGGACGCAAGTTCAACTTGTAAGCCCCCTTCTTTTGTTTTGGCCCGTTCCCCAAAGATTTCCAAAATTAACCCTGTCCGGTCAATAACTTTTGTTTCCCAGGCGTTTTCAAGGTTACGTTGTTGAATCGGGCTTAGGTTTGTATCCATAATAACAAGACCAATATCTTGATCGTGAATAAGGCTGCTTAATTTTTCAATGGATCCTTGCCCAATTAATGTTGATGGACGGGGGGAATTAATGGGAATAATCTCTTGATGGGTAACATCAAGATTAATGGCATAGGCCAGATTGACGGCTTCTTCTAATGCGTATGAGGCCTCATAGCGTCGCTTCAAGGCCTCACGTTTTATATCTGGAAAAACAACAATTGCTTTTGTCATAAAAATTATTCTGCTGTTGCAGATTTTGCGCCTGTTACGTCCATATCTTCAGGGTACAATTTTACCGGTTCGTTTGGCATAATTGTTGAAATCGCATGTTTGTAAACAACTTGTACGTGGCTTTCACGACGTAAAACGATGCTGAAATTATCAAATCCAATGATCGCCCCTTGAAGTTTAATGCCGTTCACAAGAAACATGGTTACTTGTGTTTTGTTCTTGCGGGCAAAGTTTAAGAATACCTCTTGAATGTTTTGCTTTTTTTCTACTACCATAATTTACCTTTTATTTTATTTATTATTTATTTATCTGAAATATATTACCGTCTTGTCACATTTTCAAGTTAAATACGATGAAAAATTATAATAGGATGAATTTTATGTTTATTTCTTGACCAATTATTTTTAAGTGCGCTAACCTTATGGGGAGTGTTAATAATGTATAGGGATAAATCATGAAAAAAATAATGACCATTTTAATATTAGGCCTTTTGTTTAAATCAAGCAGTGTTTTCGCAGCCGCAGCAGAGCCTGATAATTCGGCAGGTTGCACGCATCCTAAGTCATCTGTCAGGTCTGCAGTAAGGGTCATGCCCGCACCCCAAGAAGATGATGCCGTTGCTGTTCCAGTTGCACGCGAGCGAGGGGGGCGCCCTGTAACACTTTCCAGTTTATATACAGCGGTGGATAAGTTAGAAGGCCAGGTGGCCCAGCTGAATTGTTATGCTAACAGCGTATCTTGTATGTTGCTTATTGTAACTGTTGTACAGGTAGTAGGGTTTGTAGTATAGGCGGAACTGTTGCATAGCCGTGATTAATGGTCCTCTGCCTTACTTCGTTGCCCTGGTGCTTGACACCAGAGTCCAGGGCGGCACTCACCGGATACAACCCGCCTGCCGTTTAGGTGCCTCCTGAAAAAAAGTTAGTGACTCGGTATGATTGGGATTTAAGAGTTCAAGTGTTTTACTATGAAGAAACAGGATATGAATATGCAAAGAAGCTTGCCGCTGATTTAGGATTTTATGTTTTTGAATAAATTTATGTTTAATTAACAGTTCTTAGAAAAGTAAACAACTTTCATTTAAGTCAGATATTTGACTCTCGGAGTTCATCGAGTACGCAAGCAGAGAAAATAGCCGCTTACTATGATGTTGCTTTTGTTTTAGATCTCCAGACAGGGAAGATAAAAAAGATAAAACGAAAAACTTCTTAAAATATCTATTCCATAGTTTCTCTAAAATTAATTTTTTTCTGAAAAAGAGCTCCTTAGGTTTCACCGAATCAAATAGATCTCAAAGCCTTTTAATTTTTTCCAGATTTTATCAGCTGTAATAACGGGAAGGTTCAGAGTTTTTCCTAAAGTTAAACAAGCTCTATCTCCTAAAGAAAGACCAAGGGTCTTTGTCTGTTGACTTAATTTGGCAACTTCAATGCTTTGATCTTTATTAAAAGACATAACTTCCCCAATAAGGTCATTGGCAATGGTAATGGCTTCAGATTCAGGAACCCCTTTGCGAATCAGAACAGTTATGACTTCAGAAAAGTTAACAGAGGCCATAACACAATTAGGAAGGTATTGAATAACTTTATCACTGCCTTTTTCATTGCCTAGAAGAGCTAAGAGGGCAGAAGCATCAATGACATGTTTCTTCATGGGATACCTCTTCTTGTCTTAATGTTTTTAATTCTTCTGTTAGGGATGTACCTTGTATATATTGCTTAACAATATCTTGGGCATCTCTTATGGCTTTTTTTAGGGGATAAGCGACAATTTCATTATTAATGATTTTAACAATCAGCTCGTCACCAATTTGAAGATTTAGTTGTTTTCTGAAAGAAGCTGGAATAAGGATTCTGCCGCCTTCTTTTATGATGGTTTTTTCTTCTAACATGAGTATACCTGATAAATAACTGTTATGTATAATATAGAAATAATACATAAAAAGGTCAATAACATAATAACATTCATATTATAAAATATGTCATATATAGCATTAATGACATAAATATATAAATAGGCATACCTATCCTTTCTAAACACCTAATATCAAAAACGGCCGTATTTGTTACAAAATAATTATACATTGTACATTTGGCAGAAACCCTATTGTTTTAATGTATCAAAACTTGTATCTTTATCTACATAACAGATAACCCCATAGTAAATGAGAATTGATACATGTTAATAGGCTATGCTCGCGTTTCGACCTAAGATCAGAATTTAGATCTTCAAATTGATGCCCTTAAGCAAAGTGGATGTCAAAAAATATACCAAGATAAAATAAGTGGAACGAAAGACAAAAGACCTGGATTAGATTCTGCTTTAAAAGATCTTAGGGCAGGGGACACACTCGTTGTTTGGAAATTAGATCGATTAGGAAGAACATTAAAAGGCCTGATTCATCTTGTAACTGAATTGAATAAAAAGGGAATTGAATTTAAATTCCTTAAAGAAAATATAGATACAGGGGCCGCAATATAATAATAACCCCAATCCAAACAATTTAACTAGAGGGGTTAATAGGTAGTATTGTATGAAAATAAAACGTATAGATCTGTCTCTTATACACATCTGACGCTGCCGACGAGCGATCTAGTGTAGA
>CAJXSI010000040.1 GCA_913061155.1 uncultured Alphaproteobacteria bacterium
ATAATACCTTTTTCCCTTAACCTTTGGATGTTTGGGTTTTCTGCCATATCACTTCCTTGGACGGTGTGCCCCATGGAATGCAGAATTTCTGCAATGCCACTCATTCCAATACCGCCAATACCAATTAAATGAATGGTGCCAAATTTTAAGGGTGAAATATTCATTATATTCCTTTAAATGTTTTTAATTATTTCCGCAAACTTTTGGGCTGCGTTATCCATTGATAGTACTTTAAGATTTTTTTCTGCATCTTCTAAAACTTTATCAGATAAAACTAAATCTTTCACCGTTTTACTTAAATTTTCTGCAGTTAATTCTTTGTTTAATATCATCCAGCCGGCTTTGTTATCAACAAGTATTTTTGCATTATACCGTTGATGATCGTCAGTGGCATAAGGGTAGGGGACCAAGATGGCGGGACGATGGGCTTGGATTGTTTCTGAAATTGTTGACGCCCCTGCACGACATATTAAAAAATGGGCCTTTTCCATTTCTTTTTGCATATCGTTAATAAAGGGAACAACATTATTTTTTATGCCCAGATTGTCATAGGCGTTGACAGTTTCTTCAACATCCTGTGGGCGACACTGGTGGGTGATATGGATTCTTTTTGTTATTTCTTTAGGCAGCAACTGACAGGCACCCGGCACACAAGCAGAAAAAATATACGCCCCCTGACTTCCCCCGGTAACCAATATATTAATAGGCCCTGTCTTTGTTGGCGCCGTATAATTCTTTTTTCCAATATTGGTAAAACCATGACGAACCAAAGGACCAATAAACTTTGATTTTCTGTTTTCTGTTAACTGTTCAACCTTAGGAAAAGAAATAATAATTTTGTCCAAGAATTTTTGTAATTTCCGATTTACTTTGCCCAAATAGGCATTTTGTTCATGAATGATGGTTTTGCATCCAATTATTCTTTTTAAAACGACAGCAGACAAAAGCCCAGGAAGACTGGGGAATCCGCCAAACCCCACAACAACTTTGGGACGGTGGCGTAAAAGAATGAAAAAGGCAATACCGCAAGATAGGATTAAAGAGGCAAAGAAGATTAATTTCTTTATTAATCCTTTCCTGCTGCGACATAAAGGAAGCTGAATAACCTTAATGTTTGAATCAAACCCTTTTAAGGCTTTCCCACGGTCATCGGTTAATAAAGTAACTTCACAGTTTTTATCTTGTGCCAGCAAGTTGCCAACGCTTTGGGCTGGGAAAATATGGCCCCCAGTTCCCCCGGCTGTTATAAATATTTTCTTTATCATTAAAAAACACCTCTATCATCCACACGTTGGCGTGTCATATTTAAAATAATTCCAGCACATATGGCGATGCCTATCAACGATGATCCGCCGTAACTTAAAAAGGGAAGTGTCATTCCCTTTGTGGGGATTAATTTAATACTGGATCCAATGTTGACCAATGCTTGTAAAGAAAATTGATACGTAAGCCCCAAAATGCAAAGCATCAAGAATTTAATATGTTCTTTGCGGGCCAGAATGGTTCCCCTTATACAGATAAAGGCATAGATAGATACGATTAAGAAACAAATAATGAATCCAAATTCCTCTGCGGCAACAGAAAAGACAAAATCAGAATGGGCATCAGGTAAATACCTTTTGACCATGCCCTCGCCAGGGCCTTGCCCCAAAAGACCCCCACTTTTAAATGCTTCAAGAGATTGGGTAATTTGATATTGATCCCCTGACGTAGGGTCAAGAAAGCGGTTGATACGGCTGGCAACGTGGGGTAACAGGAAATAAGCGGAAAAACCACCAATGATGCCCACCAAACCCATAACCCAAACCCACAACAACGGAAGGCCGGCCAAGAAAATTTGAATAAACCACCCAGCAGAGATAATAAAGGTCATGCCAAAATCAGGCTGTAATAAAATCAATCCAATAACGCTTAACCACAAAATACCAGAAAGGGTAATTTGATTGAGGCGGGTAATTTCAATTGGCTGGCTTAAAATCCATGCCGTTATTACGATAAAGGTGGGTTTGATTAATTCAGAAGATTGCAATGAAAACCCAAGAATATTAATCCAACGCCTTGCGCCTTTAATTTCAGTTCCCACGATGGGGGTAAGGATTAAAAAAACAAAACAAAGAATAAAAATACCCCAAGATATAAATCGGATATTTTTCGTTTTTAAGATGGAAAAAACAACCATAATACAAAAGGCCATGACGGCCATAAGGGCATGACGTTTAACAAAAAAATATGAATCAAGATTAATGCGATCAGCCACAACAGGGCTGGCGGCAAAACTTAAAAGGACGCCCGTGATTAATAAGATAATAAAGGAAAACAACAAAGGTTTATCAATTGTCCACCACCATTTTCCTAAGACGCTTCGGTCTGTTCTGGAAAGAAAATCTGCCATTATTCATCCACAAGTTTTTTTATATGTTCAATAAACTTATTGCCCCGTTCTTCGAAGTCCTTAAACTGATCAAAGGAAGCACAGGCTGGGGCCAATAACACAACACTTTCATCTGAATCCCGGCTGGCATCAAGAAAGGCAGCATCCGTTGCTGCTTCAAGGGTTTCATAGGAATCAATGGGAATATCTTTACTGAGTAAATGTTGATAGTTCCTTCCAGATTCTCCAAAGGCGTAGGCTTTGGCAATATGGTCAAAATAAGGGGCAACAATGGATATGTTTGCCCAATCTGTTTTTGGCTTTCCGCCCATAATCCAATAAATATTTTTATAATTTTCAAGGGATTTTGCGGCAGATTCCAGGGATGTTGCCTTGCTGTCATTAATAAAATTAATGCCATTCTTTTTAACGACAACTTGCTGGCGATGGGGAAGGCCTGAAAAGTCAGCCAATGCCCCGCCAAAATCATCCATGGAAAGATTAATAAGTTTACTTAATACAGTATAACAGGCCGCAATATTTTGATGGTTATGGGCCCCATGTAATAAAGATGATTTTTCAAGATTTAATGTTTCTTGGGTTGTCGGATTAATAAGATAACCATTTAAGACATGAACCTTATCATCCATTGGCTTGGTTGCAGAAAAACCCGTTAACATATTATGATATTTTTTAAATAATTCAGATGTGTTGGAATCGTCAAGGCCAATAATACCTTTACCCCCAGACCGGGTTAGCCTAAAGATACGTTCCTTTGCCTTTACATAACCTTCGAACCCGCCATGGCGATCGATATGATCTTCGGAAATATTGATTAAAAGACTTGCAGATAAAAACGGTGTTTCAATTAATTCCAGTTGGTAGGATGATAATTCCAATACATAAAATTGATTGGGCAGGGCATCCGGTAAATTAAAAACGGCTATTCCAATATTCCCCCCGGCATAAGCTTTGTAGCCTAATTTATTAAGAACATGGGTTATCATGGCCGTTACAGTAGATTTCCCATTCGTTCCTGTAATGCCAATAACCCTTGGTTGATGATCGGCTGGCTTTTGCATGATGCCTTGGGCAAACAGATCCACATCACAGATCAAGGGAATCCCTTCTTTGCGTGCTTTGCGGGCAGCAAGATGGGGAAAGGGATACAGATTTGGAATGCCTGGGCTGATAACCAGAAAATCAATAAGGTTATAATCCAATTCTTCCGGGGGAATGATGTTCACGTCACAATCATTCACATTTGCCCGACTGCTTGAAGCATCATCCCAGGCAAAGACTTTAACTTGGGCATTTCTTAAGGCCCGTATCGTTGCGATTCCAGAGCGGCCAAGCCCCACAACATAGGCAGTTTTTCCTTGTAAGTGTATTAAGTTCATTATCTTAATTTTAATGTTGATAGACCAATTAAGGCGAAAATTATGGCAATAATCCAAAATCGAATAACAATGGTTGGTTCTGACCAACCCTTCTTTTCAAAATGATGGTGAACAGGGGCCATCAAGAAAATACGTTTTCCGCCGCTGATTTTAAAATAAAGAACCTGAATCATAACGGACAAGGCTTCTAAAACAAACAGCCCCCCGATAATGGCTAAAACAATTTCATGTTTAGTAATAATACTGATGGCGCCAATGCCGCCGCCAAGGGCCAAAGACCCGGTGTCGCCCATAAATACTTTGGCTGGTGGGGCGTTGTACCACAAGAAACCTAAGCCAGCCCCGATTAACGATCCGCAAAATACGGCAACTTCGCCGCTTTGGGGAATGTGGTGGATTTGTAAGTAATTGGCAAATATGGTATTCCCCACAAGATAGGCAATTAGGGCAAAACATAAAGCGCATATAATGGAAGGGCCAATGGCCAGGCCATCAAGACCGTCTGTCAAGTTCACTGCATTCGAAGCCCCTGTAATAACAACAATAACAAAAGGGATATAAAAGTATCCCAAATCAATTAATAAGTTTTTAAAGAAAGGGACTGTTAAATGGGTGTTTAAGTGTTCGGGCATGTGCTTCATAATTTCAATACCAACAATAACCCCAACCCCAATTTGGAAAAGAAGTTTTACCTTGCCAGAAATGCCTTTATGGTTGTTGTGTTTTAATTTCATATAGTCGTCTATCCCACCAAGGAAACCAAGGGAAAGGGTTGCAAACAAACAGATTAAAATATAGGGGTTGTAAAGATTTCCCCACAATAATGTCCCAACCGTAATACCAATCAAGATAATAAGCCCCCCCATCGTGGGTGTCCCTTGTTTGGTCAATAGATGGGATTCTGGCCCGTTTTCACGAATGGGTTGCCCATTTTTCTGCACGGTTTTAAGCCAGCGAATAACTTTAGGTCCCAGCCAAAAACCAATGATAAGGCTGGTTAAAAGGGCCCCACCTGTACGAAAAGTAATATACCTGAAAACATTAAGGAAGTGATAATCTTGCGAAAAATGTGTTGCGATTATGTAAAACATCAGTTTCTTTTTTTATAATAAGCCAATATTGCATCAACCACAGCTTTAAGCCCTGTTCCATTGGATGCTTTAATCATTATAGCATCATCTTGGGTGACTGCATCAATTAATTTATGGTTCAAATTTTTCAAATCATCAAAATAAAATGTTTCAATATTTCCTTTAATGGTTTGGTGTAAGTTTTTCATTAAGGGGCCATACAAGAATAAGACATCGATTTTGGTTTCAATAATATATTTTTTAAGCGAAGCATGCAGATCAGGGCCTGTTGATCCAAGTTCCAGCATGTCGCCCAAAACAGCGATTTTTCGGCCTTTTACTTTTCGTTCCCCAAAGCTTTCCAGGGCGGCTTGCATAGACACAGGATTGGCATTGTAACTTTCATCAATTAATAAAATATTTTGTTCCAGATCGAAAGCATTTCCCCGTCGTTCTGGAATTTTATAGGTGATCATTGATTGACAGGCTTTTTCAATATCGCCTTTCGCTGCTTGAACAGCAGCAAGACTTGCCAAAGCATTCAAGGCCCAATGTTTCCCTGGAATTGGCAATTTAAAATCAATAATTTCATCCCCAATTTTTGCCTTGATCGCATTGACTTCATCACCAGGGATGTAATCCATTATATGACAATCACATTCTTTTGATTCCCCAAAGGTTACGATATTCTTTATCCCTTTTTCTTTCGCCCCATTAATCAATATTTTGCTTTCAGGAATATCTCCCCGAATGATGGCTGTGCCAAAGGAAGGGACGCCTTCGAATATTTCTGCTTTTGCGCGGGCGATATCGTTGACTGATTTAAAGAATTCTAAATGGGACGGCGCCACCATTGTCACAATTGCGATATGGGGGCGGGCCATTCTTGTCAGGGTTGATATCTCGCCAGATGCGGTCATGCCAAGTTCTAAAATAGTATATTTATAAGAAGGGTCACAAGCAGACAAAGCAATGGGTAATCCCATTAAGCTATTAAAACTTCGTTGTGATTTATTTGTGGGGGCTTGATCATTTAAAATATGGGCAATCATATCTTTTGTGGATGTTTTTCCAACACTACCTGTTACCCCAATTACGGTTCCTTCCAGACGATTTCGGGCAAAGTTTCCTACATTAATCAGGGCTTCTTCAGTTTGGTGAACATAAACATAAGGGTGGGTTGATTCATTGGATACTGATTCAACAACAGCAGCAACCGCCCCATTTTTAAAGGCAGGTTCAATAAAATTATGCCCATCAACTTTTCCCCCTCGGTAGGCAACATAAATATCGCCAGGGGTGATTTCTCTGGAATCCAGACAAAGTTTATAACCTGTCCAATTGTCTTTACCCCCCAAGGTTCCAATTGTGGCAGTGGCAAGGTCTTGGGCAGTCCAAAGTTTTTTATGGGTCATTTGACATCCTTGATGGCTTGTAAGATTGACTTTTTATCACTAAAAGGGAAAGTTTCCCCTTTGACGACTTGCCCTTCTTCAGGGCCTTTCCCTGCAACAACCAGTATATCCCCCGCACTTAAATCAGCCACAGCCTTTTGAATGGCTTGATCCCGATCAGGGATTTCTTGTGCATCGGGGCATCCTTCCAAAATTTGGTGTCGGATATTGGCAGGGTTTTCATCACGGGGGTTATCATCGGTAACATATACTTTATCAGCAAGTTCTTTGCAGACAGCCCCCCGGGGTTTGCGGGTATTTTGGTCACGATTACCCCCCCCACCAAAGATTATATTTAAATTCCCTTTTGTATGATGACGCAAAGATTCAAGTAAGTTTTTCAT
>CAJXSI010000041.1 GCA_913061155.1 uncultured Alphaproteobacteria bacterium
TTCTGAATAAATCTGAATTCCCAACCCTGCCCCTTTGGCACTTTCTGAATAAAACTCTCCGGCTTGCGGATGACGATTCCAAACTTTAACTTTTGATAAATACGCAAACAGGCGCATAATTTTTAAGTTCGGAATATCATAATTATAATAATTAAATTCTATTTTACCTTCAACCCCACTATCCCCACTTAAAGTCCCAACAGGATACGCCCCATTATATGGATAGCCATTTGAACGATACCGGTTAATATCAAGTAACGTTGCATTTGCATATTGCCCATCAATATAAAGACCAACCGCATATGGTCCTTTAATTTGTTGTAAACGAGATACATTAAATTCAACAAAGCTGTGGTCTGATGATCCCCTAAGACGGGTACGGTTAATATAAGAAGTATCCACAGAATTCATCATACGAAGCCCCTGGGTATAAGAAAGTCGCAACGTATTTTGCCCGCCAATGTCATCTTGTAAAGTCGCAATTGTAAGAAACCGAAGGTCCCTTGATCGTTCTTTTTTTGTACTTTCCGAAAACCGCACCTGTCTTGTTTGGTTTCGTGATGAAAATTCAAGACCTCCATAAAGATTTGCATCCCGGGATCGGATAAAGGGATGCAACAAAATTATCCCTCCTCTATCTTCGTGGGTCGCAACATTAAATCTTTGTATATTTCCTGTGGGATGAGACCTTGAAATCAAAGCATCAAATCCCAACGTTGTCCCTTCTGTCCCCAAAGACATTGTATATCCCAACCCCGCGGCATAAAATTCAGAAGCATAAGTCCCTTGGTTATACCTGGCTTGAAGTTTATCTTCACGACGCCATGGGGCCGGCGTTTCGAAATTGGCCCCAAACATCCAGGGTCCGATTGTATCACTGCCAAAGTTATTTGTTGAAACTTGCCCATCAAAATAAGCTTGTTTTGGAATAACAACTTGAAGTTCTGCAGCCCCGTCTCCATTTGATTGTGATGGTTGCAGGTATCCTTTTGCATAGGGATAAAGATCCCGAATCAAAGATATGTATCTTTCAAAAGTTGACTGATTCAAAGGCCTTTCTTTTTTTATTTTCCGGACCATTTCCACCAATTTTTGATTTGGATTCATGGATTTATCTTCAAAAATAACTTCCGTATGGTCAATGTACCCTTCTATTATTAAAATTCTTACTTTTCCGTTATCGACTTCTTGGACGGGAATTGTGGCATAACTTATGAAATACCCTTTTTTACGATAAAAATTTGTGATTTTTTCAGCAACTTTCTTAAGGTCTGAAAAGGTAACTTCTTTATTTAAGAAATCTGCCCAGAAATGTTTTAATTCTGGCGTTTTGATAACTGTATTACGCTCTATAATAACTTTTTTTAATTTGAAAGATACATTCTGTTGATTTTCATCCGCCTGGTTAAGGTTCTTTTTTCCCCCTATTCCCCCAACATCAATATTATTTTGAAAACCTGTATCACCTGTCTTTTTTTCAAAGCCCGCATCTGGTGTCATATTATCAATGGTTCCAAAAGTAGAATCCAAACCATCAGATAAGGTTGCTTTTGCTGAAATGCTGACAAATACCCCCATATATATCCATAGAATATATATTAATTTTTGTAGATTATTTATTACTTTCTGTATCATTCGCCTTGACCTGTTATAACTGACGCATCCAAAGTACCGTCATTATTTTTATCTGCAAGAAGGTCGCCTAGACTTCCCCCAACACGGTTTTTATTTTCTGAATCTTTCTGTTCTTTTTCATCATCATCATTTTCATCTGTGTCTGTGTCATCATTAACATCTTCTTCATCAGGACCTGCATCATCATCACTAACATCATCTGGTAAATCTTCGTCAGCGGACTCATCCCCAATATCGTCTACTAGTGCTAAATCACCTGACACATTAGGGTCTTCGGTTTCGGTGGTGGTGGTTGTTGTCTCTGTTGCACCTGTATCAGTATCAGTCTCTGTTGTGCCTGTATCAGTTTCTGTTGCTTCAACCAAAGTTGTTGTTTCTGCATCATACGTGTAAAGCCCTTGATCATTGTTTGCTTCGTATTTGAAAGTTTCGTAAGTAACCTCATTTTCTTGTTCAACTGTTCCAAATTGAATGACACTGAATGGTAAACCCGCCGATTCTTGTGGGTTCACATTTAATACTGTGTTTTCGCCAATCTTATGTGTGAAGGCTGTTGAAAGACTGGGGTTATCACCGTCATATTGGTAAAATGTACCATCTGATCCATCAAAAAAACGTAATAAAACATTAGACGGAAATGGATCTATGACCCCACCCTCTGGGTCTGGCAAGGTAGTAAGTTGCCCACTGATCGCGCCATAACTGTCTCCCGCCCACGTAGCAGACCCTGAATCAAAACTACCTGCTGTGACCCCCATTATCTGGGTTGATTCTAAGAATGACACGGTACCGTACCCCGTTCCACGCAACAATTTAAGACCTGATGCTGTTAAAGTTCTTATCTGAAAGTCAGTAAGTGTTGTTGTGGTATCAACACTAATAGTACCAAATAAGCCAGCTGAAGAATCGGCACTTCCTGTAACAGTAGCCCCAGCAATCAATAGGTCGGATGCTGAGAAAGTTCCCAGCTGATTTCCCACAAGAAGCCCTGTATTTACTGCATCCACTTGGCCAACTGTTGGCGTTCCATTAATTGTAACCTTTGATAAGGAAATAGAACCTGTACTTTCTCCAGAAAACAAACCATTGGAACCAGAACTGGAAACATTCCCAACAGAGGATAATATCACATTACTTAAGGATAAAGTACCAGCATTAAGGCCAGTAAATATTCCAGCTTTATCGTCAGATGTAACATTCCCAACAGAGGATAATGTCACGTGATCCAATGTTAAACTGCCGTTGTTACTACCAACAAACATAGAAGCCTCATTAATTGCTGTAACATTTCCCATGGATCCGGTAATATCCCTTAACGTAACTGATGTATTATTTTGGGATGCGCCTAAAATCCCCCCAACACCAGCGTCGCCAGTAATATTTTGCGTACTAAGGTTAACACGATCCATCAATAAACTTCCTGATGAATTAAGGGTACCGCCTATTACCCCATTTCCTGATGTAATATCTCCTGGAAATTCAAGATCTGTGAACATAAAACGGGACGTGGCATACATTGTTCCAAACAGCGGCATGCTTCCTGATTCAGCAGTCCCAAATGTAATTTTATTAAAGCCGATCATATTTCCAGACCCGCTATAGAACCCTGTTGTATCATTCCCACTGGTAAAGTTACTTGAATCAGTCGTAAATGAAGTAAGATTGTAACCTGATCCGCTAGTACTCATTACAGTATCTTTAGGAACCAGGAAATCCTTTGGCACATGGATACCAGGACTTCCAGATACTATTCCTGATCTTATAGCATCTAGTAAGGAAGCATCAGAAGAACGAACCATTCGGTAAACCTTTGAAGTATCCACACCACTACCTAACTCACTTAATGGAACGCCTTCATTCGGCTGAGGAACAGAATAAATCACATAGTTATCTGATGCCATTTCAATACCCCCTCCGCCATTGATGACAGGATTCGGCTTAGAAAGTTTTCCTGCCCCTTGCCACAACAACAGTTTTCCGGTACTGCCCAGCATTCTAATGGGTGCCTGGATACTTATGGTGCCACGTTGAGCTCCCTCTGTATCAGAATTTGTTGCAGCAAGAACCAAAGCATACCGCGAAGACCATTCGATGGGGGCACTAACCGTAACATTTCTAGTGGCGCTTAAAAGTACATCCCCTTGGGCCAAAGCCGTTTGAATGGCGGTGGCTGTTACGTCTGTTCCAACAGTAATCGTTAAAGGATCAAACAATAATTGACCCGGGGTGGCAGTTTCATCAAAATTTTTAAAAAGGACCCGTGACATATCCAGATCGTTAAAACTGGCCTGTCCTTTAAGAACTGAAAGTTCCAAAAAACCACCATCGCCTTTCCCCCAGGAACGCACGTCAAATTTGGCCCCTTTGACATTCAATCCTTTACGGGCAATCACAAAAATATCACCGGCCCGACCATCTCCATAGCGACGGGAAAGAATTTCAGCCCCCTCTTGTATTTCAACTGTATCTGCCGTGACATCTGCAATCCGCCATAAAAATGGATTAGACCCCTTTCTTATGCGTCGTCCGCCAATTTGAATAAGACCCGCGCGGGTTTCACCACTTGTATCAAAGCGGGCTGTATCCTTAATGGTAATATTTTTTCCACCCACGATAATATCACCGGCTTGATCCCCAGTTGATTCGACAGTCCCTGAAACTTCAACCTGGTCCGATGGTCCCCCCAAAATAATTTTACCACCAACGTTATGGGCGGCCGATGCCCTGACAACCCCATCCACACGCACAACACTTTCCACGGCTCCGGCCGCGGCTTGGGCTGTAATATATACATTGCCCCCTTGTGTTTCAATTTTGGCGTCTTTTTTAACATAGACCGATCCTGCTTTGGCTGATTTTTCATCTGGCAGCACAAAGCCAACCAGGTCATTCCCAGCAAAACTTAACGTTGCAGCATCCCCTTTGGACAAGGAAACTGTCGCCATTTCCCCCGCAATGTGACCTGTTTGGGTAACAGATCGGCCGAACAATCCAAAGAATCCTTTTTCTTTTATATTGACTTGTGCTGCGTTATGAATGGATCCCATTCCTGTCATAGCCATATTTCCAGAAAGAAAACTTTCATCCGTTACATGGCCAGCAACCCCAACAAAACTTGCCATTTCCCCTATATTTAAAACGGCACCATTATGCATGACTATTTCTTGCCCTTGTAAAGCAAACACCCCTTGGGGAACGTTTAATTCACCCATAATATGGGATTTTTCGCCCGACATATTGCGGGCCAACACGGCATCTGAAGCCCCCATGTTAACTGTAACTTTTGCATCCCTTCCAACACCAAAGCCATTGAAATTTGCAATCGTTTTTCCGGCCCCTGCATGCATATCCATCGATGCGCCTGTTGTTTTGATGTCAAGGGATCCATGGATCACCGTTGGATGCGCATCGGGCAATGTTGTTGGAGAAATCGGGGACGCAGATACAGAAGGCATCGGCGGCATTTTTGCAGCAACCGCTGGTAATGAAGATGGGATAGAGGGCGCAGATACAACACAAGGCCCCCCTGCAAAACTAGAGTTTCCTAAAAAGATGCAATTAATTGCCAATATTATAAATGAAAGATATCCCCTCATCGCCCGTCCTGTAAGTTAATTATATTTTATAAGGGCACCATAGCATTTAAAAAAAACAAAAAAAACCCCTAAATAACAATTTTTTTTGGGATACTTTTTTACTTCCTCTGTTTTGGTATCTAAGATAAAATTAACCCCAAAATATGGGCCCACAATTTCCATAGTATCCTTGTGGGGATATATAATTAAGATTATCTATTTTAACTATAAGGTTATTTCTGATATTTTCATGAAAATTGGCTTTGTGGCGTAACGTATTGACATAGATTATCGTGGTTTTGAGGAGTTATATGAAATTTTCCTATTTAATAGTATATTTGGTTTTCTGCGTAGGAGCCGATTGTATTGGCGCAGCCGCAGCGGCCTCCTCTGCCTATGGCAGAGATAAAAGAAACGAAACTAATGAGGTTTTTTGTCGAAGAGTCGCCTCTATCCATAATGATTTTTTTGGGAAACCTGTCGCAAATACTTCTTCCAAAATTTTGCGAGAAGCATTTGATAGGTTTAAAACTGCCTATGACACTCATGCCACTTTAACTGTAGAGGTTGATTTAGAAGGCCTTTCAAGCCGACAACGTGTTCGGTTAATGAAAGCCATTACAAGCTATAAGCTTTCCAAAAAACCTTTTCATACTGAACGATCTAATTCTTTTTGGGGTGTTGACCCTGAAACAGCTAAAGATAAAAAAAAGCATATAGATCTTATGCCAACTGTATTTGTATTTGGAGATACTTCTATCACTGTTCAAAATCAGTATTTTTATGTGTGGGATCCTAGAAAAAGAAAATTTGT
>CAJXSI010000042.1 GCA_913061155.1 uncultured Alphaproteobacteria bacterium
GGTTTAGTACTGTGCCAATTAAATGCAAACTACTCCCTGACTGTGCTAGCCAAGACCCTACTGTCCTCCTAAGATCATGAATACAAATACCTTCTAGGCCGGCTTTTTTACATACCCTCTTCCATGGTTTTGAAACATTTACCAGGTGTTTATTTTTAATATGGCCAGGAAAAATATAAGGATTACCTGGTGTGACTTCTATTTTCTTAATAAAATCAATTGCAATCTTACTTAACGGAATATAGTGGGTTTTTCCATTTTTTGTTTCTGGAAGCTTTAACTCTGTTCTATCCCAATCAATGTGTGACCATTTAGCTGTTAATAATTCTGTTTTTCTTGCACCAGTTAGCAATGACATCCATATGAAATTTTTAGCGGAAACATTCAATTCTTCTTTTATAGACTGCATTAACATTTTTAATTCACTTGAGTTTATCCAGCGGTCCCTTTTCTCTTCTTTGAATTGTTTAATGTTTTTTGCTGGGTTAAAGTATGTTTCATCCACAAATCCCCATTGAGATGCCAAACCAAATATTTTAGATAGTAGTCTTATTATTCTGTTTGCCTCATAAGGGGCTGATTTTCCCAATTCTTGATGAAATAAGGTAATATGTACATGACTTATTAATGATGCGGGCCTACTTCCCCATTTTGGAATTAAGTGCCTATTAATTCTTCGTTCATCTTCTTTCCAAGTTTTTTTATGTATTTTTGCATAGCCTGATATATAAGCCTCACAAAGAGCTTTAAAGTTTTTATCTTTTAAGAATTTGTTTTTCTTATCTTGGGGGTTGATGCCCGACAAAACATCTGCCAATTGCCGCCGTGCTAATTTACGAGCTTGATCTAAAGTTAGAATTCCAAATTCACCTAAAGTTGTAAGGTGTTTACGGTTATTACAACGATAGCTAATAATGAAAACTTTTTTCCCTGATGGATAAATTCTTAAACCAAGCCCAGAGACTGTTTCATCCCAACGTACATCTCTTCTTGGTGCTGGACCAATGTATTGAAAAGATTCAATGTTTTTCTTTGTTAATTTCATACTAAAAAGTCACCTATAAGTCACCACAATACATGTTATTTCATGATATATTGATGTATGTTATAGAATATAAAAATTAAAAAAACAAGAGAAAACAAGGGTACTTAGTATTTGATGATATCATGTGACAAGAAAGAATAACTGACTCTTAATCAGCGGGTCACAGGTTCGAACCCTGTAGTGCCCACCACCCTCATCAAGGGTTTCAACCCTTTCCATCTTCCAGACAATTTTCTTGGCGCTACCTTGAAATTATTTTTGGGTGTATAAATCACTGACATAAGGAATAAGCCAAAGGATAAAACTGACCTTTTCTAAAAACGTATCCTGTACTTTGTTCTAGAGCATATTTATTATTATATATCCTTTTTCCCTCAGTATACTTTGATAAAAATTTGTCCACCAAATATGTATACGCCTTCCTATTATAATCAAAGGAAATGGCATGCCCTTCATCTGGAAATTCCACATAGGTCACATCAACCCCATTTTCTAAAAGTTTATCAACCATTTTACGCGTTCCGTCAGCAGAAACCCGGGGATCGTTTCGTCCATGAAAAATAAGAAGGGGGTTTTTAATTGAACTTACATAATTTATAGGGGATTGTTTTTTCAATAAATTTTCTTCTGTCTTGGGGTTTCCAATTCGGTCATGAATCATACCTTTAACCCCTTCCCAATAAGTTGGTATATTTTCAATAAATTCTTTTAAATCACCAAAACCTGATAAAACAATGCCGGCAGAAAATAAATCAGGGGCTTTTTGCAGTGACCTGTAAACAGCAAATCCGCCATAACTGCCCCCCAACAAAATAATTTTTTTAGGGTCAGCTATTTCATTTGATACGGCCCATTGAACCCCATCAATAATGTCATCAATCATTTTATTGCCAAGTTCTTTTTGTCCTTGATTTAAAAATTCTTTTCCAAAGCCATCAGACCCCCGATAATTAATTTGTAAAACAGCAAACCCCATGGCGGCATATTTTTGAATGGTTGGTGAAAACCCCCATTCATCCCGTTCCCAAGGCCCCCCATGGATTATAACAATCATGGGAACGGGTGTTTTGGTCCGCCCTTTATTTTGTTGGTCCATATTTTTCGGAATCGTTAGGTAAGAAGGTAAAATGGTTCCATCACGGGCTTTGATTTCTAAAGTATAGGTCTTTGAAAACAAGGAAGACATCTTATCCAAATAGCATGAAGAACTTAATAAAAACAAAGATTTGTTTTCTTCAAAATCATAAAGGTAAAACTTATAGTTGTTTTCAAGCAAGTAAGTTGCCACACACTTTGTTTTATCTGCATTGCAGGCCCCTAGTTCAAAAATGCCATTTTCTATGGATTTAAGATTCTTGATAGCCTTTACATATTTATATTCAATAGCCTGCCATTTTGGAGACAAATAATTGGTTCTGTAGAAAGTAGGAGTGCCCGTTTTTTTATCAAATAGAACATGGGTAATATCAGATTTACTATCTTGGACAATGGTATTAAATGAGTTATCTAATGTATTCCATTGCACCAATGCCTTTTTGTCCTTTCTCCGATTATCCAGTAAATAAATATAATTTTCGTGTGCGTGCATAAGATCAACTGTATCTTTACTTGAAAAACTGAATTGTTTGGTCCATTTGTCCTTTTTCTTTGTCCAAATTTCTTTTTCTTCTGTCCCATTTTCCCGAACAGCCGCTTTTAAAGTTAAATCGTCATCAGCCAAAAATTCATTAAACTGTTTATTTTTATAAACTATCTGGGATTTGCCGGTTTTAATATTAACCTTATATACATCAAACCATTTTTTATCCCGTTTATTCGAAAGGATTAAAATATCATCAGGATATCTATAGGAAAGTGCTAATATAACGTTTTTTGAACCTTCAGAGCCTAGTGGTAATAAGGTTTTAGTTTGAAGATTATAGCTAAAAATCTGATCATTTTCATTTCCCATATTATCCAATGTCATGATTAGATAATCAGGGTTCCACGACCACATTTTATTATACATTGATATTTCAATGGGAATGTTTTCAAAATTATGGGCATTGCTAACGTCTTGAATAACAGAAGGGCCAATTCCTTTAACAATAATTTTGTCAGAATTTGGGTTGATCTCAATAATTGTTTTAAGAGAAACTTCAGATAATGTATGAATGAAATTTTCGGGTAGATCCTTATCTGAACTACATGAAGTGAAAAAAATTACTATCGCCAGAAATACCAAATTCTTGAAATATTTAAAATTAAACAATTCACTACCTTCCTTGAAATGGATTTTATAAAACCTTACCAGTTATTGTATGTTTTAAACAGAAAAAAAGCCAGGGTAACTTCCCTGGCTTTGTCATTACATAGTTTCGGTTTTTTTATATCAAGCCAAGTTCATATTCAATGGCGTTGCATAACATCTGACCCAGCATAATATGCATTTCTTGGATACGGGCTGTTGTATTTGATGGAACGATTAACAAGGGGCCTTTAATATTTTTAATATCGCCGCCATCTTTGCCCGTTAAGGCACCGTACGGAATGCCCATTTTATCGGCTTGTTCAAAAGCTTTGATAACGTTCGGGCTTTTCCCCGATGTTGTTATGCCAATAATAAAGTCTTCGGGCTTTGCAATGGCTTCAATCTGGCGGGAAAATAAAAACTCAAACCCAAAATCATTTCCAATGGCTGTCAAAGCAGAGGTATCTGTACTTAAAGAAATCGCTGCAATGGCCGCCCGGTTTTCTTTATAACGGACAGTTAATTCTGTTGCCAAATGTTGCGCATCTGAAGCAGATCCCCCATTGCCCATAAGAATTATTTTCCCCCCTTTTTTAATTGCGGAGACAGAGGCGTCAACTAAGGTATAAAAATTTTGTTCCAGATTTTTTTCTGTTTGGGTCAGAACTTCCTGGTGTTCTTTGAATTCTGATTTATAAAACTCTTTAAGATTCATTTTTATCCTTTTTCTCTTTAAAATATTTTGGGCCAATTTCTTTAATACCACCAAATTCTTTAACATGGCCTTTTTCTAAGATAAGCATCTTATTACAAAGTTCATAAACAAGTTCTTTGCTGTGGGACACGAAAAGAAGAATGCTGGAATTTGTGACAAGTTCCATCATCTTGGCCCTGGCTTTTTCTATGAACCCTTTATCCCCTGCCCCAAAAAATTCATCAATTATCAATATATCTGAACTTAAGAAACTTATAACAGAAAAAGCCAGCCGGACACGCATACCAGAAGAATACGTGCGTACTGGCAAATTAATAAATTCCCCCAATTCAGAAAATTCTATGATCTCGGTCAAGCGTTCTTCAATTTGTTTTTTGGTTCTACCTAAGATATATGACATGCAAAAAATATTTTGGGCGCCTGATAACTCATCATTCATGCCCAATGTAATATCCAGCAAAGTTGATAGATTTCCCTCAACTTTAATCTGACCAGAGGTCGGTTCATAAATACCAGCAACCGTTCTTAAAAACGTTGATTTACCAGCCCCATTCCCCCCAACAATGGCAACACGGTCGCCATGATTAAACTCTATAGAAATGTCATTCAGGGCATGGACTGTAACATCTTTGCCAGATTCTATTTTACCGCCAGTCGCCGCCTTAAGTAGCTTTAGGCGAAAATCATTTGCACTAAGATCATAAAGGGGATAATGAAGGTTAACTTTATCTAAGGTGATTTTTGACATTTAACTATATCCAATAAATAATTCTGTGCCGAAACCTAGAAAATAACATGAAGGCAACACCTGAAATCACAAAAGTAAGCATCAGGGCTAAGGATAATTCAAGCATTCCAATTGGCTGACCAAGTAAGGGCTTCCTAAGCAAATCAAGAAAAATGGCGAAAGGATTAATGTAAACTAAATAATATTTTGTCCCAAACTGGGAAGCATCCCACAAAACAGGGGTGACCAACATGCCGACAGACATTAATGATTTAATTAAGGGAGAAATATCTCTAAATCTTGCGGCAATAAAACTTAAAATCAAACTGATCCCGATTGCTGCGATCAAGGTAAGTATCAGCGCCGGGATAAATAACAACATGTAAAAATTTGGCCAATTCCCCATAAGGGTCATAACAATAAAAAACCCTGCAAGGTTGTGCAAAAGGATCACACTTTGAATGACAGCGTTTTTAAGAAGAAAAGTAAATTTTTCTATGGGAATATTAAAGATTATTTTTTTTTCTACGGTAAAAACCTCACATCCCTCCAGAACAAAAGATGACAAAAATTGCCAAACTATAAAACCAGAAAAGAAACGGGGTAAAATAGATCGAATATCGGCATGCTGAATGATGCTCCACACCAAAGAAATTCCCCCAACAAAGATTAAGTTGACCAGGACAATCCAAATAGGACCCAATTTAGTTCTTTGATATTTTGCTTTCGTGTCATAAAGGGCAAGATTATACCAAACACGCCACTTTTTCACAGAGTTAATAATATCTTTTACAGCAAGCGTATAATTCATAATTTTGTCTTAATTTAATTGGCTCCCCGGGACGGGCTCGAACCGCCGACCCAATGATTAACAGTCATTTGCTCTACCGACTGAGCTACCAGGGACCATATTCAGTAACTTATGTAACAAATTATAACTTAAAAATCTACATAAAAATGCAATTGGAGGCCGAGACCGGAATCGAACCGATGTACAAGGATTTGCAGTCCTCTGCATAACCACTCTGCCACTCGGCCATTTTAATTGCATTAAGCTTTAAAATGCCACATAATAGACTTCATAAATTAAAGTGCTAAGATGACAAATAATTCAACTTTTACAAAGTTTCAAGAAAAAAAAGAAAATATATATCTTTCCCTGAACGGAATTCATATTTCAGAGGCAAAAATTACGGCGGCATTAGGCCTTATTCCCCGCGGAATCTTTACATCAAATAGCCTTACAAACGTTGATTGCATTACGCTTGTGGAAAAAGAAAGGGCTGTGATGCCCCCTGGTATTA
>CAJXSI010000043.1 GCA_913061155.1 uncultured Alphaproteobacteria bacterium
ACACTAGATCGCTCGTCGGCAGCGTCAGATGTGTATAAGAGACAGGCCTTATCTTATATGTACATGGCAACCTGTATCTTGCGTCGGTATAAAGATGAAAAAAAATCAAAAGAATTAAAAAAGTATGCAGAGTGGGGGCTGTTATATTGTTTCGAAGAAATGGAACGGGCGTTTAAAGGCATTTTAATTAATATGTTTCCCCAAATATGGTTGCGCCCTTTTGTCAGGATCAGTCAGTTTTTTGTTTCAGTTTATCCCCGTTTTCGCACGACAACGCATGATCGATTAAAACATAAAATGGCTGTGCAGCTTTTGGATAATCTGGAAACCAAACAAGCCTTGTCTGATCAAGTTTATATTCCCAAAACAGATAAAGAAATTATGGGCCTTTATGAAAAAACAGTTAAGGATATGGCTAAGCTAAGTCCATTGGTTGACCGCCTGAAACAAGCTGTGAAAACAGGAATTCTTCCGAAACAGCCGTTGGATACCTTGGTATCCAAAGCCGCAAAGTTGAAGTTACTGAATAAAACAGAGGAAAAATTGTTGAATGACTTGTTTGAAAATATGAATGCCGCAGTTCAAGTGGACCATTTCCCCTTTTCCTCACGGGGCAAGGGAACGGCCTGATTGACAGTCATTTTGGACCTGGTGTGTAGCCGTTATTTTTGGACGATTTACGCCACGCCCTCCAACTTCGTCGCCCCGCACTTGATGCGGGGTCCAGAGCGGTGCTCACCAGATATAACCCGCCTGCCTTTTAGATTATGACTTGATCCGGGGGCTTTTTACACGTGATTAACTGGAAAAGGCAAAAAGAAGATGGTCGCCCTAACCGCCCTGATGCGTAAGATTATCACCATCACCAACGCCAAATTAAAACCTTCAACAACATAGTTGATCCAGAACTGAGGTCATCACAGATAACTTGATTGCCATTAATTATGACTGGATCCCGGATCAAGCCCGGGATGACGATTAAGAGGATCTGTCTTTGCATAGAAACCGTCGCCCCGCACTTGATGCGGGGTCCAGTCATATAACCTAAACACCAAACGAATTGTATCCGGTGAATGCCGTCATTGATTACCCGATCAAGTCGGGGAATGATGACAGGAATTATATTTACTGAGGGGGAAGTATGGTGGAGCTAAGCGGGATCGAACCGCTGACCTCTACAATGCCATTGTAGCGCTCTCCCAGCTGAGCTATAGCCCCACGACTTATAAAGTTTTACCTTTCTAAATTAAAAACTTCAAGTAATTTTTTTACTAAGACGATTTGACTTGTCATAAACAAACTCTATATAAATTAATATAGGATGAAAGGAAATGAGATGATAAGACTCCTGTTGTTTTTTATAATTATTTTTTGTGCAAAAGATTCTATGGCCGCTGCTGAACAGCAGAACCAGCAAAACCAAGCGCAAAATACCCCCGTGCATCCATTTCAGCCTGCTGTTCAAAGGTATCCTATCAAAAGACCTTGCCCTACAAGACATATAAGGCATCGTTCAAATTAAAAACTTGGTTGTTTAGGCTGTTTCTAAATAGTTGATTGAAAGAGGTTGAGATGAAATATTTATTAATACTAATAATTGCTTGTGCCCAAAATTCTTACGCGGCAGCAGTTCCTTTTGATGATTCTTCTCCTGTCGGAACTAAGTTAAATAGGAGGGTTAGTGAAGACTCATTAAGTGTAAGTACAAATGATACTGAGCCATTTTCATGTGATTCTGCCGCTGCCGCTGCCGCTGCCGCAAGTTCTGAAAAAACAAATGATCTTTCTTTGGAAGATAAGTGTCAACGAAGACTTGTCATAAGGGCTTGTGAACGCGGAGAAATGGCGGTAATTGGAAGGCTAAGGCAAAGAAAAAAATATGGTCGAGGATATAAAAGGTCTGATCTGTTTCCCACTGAACAAAAAACCATTCCCCCAATCGCAAGAACATGGGCAGATGTATCAGATGCTGAAAAAAAAGGTCTTGGGTTATATGTGAGAAGGCCAATGCCTTTATCACGCACAAGAAAGTATAGAGAAAGTTTTCCTGTTCCCCCCATGCCTGATTTGGGTCGTTCCTTTTCAACAGAGGGTTATGGACCAGTTGCTGAATGTTTTGGGGCTTACAGAGATTTTTATTCTGAAAACCCGTACGGTGATATAAGAAATATCTATGTAATGTGGCCAACAGAAACTGGAACGGATGGAAAAGATCCAGGCTGGTACTGGGGTGTAACAAATACAGGAAGACCCTTTTTATACTTCGGAGGGGATAATGTTCCTAAAGCCGCCGTACATGCGGTACGTAGTAATCCCAGGGCATCAGATTCTTCGTGGCTTCTTGATTAAAATAAAAATATCAGCGGGCAACAGTCCTATAATAGTCTTCTAAAGGGCATAATTATTGCTTCTTTACTTACTTCAACCTTGACAAACCTGGAAAATATATTAAATTCCATAGATATGATTACTGTAAAACTTCCAGATAATAGCACTAAATCCTTCGACCACGAAGTCGATGGCTTTCAATTTGCTGAATCCATAAGCAAAAGCTTGGCAAAACAAGCTTTGGTGATGCGTGTGGACGGCGATCTTGTTGACCTTTCAGAAAAGATTCCAGACGGGGCAAAGGTGGAAATCATCACCCCTAAATCTGAAGAATCTCTGGAGGTTATCCGTCATGATGTGGCGCATTTGTTGGCTGAGGCCGCCAAAGAATTGTTTGGGGATGACTTGCAAGTAACGATTGGGCCAGCCATTGATAATGGCTTTTATTATGATTTCGCTTGTAAAAAACCCTTAACAATGGAAGATCTGGAAAAACTTGAAAAGCGTATGCATGAAATCGTGGATCGGGATGAAAAAATCCAGCGTGAAGTATGGAACCGGGATGAAGCCGTCCAGTTTTTCAAAAGCATTGGGGAAAATTACAAGGCTGAAATTATTTCAGATTTGGCGGCTGACCAAACAATCAGCCTCTATCGCCAAGGGAATTTTATTGACCTTTGTCGCGGGCCGCATGCGCCATCAACCAAACGTATTGGCAAGGCCTTTAAACTTTTGAAGTTGGCAGGGGCCTATTGGCGTGGGGATTCCAATAATGAAATGTTGCAACGTGTTTATGGCACAGCCTGGGCAAATGAAAAACAATTAAAAGATTACCTGTTTCAATTG
Source organism: uncultured Alphaproteobacteria bacterium (assembly GCA_913061155.1). Taxonomy (GTDB): domain Bacteria; phylum Pseudomonadota; class Alphaproteobacteria; order UBA7879; family VGCX01; genus CAJXSI01. The sequence continues at coordinate 3,175 of CAJXSI010000043.1, forward strand.
GAAGAGGCAGAAAAACGGGACCACCGCCGCCTTGGTCGTGAAATGGAATTATTCCACATCCAAGAAGAGGCTGTGGGCAGCATTTTCTGGCATCCAAAAGGGTGGTCTTTATATCTTGCAGTTCAGAACTACATTCGTGAGAAACTGGAAAAGAACGGCTATAAAGAAGTAAATACCCCTGCATTAGTGGATTACAAGTTATGGGAAGCATCAGGGCATGCAGATAAGTTTGCAGAAGGTATGTTTACCATTAAGGTGGATGAAGACAAGACTTTGGCGGTTAAGCCAATGAACTGTCCGTGCCACGTGCAGATTTTCAACCAAGGAACAAAAAGTTACCGTGATTTGCCCATTCGTATGGCAGAATTTGGATCTTGTTACCGCAATGAACCATCAGGATCTTTGCATGGGTTAATGCGTGTGCGCAGTTTTACGCAAGATGATGCCCATATTTTCTGTACAGAAGACCAAATTGAATCCGAAACAAAAGCATTTTGCGATTTATTGATGGAAGTCTATAAAGATTTTGGTTTTACAAATGTTAAAGTAAAATTTTCAGATCGTCCGGACGTACGGGCTGGAACTGATGATGTTTGGGATAGGGCTGAGGCCGCTTTGAAAAAAGCCACAGCCGCGGCAGGTGTGAAATATGATCAAAACCCAGGTGAGGGCGCGTTTTATGGGCCTAAACTTGAATTCGTGTTAACCGATGCCATTGGCCGTGATTGGCAATGTGGAACATTACAGGCTGACTTTATCTTACCTGAAAGGCTGGGCGCAAATTATATTGGGGAAGATAATAAAAAGCATCGCCCTGTTATGTTGCACCGCGCGATCCTTGGATCATTTGAACGTTTTATTGGTGTTTTAATTGAAAGCTATGCAGGGAAATTCCCATTATGGTTAGCCCCAACACAGGTTGTGGTTACAAATATAACCAATGATCAAGATGCCTACGCGCAACAGGTTCTTGAAAAATTAAAGGATGCTGGGGTTCGCGCAGAAATTGATTTGCGAAGTGAGAAAATTAATTTTAAGATAAGGGAACATAGTGTTGGAAAAGTTCCCTATATATTTGTTGTCGGCGGGCGTGAAGAGGAAAACCAAGCCGTGGCAATCAGGAAACTTGGATCAAAAGACCAACAGGTATTGAAATTGGCTGATGCCGTTTCAATGTTAAAAGAAGAATCAAAATTACATTAACTAAATAAAGGAGAATTAACATATCTAGAAATTTCAGAGGGCAAGCCCCCAAGGACACAGGACCAAACATTAACGAAAAGATTACGGCAAAAGAAGTAAGACTTGTTGATGAAAACGGCGAAATGGTCGGGGTTGTTCCTACGCGTGATGCGATTCAACGTGCAGTGCAGGCGGGTCTGGATTTGATAGAAGTTTCTCCGAATGCTGAACCCCCTGTTTGTAAGATCCTTGATTTTGGAAAATATAAATATGAACTTCAGAAAAAGAAAAACGAAGCAAAGAAAAAGCAAAAGGTTGTTGAGGTAAAAGAAGTAAAATTTCGGCCCATGATTGGGGAACATGATTTCCAAATTAAATTGAAAGCCGTTTTTAAATTCTTGGGCGAAGGCAACAAGGTAAAGATAAGTTTGCGTTTCAAGGGACGGGAAATGGCCCATCAACAACTTGGGATGAAGATTTTTGACCGCATTCAAGAAGAAGTTACTGAAATGGGAGCAGTCGAAAATCGGCCGAAATTCGAAGGTCGGCAGATCATTATGTTGATCAATCCGATTAAAAAGTAAGTTTTATTAAAAATATGCAAACTTACTGTTGACTTTTAGGTTGGATGATTATATTTATACGTCAACGACAAATAATTAGGTACGAAAAATGGCAAAAGCAAAAACAACATTGATCAAATTACAAAGCACAGCTGACACAGGTTATTTTTATGTCCGCAAAAAAAATCCACGCACAAGCACTGGAAAATTAGAGCTTAAAAAATATGATCCACGTGTTCGCAAGCATGTCATTTTTAAAGAAACAAAAATGAAATAAAACGACCAGGCCAGATCAGCCTTAAAATGATTAAAAAGTTGACCGCATTCGTTTGTGGTCTTGTTCCTAGAAAGAGTAAAGATAAGTAAGAAGAGTAACGAGTAAGCAGCTAATTTA
>CAJXSI010000044.1 GCA_913061155.1 uncultured Alphaproteobacteria bacterium
ATTGTGTCCGATGAATACTTTTCTGGACCCCGCATCAAGTGCGGGGCGACGAAGTAAGATAGTAAGATTAATGACAAACGATCCTACCCCGGTGATCCTATACGTATCGTCTTCCCGGACTTGATCCGGGATTCAGTCATAATCTAAAAGGCAGGTGGGTTGTATCCGGTGACTACCGCTCTGGGCCCCGCATCAAGTGCGGTGCGACGAAGTTGAGGGGTGTCAAGTGGCACATGGATTCTGTTTGTCGCGCCAACGCCAACGCCAAATTAAAACCTGCAACAACATAGTTGATGACAAACTGGGGGAAGATAGCATAGGCGGAAACTAAATTCAAGACCCTCTAAAAGGAATCGCTTGCGCCACTACTGGCTGCGGCACCTGCTGCTGCCCCTGCTGCAGATAATATAGCAGCAACACGAAGTCTTTCTTCAATAGTAGAGTCGGGATAAACTAATCTTGGTCTAGCAAGCCACTTTTGTGCTTTTTTAAAGCGTGATACCGCCATTCTTGCATTAGTAGATTCACTTGCCGCAGGGTTTCTTCTCATCAAAATAACCTGTGGATACATCGTTTTATATCCAATAAATTGATGAATTTTTAATTTTATAAATGCGCCACTATTAACCAGAAGGTGTCCTAATTTAAAAGTTGTTTCTGCTTCTGCTATAGACAGCGGATCCATTGCCCCAGGTATGCTGCTTTTTCCTTGTAGAATAAGAATTCCGTAAGAACCCATTGCTGCTGCCAGTGATTCAATAGGGAAGGTTATTTTTGTTATTCTATAATGCGGCATGTGCCTTCCGGGCATTACTTCAGTTCGACCAAGCACTCTTTCTGTGAACTGTATCATTGAGATATGTTCAAAACAGAGAAACCTTAAGTCTGAAAAGTATTGATAGGTTCTGGGAGATCCTATATTTGCAACCATATCAGGCCTAACTTTCGGAGAAATATCAACAGTGAAAAGCCCTTCATGGCGTGGTTCAGGAACAATGCGTCCCCCGCCAAATAAAACGCGTTTGCTGCTACAAGGCATACGCATGCTATTAAACCTTGGTAGGAATCCTTCAGCTAAAAGAGAAATAATGCCATTTTCTGCTGGTATTTCTCTAAGTTTGAAAGATGATCCAGGGTAATTAATTTCATCAACAAGACCTTTGTTTAACAATATTTGCATTGTTGGTTGAAAAGTCGTTGCATAAGGACGTCCGCCATCACAATGAACCAAATAAGAGAAGGCTTCGGCGGCTGTTTTTGCATGTGCCCTGGTAACAGATTCTGGGGCGTCATGTAAAACTGTGTCACATGCCTTTAAGTAAGTAACAAATTCATCTGGTTTGCGTTTAAGTCCAGCTTTTTCATTCCCCAGTTTTTCTCTGTGAACCAAAGCAGAAATTCGTCGGTGACTACTTAGTTCAGAAAGCAAGTCAGATGAAACGCCTGATCTTACAAGTAATGCGGAATTACTGAACTCTGGATCACCTATAGCAGCGGCTGCTGCAAAGGTTTTAGAGGCAATAAGTAAAATAGAAAACAAATATAAATAACGCATAGTATTATCCCATCTCAAAAGGTTAATTTACGTATATCTATATAGATAAATGACTAAAGTCAAGTATTGATGGATTTCTTACTATTTTCCTTAACACATTAAGCCATTCAGTTTTATCACCCCCACCAGGGATTTCATCCCCTGTCCAATTACTTTTCATCAATTCAAAATAACCCTGTTTTCAAAACTTAAAACTGTCTATAGTCTACATATATTTAAAGTTTTTATTTTAGGATTAAATATTATTTATGACTGGCTGCAACCTTTTCAAAACTGTTTATCACAAAGGGGGTGAAACGGACCACTTCAAAGATGGTCGTTTTCATAATATAAATAATCAGGGCCATGGAATTTGGCCTGTTTTGAAATGGCTTGTCACAAGGAAAAAGGCTGAATGGCCTGAAAACGTATCCAATAAAGTTTATCCTATCCCCCCTGAAAAAGTGACTGGGAATGATGTCAAGGTGACCTTTATTGGGCACATTACATTCCTGATTCAAACCCAAGGCTTAAATATTCTAACGGATCCAGTTTGGTCTAATCATGTGGGGCCCACAAGTTGGCTTGGCCCAGATCGCGCACGCCAAGCGGCCCTAAAATCAAAAGACATGCCCAAAATTGATATTATTATTCTAAGTCACGATCATTATGACCATGCCGATATAGACAGCCTAAAATTCTTTATCGATCGCGATAATCCAAAGATTTTTACAGGCCTTGGGGTGGACAAAGCGATGGAAAGTCATATTCCTTTTCCTTGCACGACCATGGATTGGTGGGATTCAAATACCGTATCAGATACTTTAAAAATTACTTTTGTCCCTGTTCAACATTTTTCTGGCAGAAGCTTATTCACCCGCAATGCAACATTATGGGGTGGCTTTGTTCTGGAGACACCTGCAAATAAAATTTTCTTTGCTGGGGACACTGGTTATTGTTTGCACTTTAAAGAAATATATGAAAAATTTGGACCTATGGATTTATCCCTTCTACCCATTGGCGCTTATGAACCCAGATGGTTTATGAAACATGTCCATATGAACCCTGATGATGCTGTCATGACACACAAAGATTTAAAGTCAAAGCTTAGTATTGGCACCCACTTTGGGACGTTTCAATTAACGGATGAGCCCATTAATCAGCCCGTAAAAGACCTGCAGAAAGCTTTGGACGATCATAAAGTTGCGCCTGATCAATTTATTACTTTAGATTTTGGCCAAGGGTTTAATTTATAAGACTGGGCCCAAGTTATCTCTAGACTTTCAATCTGCTTCCTGGTTACAATAGAGGAATTATTAAGGGAGCAAAAATGTCAGAAAAACTTAACCCCACAAGTATAACCAGGGATTCTTGGGATTTTACAACTGATCATTTTTCAATATTACTTAAAATTATTGCCATTCCTTTTATTCTATCTGTTTCCTTAGAAGGCTTTATTGAAATATATTATGGGGGAAACCCAACGTCCTATGTAAAAGCCGGCGTTGATGGTCTTTATTGTGTTCTTGAAGCCATGTGGGGCGTTCGCTGGTTACGTTATCTTTTGGAACCTCCGCGTCAAAATAAATATTTTATGGCTCCTTTCCGTTTTGGTAAGCATGAATTTAAGTATGCATCTTATGCTTTTATCTTAATGATTCCCATTATGCTGGATGATATAGCAATCGGCTTAAACTTACCAAGTATTGTCACATCGGGCCTACTGGTTCTTATTTTTGCCTTCTTATTCATCATCATAAGGTTCGAATTTATCTTTCCAGCCATTGCCATCAGCCATGCCACCAGTTTTTCCATTGCTTGGAAGAAATCTAAACCTTATTGGGGATCATTAATTATCAGCCTTGTCCAATCTTTGGTTATTATGATACCCGTTTTGGCTGTTTTTTCCGTAATTGGGTTTATTGCTTTTGTTGGGGTTTGGGCTTTTGACCTTGCAGACATTAGCGCCTGGACAGCTCAGGATGGATTCGACGCCTTATTCCAACGGAGCCCTATTATTCTTGGGTTATATCTTATTATCAAAGAAGGGATTTGGTTCTTATTCCAAGCACTGTTACTGACAATTATCGGTCTTTATTACAGAGATGCCTCTGTTAAAATTGCCTCTAGATAAATATAAGAATTTATTATTCTAAAGTTTCCATGACAGCCTTAATAAATAAGGGGTCTTGCAACCAATAATGTTTTAATTTTTCAAAGGCACTGAATTCTTCAAACATCTTATAACTAACAATGCTTCCGAAAACTATTAACCCTGTGGTAAGTCCCCATAGAACGTTTTCTGTCACGCCCAATTTCGTCTCAGCCATAAGGCAACTAAGCCACCAAGCTGTTGTCGTTAAAAAAGGAACTGTCAACAAAGCATGATCCCCCCACTTGCTTGGCTTATCGTAAGGGAAAACTCTCCATATCGATTTATATTTTATTTCTTCGTCATCACAAGCGTCTAAAACAGTTTTTCTTGCAGCCAAGTCCATGCCTTGAAACAAATCGATCGCTACGGGACTTGTTCCATCTGTCACTTGATATAACTTAAGCAAGGTAAATGGACTGGGTTCTTTTTTTAAGATAATGGGCATAGGACCCTTTGCAACATAGGACAACCCATCCGCACAAGTAACCAGGATACACCCACCATTTTCAGCGTCATATTGATTGGTTAATAACGCGGAATGGCCCCCAATTTTGACCTGAACCCCCCTGTATACAGCAGAAAGTTGGGCAGTCCCTTGATGGATGGTCCCGTCCCTTTCACGGAAGGCCGGAATAATTGTAACCCCTTGTTGGACCAAAGCTGTTATATTGTCAAAAACACTATCTTCTGCGGCTGATTTAGAATCAGGTGCCCCCATAGATAGAAGAATAAAAAGAACAATAAAAATAGGATATCTCATCTTTTACCTTTTTTATTGATAGTAAAGTATTTATAGGAACGTGGAAATAAAAAGTGGGAATAAAAAAAGGCGCTTAATAAATAAGCGCCTATGAATCAATTCCTGAAATTATTATTTAACTGAGCCGGGGCATTTAATCTTGCTGCTGCACTTGATCTTGCCGGTGGCGCCGATGGTGCCGGGGCACTTGCTGCTGCACTTGATCTTGCCGGTGGTGCCGATGGTGCTGGTGCACTTGCTGCTGCACTTGGTCTGGCCGGTGGTGCCGATGGTGCCGGGGCACTTGCTGCTGCAC
>CAJXSI010000045.1 GCA_913061155.1 uncultured Alphaproteobacteria bacterium
TAACGATGGCACAAGGCATCAGCGACGACACCTACTTTAGGTAGGTTAGGAGTGCAATAACGCGGTGCCAGTATTTAAGTATTATTCTAAAATAGCAGAAATAATTAACGATGGCACAAGGCATCAGCGACGACACCTACTTTAGGTAGGTTAGGAGTGCCATAACGCTGGGCCAGTGTTTAAGTATTTTTGCTAAACATATCTTAATAATCGGTAACTTAAAGCCTCAGAAACATGCTGTTGCTGAATTGACTTTTGTCCATCAAGATCGGCTATTGTTTGGGCAACTTTTAATAGGCGGTGATAGGACCGTGCTGATAATTTTAATTTTTCTACGGCTTTGATCATTATTTCTTGGGCTGCTGTTTCCAACGTTAATATTGTATCTAAATCTTTTGCGGCCAGATCTGAATTTCTTATTTTCTTTGGATTACGGGCCATTTGTTGTTGTCGCGCTGCCATAACACGGTTTTGAATTGCGGCACTTGATTCCCCGGCTTGTTTGTTTGAAATTTCTATGGGGGACAAGGCTGCCAGTTCAATAAATAAATCAAAACGATCCAATAGTGGCCCTGAAATTTTGGATTGATAGTCTTGTCCACATCTTGGTGCCCGCGAACATGACCTATCAAGATCCCCCATATACCCACAACGACAGGGGTTCATTGCGGCGATTAATTGAAAATTGGCGGGATAGGTAAAATGACCGTGTGCCCTGGACACCACAGATTTACCTGTTTCAATTGGCTGCCTTAGGGATTCCAAGGTTGCCCTTGAAAATTCTGGTAATTCATCCAAAAATAACACGCCGTTGTGGGCCAAGGATATTTCCCCTGGCTTGGCATGCATCCCACCCCCAACCAATGATGGTAATGAGGCCGAATGATGGGGTTCCCTAAAGGGGCGCTCTGTTAACAAACCCCCTTCTATTAATTTTCCAGCAACACTGTAAACCATACTGATATCCAATGATTCTTTTGCTGTCATATCAGGTAAAATTGTTGGAAGTCTGGCCGCCAACATTGACTTTCCTGCCCCCGGTGGCCCGATCATCATAACATTGTGTCCGCCTGCGGCCGCAATTTCCATGACACGCTTTGCGGTGGATTGCCCCTTTACATCTGAAAAATCCAGGCCATGATTTTCCCTTTTTATTGCCTTGGGTTCTGGCTGTGATAAAACCTGCGTCCCTTTGAAATGATTCATTAATGATAATAAATTAGGCACAGCAATGACTTCTAAGCCTTCCACCCACGCAGCCTCTGATCCACAAGAAGCCGGACAAACAAGTTGCTTGTTTTTATTCAATGCCTGGATGGCTGCGGGTAAAACACCTGGAACAGAATTGATAGAGGCATCTAAAGATAATTCCCCCACTGCATATTTATTTTCAATATCTTCTGCATCAATAACTGACATCGCTGATAACAAAGCCATGGCAATGGGCAAGTCATAATGACTGCCTTCTTTTTGAACCCGCGCCGGGGCCAGATTAACTGTGATTCTTTGGGGGGGTAAGGGCAACCCAATCGCATGAAGCGCGCCACGAATACGTTCGCGTGATTCGCCAACCATTTTATCCGGAAGGCCAACGATATGAAAGGCGGGCAACCCATTGGTTATTTGAACTTGAACATCAATATCCAAAACATCCACACCTTGAAAAGAAACTGTTGATATACGTGCAATCATTTTAATTTTTTAACGATAAACAGGGAAGTATTTTATATTAAAAGGCAGAAAGTTCCCATTTTATTTTCACAAACGGGCATCGATTCAGCATCGTTTTCTAAACTTTATTATAAAGTCTTTATCCTGGATCCTATTTTATTGGACTGTTACAAGATGCGCTTTTTCGCTCTCCTCAAAAACACTATCGTTCAACAAGTCCTTTATTTATTTTCTTTTTGCATTCTTTCTTGAACACGCTTCCCAGGATTAATTCGATATTGACGTTGTTCTCTTTCCCTATCTAAAGGTGATTCAACTTTTGCACTGAACATCTTACGTCTTTGTTCTTCATATTTTGTTAAAATGCGAACATAGCTTAGAACTTTATCAACACCAGAAATGCTTCGCGCTAAGTTAATGACTTCATCAAGCTCTGTACGATTAATGGCTATCCCAGTTAGGTAAACAATACCATTGTAAACATAAACTTGGTAGTTTCTTGAGCTGATGTTTCCCTTAAAAAACAGCAAGGTTTCCAATTTAGATTCGACAAGGGAATCTTTTACTTTTCTGCCAGCACCGTAATCTTCGCCAACACTTAATTCATTAATGACAGCTTTAATTCCTGGAACTTGCCAGGCAAGGGCAACGGCCTCATCCTGCATTTTTTCTGTTGGTACGCGCCCCATCAAAAGCAAGCGTCCTTCATAACAACAGGTTTTAATCTTCATATACAAACGGTGGTCTTTTTGAAACAGCCAAAACGAATAACGTGTTTTAATTTCGGTGTCTGTTACATATCCACCCAGCCCACGTTCTTGCGAAGCCGTATCCAAACTGCCTAAGGAAGATGTAAAAAGACCAAAGGGGGAACAAGATGTTAAAGAAAGAAATAATAGTAAACTTAATAACTTCATAATTTTAATACTTTAATTGTGACCATACATTTTTTAAATGCTTTGGTATTTTATAAGGGGTAATAAATAAAACATCAAACCTAATTTTCATCATAGAGTATTTTGATCCCATTATCCACTGCACAGTTTTAGAAAGTCTTTCCATTTGTCGTCTTGATATTGAATGGGCGGCGGCCTCTATCGTTGATCGATATTTTACTTCGACAACAATCAATGTTTTATTTTTTTGGCAAAGGATATCAATTTCTCCGACAGGGGTTTTAAGGCGTCTGCCAAGAATCTTGTATCCTTTAAGTTTAAGAAAAATAAGGGCAAGGTATTCAGCCCACAATCCTTTGCGCCACGATTGCCTTCCTTGTCTTTCTTTATTTTTGTTTTTCTTATTTTCTTGAAAAACCATTTACTTACTTTCAATTCCAAGATAAAGTTCTTGGTGTCATGAGGTATACATTTTTATTCTTAATTTTATGTCAAATAATTGCAGGCACTGCAACTTCTACTGAAGATTTTCGCCTAAATTTTAATAATGCGCCTTTGTGGAATGCCCCCGCACCCAGTCTTGAAAAAGCCAAAAAAACCCTCAAGGTTGGCTTATTAATCCCCCTATCCGGCGAAAATAAAAATATTGGGGAAAGCATCCTTAATGCTTTGTTACTGGGGCTTTATAAGTTTCCGGATACAAATATTACACTGATTCCCCTTGATTCAGGAGCCACAGAAGAACAGGCCTCAGTCGCCGCAACCCAGGCCATAAACAAGGAATGTGATTTAATTTTGGGTCCTGTGTTTTCCAAACAAGTTGCTGCTGTCAAAAGGGAAATTCCCAAGACCATAAACATAATATCGTTTTCAAATGACCTGACAAAGGCAGGGGACAATACTTTTATTGCCGGGTATTCCCCCCATGAACAAACAAAATTTATCATTCAATTTCTTATAAATAAGGATATCAGTCATATTGTGGGCTTGTTACCTGGCAATGCCTATGGAAAAGAAGTTGCACGTATTTTTGGAAAAACAATTCAATCCCAGGTGGGGCAAAAAACGCAGGTTTATTTTTATGATCCTGAAGGGGCCTCGGACGAGTTCTTAGACAAATTATCAGTTGTACTTCAAGAAGATAAGCCTGAGGCGATCTATATCCCCGATGCAGATCGCAAAACATTAACGTTAGTTTCCAAATTAAAATTCAAAGGCCTTAGTCTTCAAGAAACCCTTGTTTTGGGATCTTCTGATTGGAACAAGCCCTTGTTTACAAATGACCACGGACTTAAGGGGGCTTTGTTCCCGCAAATAAAAATGGGGGCAAGCGATGCCTTTACAAAAAGTTACCAAGATGCCTTTTCCACCCCCCCCAATTTGTTTGCGGAATTATCTTATGATCTTATTATGATGATTAATACCCTTTACAAAAAGGGCACGGCCGTGTGTCTTGATGCAAAAGAAATAACAACTGAATCTGGGTTTCAAGGAACCCGGGGACGGTTTTATTTTGACACCGATGGCTCTGTTCATCGGGAATATGCCCTTATGGAAATAACGGGTAATAAACCCAAAAAAGTTCAAGAACAAGACAGTGTTGAAAATTTAATTGTGGAAAAATACAGAAACTTATTTGACGTTGACTATAGCGGAAATAATAATGAATCTGATTTTCAAGATGTGGATTAAAAGCACCCTATAGCCAGATCATTTTTATAAAGGGTCCGCCATAACGCTGGGCCAGTGTTTAAGTATTATTCTAAAATAGCAGAAATAATTAACGATGGCACAAGGCATCAGCGACGACGCCTACTTTAGGTAGGTTAGGAGTGCCATAAC
>CAJXSI010000046.1 GCA_913061155.1 uncultured Alphaproteobacteria bacterium
ACAAGCTGAAAAGGCACGGAAAGAATATCACCACAGACTTCTTTACGAAGCTTATCTTGCAGCCCGAAGAAAAGACCACCATATATAAACAAAAAGGCTGAATAAAAAGACAGCCCCCAATTGATGGGCTTCGGCGACCCACATATTAACATTGGTAAATAATGTTGTGATACCCAAAGCAACTTGGATCAAAATACCTGTCGTTAAAAACCAGGCTATCTTGCAATTTTGGGCTTTGATTTTCCAAGCCAAAAAGATAACCAACACAGCGGTCATCATTGCCAGCCAACGATGAATAAATTGAATCATCACAGGGTTATTCAGGGCATTATACCAAATGCCCCCCTGCCCCCATGCATCAGATGGTATCAAGCTGGTCCCCATATGTGGAAAGGTGTCGTTATAAACCAATCCCGCATCAAGGCCTGCCACAAATGCCCCATATATTATGGTTAACAAAAGCATATCAGTTATCGGACCAATCATCCAAATACTAAGGTATAAAGAACGCTTGTGCCCTAAATCAAAAGCCATCCATAACAAAACGCCAAGAATGGCTAAGGCTAAACAAAAATGCGTCGCCAATCGAAAATGACTGACGTGGGGGTCATCCACCAATCCACTTTTAACCATGTACCACCCCATAACAGCCTGGGCAATTCCCAAAAGAACCAAGGATAAGATTTGCTTTTTCTGACGCCCATTGAATCCCTTGCAGATCCAGAAACATAGGGCCGGGAAAAAGAAGACAAGACCAAATAAACGTCCCCATAAACGATGCAGATATTCCAGCCAAAAGATATATTTGAATTCCCCCAATGTCATCATAAAATTAACTTTCTGGAATTCGGGGCTGGTTTTATATTGGGCAAATAATTGCAGCCAATCTGATTGATTAAACGGGGGCAGTATACCTGTCAATGGCGCCCATTCAACAATAGAAAGGCCCGCATCTTCAAGGCGCGTTACCCCACCCAAAATAATCATAAAAATTAACATTACAATATTAATCCAAAGCCATTTTTTGATAGTGTTACTATAGGTACTTTGCATCTTTTTCTTTCTTTTGGTTACCCTGCGTTTCTGGGTTTTGGTTTTAAGAACCAGGCTGACACACGTAATACAATGATACTCCCTACTTCGTCATCCTGTGACTTGATCACAGGATCCAGTTATGAAATTATCGTATAATATAAATCTTCCCAATTAGGGTTAAATCTTTCAATCAAAGTCAATTTCCACTTTCTTTTCCAAAATTTCAATAGTTTTTCTTTTCTAATGGCGGCCTCGCTGCTTTCATGTTTTTCAAAATACACCAACCTATGAACATCATATTTCTTAGTAAACTTAGAATAGTTTTCTTTATGCTGCCATATTCTTTTTATTAAATCAGATGTAATTCCGATATACAATGTCCCGTTTTTTTGGCTTGCTAAGATATGTATCCAATAACTTTTTCCCATAGCCTGAATCTTAATTTCCTGGTTCCTGGTGTCAAGCACCAGGATGACGGTTTAAGGGAAATACTTTTGTATAAAGCACCAAAATGATGAAGTAGAGAGAATCAAGGACTGCCTCTATATCTTTTTTGACAACCAAATGGCCGTTCTTGAGGCTGTTTTCACAAAAGTGGTAAAAACTTTATAGCCAGGCAGTTTTTCAGCTTCAAGTTCAAGACTGGTGTCATGGTGTTCCAATTCTTCGGCATGGCATTTTGCAATTTTATCTTTTAAATCTTTTTCTTTTGGCAAGGTTTCCAAGTCTTTTAATTGATCGCGGTAATGTTCATCAATCACACTTTCAACTGCAACTGTACAGGCCATGGCCCCTTTCTTGCCAAGCAAAGCAGAGGCCGCCCCCAAGGCAAATCCAGCCACATGCCATAATGGCGCCAAAGCCGTTGGCCTTACGTGACGGTCTTTTATTTCTTTATCGAATAAATCAAAATGGTCTTGTTCTTGTTCAGCCATATGTTGAATAACAGGACCAACTGAAGACTTTCCAAGGACGGCCAGCTGTCCTTTGTAAATGCGGATGGCACCATATTCACCCGCATGATTCACCCGGATCATTTCATGAATTTTATCTTTTTCACCCATGGAATCGCCTTGTTTTTCTTAAAGTCATAAGGATATATGCCACCAAAGCAAGGTTCAATAACAGGTTCCATTCCGCAATGGATAACCCCAAAAATCTGAAAGACACCACATCACAACGGGCCACATGGCTTTGTGCCATTAATTGCGCCTGAATTTCTTCATAAGTGGGGGTATCATCCAAAACAATTTTACTTTGGCAAGACCCTGGCATTTCCAACCATTTATGTTCAACTGCCACGTGATAGGCTGTCATAACCGCACTTGCCATAAAGACCAAAACCCCTGTTAATAAAAGAAATTTGGATAGCTTTTTGATCATCAAAGCACTGCCTGTCAAAAGAATCATTAACCAATAAGGATACCGTTCCCATAAACAAAACTGGCAAGGTTTTAAGTGAAAACCGTACTCTGCAATATACGCGGAAGATAAAGCAATAACCGAAATTAAAAGAATAATAATGTTGGCAGTTTTTACTTTAAATAAATCAGTAATTTTCATGGTGATATCCCCTATTTAATCGTTATTACCAGTATTATAAACCTCTGATAGATATTGAATCAAGCAGGATATTCATAATATTTTTTGCTCTGTTGATCTGACTTTCCCAATCCCCTCATGCGTTAAAAACACAATTAGGTTTAGTAGGCCTAGAGTATTTCTGTTAGCTTAGGCGCTGCTTCTATCTCTAAACAACGTAACTGAGGCGCCTCAACCTTAAGGGTTGTTAACTGCGGCATATCTTTTATTTGAAGGTAGGTTAACTCTGGGGCCTCTAAAAAAACTTCTATTAATTTTCTTGCCTTGATCAAACAAAGGGTTTTTAGTTTTGAAAATACCAAAGGACGTTTTGATGTAAATGTGGTTTCTAGGTTACCTAATAAAAATGTCCAATCAACCCCCTCTAGTTTTAAAACCTGTAAATGATCCTTAATCCCATCTAAACTTCGAAGACTTAAAGAGGGCACTTCTTTTAAACTCAACTCTTGAAGGGCATCTAAAGGAAGACGCCTAAATTCAGCATCCGTTAAACGACTAAAGTTATTTAACTCTAAATAAGGCCACCCCCTAACACTGTGATGCGTTTCTAACAGATCCTTCTCTACAGACTCTCCCCCCTCTTTTAAAATCAGCAGCCATTGGTCTTGAACCGATTCCGCCAAGGTGTTCCAATTTAAATAACTTATGAAAGTGGCTTTTTCTTCTGGGGTCACTAATGCAGCATATTTTTTAGGATCTGCGGCAAAGACCCTACGGGCTTCAGAGAAAGGCCCCGTTAACCGCAGAGAATCTTTTTTAGCCCGATCTATGGGCCCCCATATTTCTGGTAATGTTAATATTTTAGTTGGAATTTCTTTGCCTTTTGCTAAGTATCTCTCTGATTGTTCCCATAAACTCTTAGATTTTCCATAAGAGGCGGCAAAGGCTTCTGATAAAGTAGGGTTTTGCTTAACACCATGAATGCCACATATAAAACAGCTTCTTAAAAGACTACATGATTCAGGATGACCATAAAAAGCGGCTTTTTTCAATAATGTGAGGCCTTTGTCTAGATCTATACCTTCTCTCCTAACAACAATTCCAGTTATCCAAGAATAAACGGGGGTGCCTAAAATCATTATTTTTCCATTTTTCCCATCTTTTTTAGCTTGTTCCATTTCTTTTGCTGTAGGTAAATGTCTTACAATGGGAACTCTGTGGATTCTTTTATTTTCTGGGTCTGTAAAAACTTCAAATATTTCTGATTTATGAGAAGCCGCAGCAGCTGCTAATGCAGGGCAAGACTTAACAAGAATTAAGGCAACAAATCTGTCTCTTATACACATCTGACGCTGCCGACGAGCGATCTAGTGTAGATC
>CAJXSI010000047.1 GCA_913061155.1 uncultured Alphaproteobacteria bacterium
AACATGCATAGGCTTTGCAACATTTGGGCCGCCATAATCAATGATGGTATTTTTCTTTGTAGATGGATGGGAAACTGTGCCGTCAAAATTATTTAAGACCTTGGTCAGTAATGAATTTGATGCCTTAATATTAATAAATCCAGGACCTGCAATTTCAGTTTGGTAATCTTCAGATTTTAAATGGTCACAGACTGCCTGGGCAATTTCACGTGGATTTTTTTTGGCTTCTTTTGCCGCAGCCAAGGCCCCATTGCATTGAAAGTCCGCAAGGTCAGGACGGTCTGAAATTTTTAACAGCCCATATTTTTTATCCAACCCAATTGTTTCAAAGGCTTTTTCTGTTAGGGAATTTAAATGTTTTTGCAAATTTTTCATTTTAATCTCTGTGATAGGGGTGGCCAGAAATAATCTGATGACCCCGGTATATTTGTTCCACTAACATAACACGCACCATCATGTGCGGCCATGTGGATTTTCCAAAACTAATAACTTTATTGGCTTTGCTTAAGACTGTTTTTTCCAGCCCATCGGCGCCCCCGATAATAAAACAAATGTTTGTTGCCGTCTCTCGCTTTTGTTGGATCAGGGTTGCAAACGAACGGCTACTTATTTCAGTGCCAGTTTCATCCAAGACAATAATATAGGATTCATCAGGAATCTTATTTTCAATTTCTTGGTTTTGCTGGTTTTTATCCTTGAAATGCCGTTCATCAATTTCAGTTATTTTGACTGAATTTTTCAGTTGCTTAAGATAATCTTGTAAAAGAAGTTGAAAAGAACTACCGCTTTTTAACCGACCAACTGCAATAATTTCAATCTTCACAACAAAGCCTATGCTTCGGATTTTTCAATTTTATGGGTTTCAGTTGACGCTGGGGTTAACCACATGTTTTCAATGTCATATAAATCACGGGTTTCTGGCATGAAAATGTGCAAGATAATGTCACCAATATCCAAAACAACCCAGGCAGATTCACGCGATCCTTCGATTCCATAGCCTTTTAAGCCCTTCTTTTTGGCATACAAGGCAACGTGACTGGCCAAGGCGCTTAAATGGGTGGGGTTACTTCCAGACACAATAATCATATAGTCTGCCAAGGCAGATTTGCCTTTCAGATCAATGGTTACAATATTCTGAGCATTTTTTTCAGTTAGAATTTTTTGAACATCTTTACAGATTTGCAACGAAGTCGATGATTTTTTAAGATTTGTTATTGTAACCTCTTTAATTATTAAACTTTGATTATACCAAAAACAGACAATCTGTCAAAAGTAATATGGTGATTGTTTATTATACTTTAAATCCCTTTTCAAGAAAATTTAATTATATGATTGCCATCTGTCCACACAAGGTAGGTATTTATTGTGAAATCACCATACACTTTTTGCAAGGTATGTTTATATATTTCCAGTTGTTTTTTATAGGCCTCAGATGGGGTTTCAAGATAACTTTCATCAAAAGAACCCGTTTTATAATCCAGAATTGAAATAACTTTTTTATCAAAATCAAAATGAACCAGGTCAATAATACCTTTCATATTTCCGTTTTCTAAAACAGCGGCAACAGGCATTTCACAAATATAATTTCCTTGGATAAAGGGGGCCAGATCTTTGCTGTTTAGCGTCTTTAAAACAATGGTTTGAATATCGAAAACATCTTTGTCTGGCAGGCCAAAATTTTTCAGGTAATTTTTAATAATGATTTCACGCTGATCAACAGGGGATTTTAAAATCCATTGTAAAATTTTATGGATCAAAGTTCCTTTGTCCGCCGCCGATAAAATACCTGAAGAAGGCGAAAAATTTTTGACCGTTTTATTTTTATCTTCTTCCATTTTGGATGGATTGATAATGGAGGTTACCTTTTCCCCTTCGGGCATTTTTTCAAACCATTTTGGTAAATGAATTGTATCTGACTCTATTGCTAATTCATTAAACTTAACATCATGGATCTGTGGATTTTCCAAAGTAAGTTTTCCTGAATCCTTTTTTGAAATAGGGTCAATGGCGGTTGATATTTTTGAATACCAACTTTCTGTATCGATGGCACGTTGGGGTTGCCAACCGCATATATATAATTGATCTTCGGCCCGTGTCATGGCCACATATAAAAGGCGATTATATTCAACCAATTCCCGGGAAGACGTTTTATAAGTTTTCAATTGTTCTGTCATTAAATCTGATTTGGGACACCAGACAAATAATTTGTGATCATTATCCCATAAAAAATTACTGCGATTTAAAGGTACATTTGTGGTGTCAGGTAAAAAGACGATGGGGGCTTGCAACCCTTTTGATCCATGTACCGTCATGATGCGAACTTTGCCTTGAATGGATTGTTCCAAGTTTCTTTTAATTTCAGGGGGGTTTGATTGAATCCACCCGACAAATTTTTGAAGGGAGGGAATATGATTTTGTTCATAGTTCAAACAAATATTTAAGAACTCGTTCAGCGCATCTTCAATTTCTGTTCCCAAGCGTGCCAGAAAATTATGTTTAAATTTTTGGGTGGATAAAATTTCCATGAAAAATTCATAAGGCGTTAGGAAATCAATTTTATTTAAAAAGAAATTGATGGTTTCATAGGCCTGTAAAAAGGCTGGATTTTTATCTTTGCGATTTTTCAAAGTTTGCCACAGGGAATCATTTTCCCGGGCCTGACACAGGTCGAACAAGTCCTGTTCACCCATATTAATCAAAGGGGATTTAAGGACAGTTGCCAGGCGCAAGGAGTCATCAGGCAGTAATAAAAATTCCGCAAAAACAATAAGATCCATGATGGGCAACTGGTCCGTCAAAACCAAACGATCCACGCCCGTGACATCAATATTATAACGCTTTAAGGCGCGGACAATTTCTTCGACAAATTGGTCCCGACGGCGGACAAGAATCATAATATCACTGGGGTCAATGGGCCGGCCTTTAGAAGGTAAAACTTTTTTATTTTTTATCCAATCTTGAATGGCTTGGGCCATTTCTTCCGCCAATTTTCGACGGGTGGATTTATGAAATTTTTGTTCCTTTGGCAATGTCCATGGTTCAATATCTTCGTTTTCTTCAGGTTGGGTTAAGGGCCAAACTTCAACTTTTCCAGCCTGATCATGCCGGTGGGAAATATGTTTTGCATAAGAATTATTATCTTTATGCAGTTTAAAGTTTTCATGAAAAACAGCATCAACAGATTGAAGAATGGCTGGGGTTGATCTGAACGAAACGTTTAAATCGATTTCTTTCCAGGGGTGCTGAACCGATTTTGTGATGTCAGAAAAAAGGGCGCGAACGTCTTTAAATATTTCAGGGTTTGCGCCTTGAAAACTGTAAATTGATTGTTTGGTGTCCCCCACAACAAAGATGGTTCTGTGGGTTTCTTTGGCGCTGACACCGGCAAAAAATTCCTTGGTAATTGATTTAATAATATCCCACTGGGTTTGGTTTGTGTCTTGGGCCTCGTCCACTAAAATATGATCAATTCCTCCATCCATTTTATATAAAACCCAAGGTTGTAATTCTGCATTTTCAAGCAGATTTTTTGTTTTAATAATAAGGTCATCATAATCCAAAACGTTTTGTTCTTTTTTTAACGCTTCATATTTTTTTGAAAAATAACTGTAAAATTTAAACAAGGAATTTGTGGCATTTATAATTTCTAAGTGATTTATTTTTTCCACTGTTTCCAAAACACGATCGGCCTCGTCAGTTAATATTTTCTGAAGCGATTCATCTTTGTGGGAAATTATTTTTTTGCGAATCGTATTCTTTAAAGTCTGTCTCTTATACACATCTCCGAGCCCACGAGACCGTACTAGATCTCGT
>CAJXSI010000048.1 GCA_913061155.1 uncultured Alphaproteobacteria bacterium
GAACAAGACCCACCCCATTCCAATGGAACATAACGCCAGCCTTGGCATAGTTTTCTTTAAACGTATATCAATAATAAGATTGCCTTCTTTTCTTAACCAGAAAGCCAGCAATAAACCATTTACCCATGACGCAATAACGTTTCCAGCGGCAATCCCAAAGTAACTGAAATACTGGGAAAGAATAAGATTCAAGACCACATTCGTAATCAAAGAAGCAACGGCGGCCTTAACAGGTGTCAACGTATCCCCCCGGGAAAAAAAGTTGGCGCTGAAAATTTTAATCATCACATTTGCGGGTAAAGCCAACGCAAAAATACCCATGACTTTTGCAACATTCAGCGACATTTCATGGGTGAAATTATTGTGTTGGAACAGGGTAATAATAATAGGCAATGAAATTGTGTACAACGCAACTGTTGCCGGAAACGTTAACATAAACGAAAACTGCAACGCCCGGTTTTGCATGTACATTGCGGCGTGGTTCTTGTTATTTTGAACTTGTCTGGAAAATACTGGTAACAAGACTGTTCCCAAAGCAATCCCAATAATACTTAGGGGGAATTGATTCACACGATCCGCATAAGAAATATAGGATACTGCCATCGGGAAAAAAGAAGCAATAATATCTGATACCAAAAGATTAACCTGATAAACCCCTGCCCCTGCAATGCCCGGCAACATCTTGCGCAAAAGTTTCTTAACTTCAGGCGTAAATTCCACCTTTGTAAATTTTAATTTTATATTGGCCCGGGAACACGCAACAAACACCCAAATAAACTGAATCAGGCCGGCAATGGCAATTGAAAAGCTTAAAGCATAGCCGGCTTTATTCACATCATTCACATAAATAACAACCGCCAGAATGGCACAAATATTCAAAATAATGGGGGAAGCCGCAGCCGCAAAAAAACGATTCAAAGCATTTAAAATGCTGCTGCACAAAGCAGCCAAAGAAATAAAGAAAATATAAGGAAAAATTAAATAGCCAAAGTTAACGGCTTGTTGAAACTTTTCTGGGTCAGTTTTAAACCCAGGGGCGATCAGTCCCATCACAAGCGGCATGATGGCCTCAACAAAAGAAACCAATCCAAACAAGATGGTTGCCAAAGTTGAAAAAACGATACAAGAAAATCGAATGGCTTTTTCGCGGCATTCTTTCTTGTGGAGATTTGAAAAAATGGGAACAAAGGCACTGTTCATGGCCCCTTCGGCAAACAAGCGGCGGAAAACATTTGGCAAGCGCAACGCAATAAAAAAAGCGTCAGATACACCACTGTTTCCAAAAGTTGAGGCAATCAAAACATCGCGCATATAACCAAACACACGGCTAAGGAGTGTTAGGCCACTTACCGTTGCCATTGATTTTAAAAAAGCCATTTATAAAACCATCCTGTTTAGACTTCTTCCCATTTTGCATTGTTACTATTTAAAATGTCAGTCAATTCTTTAATGCCTTCTATAGGGTTTTTGGCACGACCAATAATTCCTTGATGTTGTTGGCGGTAACTTTGCAACATGCTGGCCCCTTCAACTTTAAGATCTGCAATTATCAAGCCATCTTTTTTCTGTCGAACAATCCACACCAAAGATACCTTTGGACCTGTTTTTCTGACCAGAGCACTTTGAACAATGACCCCTTTTGCACGACCAATATCCATTTCAGATGATCTACTTACTTTAAAATGCTCATCATTATATTCTTCGAATTTTTCAAGATATGTGCGTGTGACTGCTTTTTCAAAAGCTTGGATGAACTTTTCAATTAAATCTTTTGGAAGTTGCCTTCGATATTTACCTAAAGACGACAAACCAATTCTCTGGAAATCAACTTTTTTTACAATCATGGAACGAAGGCGTTTTGTTTTTTCCTGCGCCGAAATTTTTTTATGTTCGTATTCTTTTAAAATCTGGATGGCCTCATCCCCAAGATTTTGGATAAGATTTGATGCATTTTCTTCCAAAATTCCTGCTGAACAACTGGCACTTGATAGCCAAGAAAACGTCATAAGAATTGAAAAAACAAACACAAATTGATTTCTAAGATACTTCATAATCATAACCTTCCTCTTCAGCAAACATATCATCAAGATATGACACATCGTCTTTCATGTTGCCATCATTTTGTTCTGAACGCCAGTGTTGCAATTGGAAACTGCGAACAGCGGCATAAAAATCAACAGAATTTTCTTTAAAATTACGAACATCATCCAAGTTCTGCGCTCGTTTAACAAGTGTTTCCACCCCCATACGAACATAGATAAGATAAGCTTTGTCTTTATGAATCACGTAATAGTTATAAGGACTTAGATAAAAATCAACAGTACGTCCCATCATTGCCCTGGGGGTTGTGGATCCTAAGAAAGGCAGCACCAAGTACGGCCCCGAAGGCGCGCCCCAATGGCCTAAGGTTTGCCCAAAATCTTCCTTATGATCTGGAAGGCCCAATTTTTCTGCCACATCAAAAAATCCGAAAAACCCAATGACTGTATTAATCATAAAACGTGAAAATGTCTCAAGCGACCGATCCCCTTTCCCTTGAAACGTATCGTTTGCAAAGGTAACAGGCTCGGATAAATTATTAAGAAAATTGGAAATTCCTTTTTGAACATCATTGGGCATCGCCAAAGAATAGGCCATTGCCATAGGTTCCAAAAGAATCCCATCCAAAATCATATTGAATTCAAAAAACTGCCGATTCATAGGTTCAAATGGATCCTGTTTCTCGTCTTCTGTCAGGTCTCTATTGGTTTCATTTCTTTGACAAGACGTCAAAAACACCCCTGAAAACAATATAAGAAACATTGTATGTATTGTTATTTTTCGTATATACATAACAAAAAAATACCCCATTATTTTAATTTGGGCAACGGTTATCGCTTTTTATCTTTAATTTCGGCGGCTGCCTTCCCATCGCTAAGCTGTATTTCAACCTGCTGTTTTTCTGTCAAAGCCTTTATGGTCGTGATGGGCGTCCCATCGCCTGACCGAATCAGGGCGTAACCTCTTTTTAAAACATTGACGTGTGAAAAACTATCCAACAAGCCCGAAAAATAATATAATTGCTTGTTTAAATCTTTAATTTTCTGGTGACAAACAGTCTGCAAATCTTGTTGTAAATCCTGTATTTTCTTAGACAACTGGCTGACTTCTTGAAACAAAGAAATACGTTTTAGCCGGTGACACAAAAACCCAAAAGACTCCTTTTTCTGATAATATCTAACGCGCACTGAATTTTCAATTCGTTCAAATCGGTCGTCCAAAATCTGGTAATAATTTTCAATAATACGGCGCGGTGATACCAACCCACGGCCCAATCCTGAAACAACTGATTCAAGTTGCCGTATCATGCGCACTGTTATGGATGTTATTTGTTGCGCCAATCGATTAACCCTAAGCAATAAATCAGACAAGACGGGAACAGCCATTTCAGCAGCAGCTGTCGGAGTGGGTGCGCGGCGATCTGCCACATAATCGATTAAGGTTGTATCTGTTTCATGCCCGACAGCACTGATAATTGGAATGTTACTTTCGGCAACGGCCCGCACCAAGGCCTCGCTATTGAATTCCCACAAATCTTCTAAACTACCGCCTCCTCGTGCCACAATAATAACATCTGGGCGAATATGGGGATGGGTATTAAATCCTTGGATTGCCCGAGCAATATGTTGATCTGCACCCCTGCCCTGTACTGGAAC
>CAJXSI010000049.1 GCA_913061155.1 uncultured Alphaproteobacteria bacterium
CTACACTAGATCGCTCGTCGGCAGCGTCAGATGTGTATAAGAGACAGGGGGAAAACGGCCATCACCCATTATGAAACCATTGAATTGTATGCAGCAGACAAAGCAATTATTGCCAGCCAAGTAAAATGCAAGTTAGAAACGGGGCGCACCCACCAGATTCGTGTGCATATGGCCTGTATGGGGAGTTCAATTATTGGGGATCAAACTTATGGCAAGGGGCATCGCAATAAAATTATTAATCGGTTATTGGGTGAAAATCCAGATTGTTTGTGGAAAAATGAACGCCAAGCCTTGCATGCCCAAGAAATTCATTTCATTCACCCAATCAGCAAAGAAGAAATGTCATTTACCAGCGAAGTCCCACATGATATGCAGGCCCTTCGCGAACTGTTGAAAGATCAAAATAGATAGTGTTTATTGTAATGATGGTAAATTGATAAAAGGAAAGGCATTTATTTTGTTTTTTGATAGTATCATATGATACTATCAAAGGATGAATTACAAGCCACCTTCTGCCCTTATCAGGCAGGGTGGATCCTTTTATTAAGGCCTTATTTAATTATATAAAAAAAGAAAAAGCCCTTCCTTGGTTAATCAAAGCCTGGATTTTCCATTATGAATTTGAATTTATCCATCATTCGTTCCTCACTTCCCTCTTGCTATTTATGGGGGGAATGTTATATTTCTGTTTGAGGGACTGGCCATGGGCGAATCAGTTGTGAACCCGGTCAGATTCGGAAGAAAGCAGCCGCAGCAGCCTTTTTCGGGTCGTGCGTTCAGTCTCTCACTTTTAATTAAGCTATCACGTCGTTATGGCGCTCGTTGCCTATTTATTCATAGGCGGCCTCACTTATGCCTAGTGATATCATAATTAAACTGTTGTTAAAGTTGCTAAGCAAACAGTGCGTTTGCCAAAAGGTTTATAAGAATGGATGATGTGCAACAAAATTACTTAGTCCTGGCACGTAAGTATCGCCCCAAAAAATTCTCTGAAGTTATCGGGCAAGATGTTTTGGTCCGCACGCTTTCAAATTCCATAAAAACAGGTCGTCTGGCCCATGCCTTTATTTTAACAGGTGTGCGCGGGGTTGGGAAAACAACAACTGCACGGTTGATGGCACGGGCGTTAAATTGCGTTGGTGTGGATGGAAAATCCGGCCCAACAACAGAGCCTTGCGGTGAATGTGAACAATGTACCGCCATTTCCCAAGAAAAACATGTTGATGTGATTGAGGTTGATGCCGCCAGTCGCACAGGGGTTGATGATGTTCGTGACTTAATCGATGGGGTTCATTACAAGCCATCCTTTGGGCGTTACAAAGTTTATATTATTGACGAAGTTCACATGCTGTCCAAAAGTGCCTTTAATGCTTTGTTAAAAACATTGGAAGAACCGCCCGCCCACGTGAAATTTGTTTTTGCCACAACTGAAATTCGCAAAGTGCCTGTCACAGTGCTTTCCCGGTGTCAGCGATTTGACCTATGCCGGGTCGAAGTTTCCGTTATGCAAGATTATTTTGCCAGCCTTTTGAAAAAGGAAGTGGTTGATTTTCAAGAAACAGCCCTGACTTTATTATGTAAAGCAGCCGATGGATCTGTTCGGGATGGCCTTTCTTTATTGGACCAAGCCATCAACGGATCAGAGGGAGAAATCACAGAAGAATCCGTCAAGGATATGTTGGGTTTAAACGATAAATCAGAAATGATTGACCTGACAGAAGCTGTCTTTAAAGGGACTGTGGAAAAAGCTTTGGCCGGTGTGCAGGGCCTTTTGAACAAGGGGGCGGAACCTTTGAAAATTGTTCAAGATTTAATGGAAATGGTTCATGCATTGACGGCCCTGAAAGTTAATCCAAAAAGTGCCGAAGTCCTTGCCATTCCAAATGCTGAAATGCAACGCTGTAAAGAAATTTCAACCAATCTTTCTGTCCCAGATATTTCAATGGTGTGGCAGGTATTAATTAAGGGCCAACAAGAATTAAGGCAAACAATTCTGGCGTCCCAAACATTGGAAATGATTATCATTCGTGCCATGCATGTTAAGGCTATATTATCTGCGGCTTCGGGTGCAGGGGGTGGGGGGCAGTCAAAGTCTGAACCACAAAAAGGGGCGACGACGGATGTTCCCCCAATTATTCAGACAGCAGCGCCAAAACCACAAGTGGCCCCCCCAGATAATTTTGCAGATATGGTAAAGTTATTTTCTGATAAAAGGGAACCCATTTTGGCAAGTCACCTGGAATATGATGTGCGTGTTACAAAATTCAGCATTGGGGAAATTCACTTGTCTATTTCAAAAATGGTTCCAACAACATTTTGTCGTTCCGTGCTGGAAAAACTTTTGGAATGGACAGGCCAGTCATGGGAAATCATTCAAGAAAGTGATGATTCAGCCCCAACTTTGGCAGAACAAAGACAGTCAGAACATCAAGAATTGATGCATAAATTAAGGCAAAACCCAGAAATTCAAAAAATTATGGAGGCGTATCCGGATGCCAAAATCAACACAATTCAATAGGGGGATGACACTTTTGGATGGTTTCAGTATTAATAAAATTATAAAGGAGTTAATAAAATGAAAGGATTCGGGGACATGATGAAGAAAGCCCAGCAGATGCAAGCCAAGATGGCAGAGATGCAGGAAAAGTTGGGCGAACTTCGTATTGAAGGAAACTCTGGTGGGGGAATGGTCAAGGTAACCTTAAATGGAAAAGGGGATTTGGTTGGGTTAAAAATTGATTCGGCAACCGTTGATCCCGAAGATACAGAGGTTTTAGAAGACTTAATCGTTGCGGCCTATAACGACGCAAAACAAAAAGTCGAAGCCGAAACCCAAGGCGAAATGAAAAAAATGACAGGCGGAATGGGCTTGCCCCCTGGATTGTTTTAATGACTATGATCAGTCAAGAAATTGACCGCTTGATTAAATTATTGGCAAAGTTGCCAGGCTTGGGCCCACGGTCCGGCCGGCGCATGGCCCTGCATTTAATTAAGAAAAAAACATCTGTTATGGATCCCTTGATCGCCGCGTTACAAGAAGTTAGGGCAACAGTTCAGACATGTATAAACTGTGGGAATTTGGATTCAGCAGGGAAACAATGTGGTGTTTGTCTGGATGAAAAACGGGACGCCACAACAATTTGCGTGGTTGAAGGGGTTGACGATTTATGGGCAATGGAACGATCCAATTCATATAAAGGGCATTACCATGTTCTAGGGGGCGTTCTTTCTGCCTTAGATGGGGTCGGTCCAGATGATTTGACAATTTCAAAACTCCAAGACCGTGTCAAAAATGACAATGTTCAGGAAATAATAATTGCTTTAAACGCAACACTAGAAGGTCAAACAACAGCCCATTATTTACTGGAAAGAATTTACAACCCCAATATAAAAGTAACACGATTGGCCCATGGTGTCCCTGTCGGAGGCGAGCTGGATTATCTTGATGATGGGACGATATCGGCAGCTTTATCATCCCGGAGGCCTTTCTAATGGGAAAACGATGTATTTTGGATAACTTTCGCGTCAAAGCTTACCTGCGGTGCTCATGTACTTTAAGTACATTGCGCGCCTCGCTTGCTCTTTTCCTAAAATTTATCTCAAACTCCATCGTTTTCA
>CAJXSI010000050.1 GCA_913061155.1 uncultured Alphaproteobacteria bacterium
GGGACAAACGGCACAAACTTTCCAGCCAAACGTTGATATTTCATGATCATATCTTTTAAGGATCGATTGAACGCGTGCCCCATATGGGCATCCCCGTTTGCATAGGGCGGTCCGTCATGTAAAATAAAATCAGGTTTGTTATCAGGATTTTCAGATAACTTTGTGTTTAAATCCATTTTTTCCCAGTAAGCCAATAATTCAGGGGCTTTTTGGGGTAACTTTGCCTTCATTTGAAAGGGTGTTTTGGGTAAGCGAACTGTAATTTCTTTCTTTTCCATGATTTCCTACTTTGATTAATGTTTGTGTGAACAACCACAGCCTTTAAGTTTTTGAACAGGAACAGAGATATCTAACATAAATGTCTGTTTTCCATTACTGAATTTTAATATCAACTGAAACTCATCCCCTGCCTTAAGTTCTTTTTTCAATCCTATTAACATGACATGAAGGCCGCCAGGTTTCAACTCTGTAACCGTTCCAGGGTTTAAGGATATTTCTTTTACTGATCGCATACGGAAAACATCGCCTTCTTGAATATGGGTATGTAACTCCACATGATCACAGATATCTGTACTGGCAGATATCAAATTCCATTCATCCCCTTCATTATTTAGGATGTTCATAAAGACAGCACCGTTTTTTCCTTTTGTTTCCCGTGATTTTATTTGGTCAACAAAAACCATGGGGCCATCAATCTGGGCCTGTACTGTATTGAATGTCAAAAAGAAACTTATAATTATTAAAATCAATTTCATTGTAAACCTATTTTTTAAAGTATACTTCTATATAAACTAATTTGTAAAATAGTTCAAAGATCAATATTTTAAAAGGAAAGAACAACTGATCAAGTAACAAAGTTCTTTTCACGTTTGGGGGCAGATATTAAAAAAGGCATCGAAGAAGGCAAAATTGAACGTGAAACCCGCCGTATAAAAGAACAAGTGGCAAAAGAAGCAAGACGTCTGGAAGCACAAGCCAGAGAAGCAGCAGAAAAGGCGAAGAAAGAAGCCAGAAGAATTGGAAGAAAACTAGGTTGGAAATAATTCTTGGGGCTGTACCAGATAAGGAAGTTTAGATAGGTATTATTCCTTAAAAAAGGGCCGTTTAGCCCCCTTGTTTCGTCGCCCCGCACTTGATGCAGGGTCCAGAAAAAACTTCAATTGCAAACAGTGTTTTTCATGGGTTACTCAGTTGCTGGATCCCGCATCAAGTGCGGGACGACGCTATTGAGGGGATTGTGTATTGTTCAGAAAACCCTCTTCAAAACTTAAACCCCCCCCTTGTCTGGTACAGATCCTAATCCTTATTTCAATAATCTAAAAAGCCCTAAACGGGGCTTTTTTTATATAAACCTTGAAAATTTTGTCATTTGATTCTTTAATGAAAAAGATATAGGAGACAAGAGATGAGATTTTTTACGTATATAATATTGGTGTTAATTTCATATGGGCATCAGGCAAAGGCGGCTTTGGATGATTTGGGGGAATTGCCCGTTCCCCATAATGCAATTGTCCAAGTGGGGATACAATGTGATGATGCCACTTGCTTTTTTGAATGTTGGCTTCCTAAACAGGGGTATTTGGTGGCGCGTGACAAGTTATTTATTATGATGCCTTCAACGTATACAGATGAAATTCCTGAGCTTGTAACGGTTATCGCCGGTACCTTAGCAGGTTTGACAAACACCTATACAGATGAAGGAAAAATACAGATTTTAAACCAAGTTGCATTTGTGCTGAATCCACCGCCACCTTTGCCATTGCCAATTCCATTAGGTTTGCCACTTGCCGTAATGCCAGGGGTTCCCCTTCCCACTCTTCCTACATCCGGTCTGGTATTTGCAGCCCAAGGAGGTTAGAAATAATATCAAGTTGTTGCAGGGTTAAGGCTGACAACTTAAGACGGGTTGTTTTTGTTGCCGCATCACAATCTTTCATGACCGGACATTCTTGATAAAACCGGCTGAATTTTTGCGCCAAATCAAATGCATAATCACATAAAATATTGGGGGATAATTTGTCGTACGCCCGATGGATATATTCTTCATACTTGGCCAGTGTAATGGCCAAATCCCGTTCATGGGCGTTTAAATCCGTTATGATTTTTAAGTCAGCTTGATTCGCCGCGGCCTTGCGTAACAAGGATTTAATCCGGACGGCAGCATACAATAAATACGGCCCTGTTTTGCCTTCGAATCGCATAAATTTTTGAATATCGAATTGATAGTTTTGTGTTGGGTCATGTTGTAAATCAGCAAATTTCAAAGCCGCCGTTCCGACACATAACGCAATATGGTCAATTTCACTGGCATCGATATCTTTGTCTTTTATGCCGGCTTCTTCCATGCGGGTGTGGGCCTCTTGAACCAAGGTTGCAATCAGGTCACTTAACCGCATAACACCGCCTTCACGGGTTTTAAAAGGTTTGTTGTCTGGCCCATTCATTGTGCCAAACCCAATAAAATTAAATTCAGGATTGTACCCTGATTTGCGGGCGGCCCTGAACACTTGTTCACAATGCAAGCGTTGACGATTATCGATTACATAGACAATGCGATTTGCCTTAAAGTCCTGAACGCGTTCTTCGACAGTGGCCAAATCGGTTGTGCCGTATAAATATCCGCCATCTGATTTTTGCAAAAGAATGGGGGGCATTTCAGCTTTGTCAGATTCTTCGGCCACATCCATAATTAAGGCTCCTTTACTTTCAACAGCAAGGCCTGATTTTTTAAGGCGATCCAACATAGGGGCAATACGATCTTGGTAACGGCTTTCCCCAAACCATTGATCAAATTCTACGTCTAATTTTTTAAATTGTTCTTTCATGTTTGTTACAGAAACATCAACAAAATGTTGCCATAGGGCCCGATACCCAGGGCGGCCTTGTTGCAATTCAACTGTGGCTTGGCGACACACTGCCGCAACGGATTCATCAGTCTTACATTCTGCAGAAATTTTCGGGTAAATTTCTTGAAGGTCATCCAATGTTACAGGCGATTCTTTTGGGAAAGGTCCCTTATTATTTTTATCAAAATAAGGTAAGTCTGAAAACTTTTGACTTAAGGCATAAATCAACATGCCCATTTGGGTCCCCCAATCACCCATATGAATATCACCCGTCACATTATCACCAACATAGCGTTGGATACGTTTCAGACTCTCCCCAATAATGGACGCCCTTAAGTGACCAACATGCATAGGCTTTGCAACATTTGGGCCGCCATAATCAATGATGGTATTTTTC
>CAJXSI010000051.1 GCA_913061155.1 uncultured Alphaproteobacteria bacterium
CGAGATCTAGTACGGTCTCGTGGGCTCGGAGATGTGTATAAGAGACAGGTTAAAGTTTGTACAGCTTCAGACAGTCTCAGATATTTCTTTGGAGCATGTGAATCAGAAGAAAAACCCAATGGTTTATGCTATATCCTATGCAGATGGAGAGAGCGTTTATTTTAAAAATCAAAACTTTTGGGCGATGTCTACTATCAATAAAGGTGTAGACTGTATATTTCTTTATAATAAAAACCATATTGATGAGGATTTCTACAGTAAAAACAAAGAGATATTAGATAGAAAAAGAGGATCTGGTTATTGGTTGTGGAAACCTTATTTTATATTAAAGACTTTAAAATCAGTACCAGAAAACTCTATTGTCGTTTATTCTGATGCAGGTTCTTTTGTTGAAAATGATCTTACCCATCTTCTTGAAAAGCTTAAAAGCGGGATAATAGCCTTTAGAGGGGGGCATAAAAATGAAGGTTACTTTAAGAAAGATTCTCTTGTTTTAATGGGGTTGGATAAATCTTGGGATATTATAAGAAAAAAACAGCACATACAAGCAACAAACCTTGTGTTTAGAAACAACAAAAAAACACGTGATTTTGTTGGGAAATGGTTGTTGTTTGCGCAAGATTCAAGAATATTAACAGATTCAGTAACTACGCAGGGGGAGGAATATCCTGGTTTTATTGGTCATAGACACGATCAATCAATACTTAATTTATTGTGTTATGAGAACCCTTTTTGTCAGGTTTTAGGTGCTGATATAGAATCACAGTATTTTCTACAGCATAGGCGTCGACAATATGATTCTTATTTCTCTCTTTGGGGGTTGAAGTACAAAAAAATTCTTGGAAGGTTTTTTTGTAAAAACATATATAATTCTAAAATGGTTCAATATATCAGGAGGTTGTATGTTGATTGATGGTAAGGTTACTGTTTCACGTGAAACCTATGATAAGTTGGTTCATTATGTCTCGCTCCTTTTTGAATATAATAAAACCCATAATATTATAGGTTCGAATGAGGAAGATAGGATTTGGGAAAGACACATAGTTGATTGTATTCAGTTGGGTCAATATATGGATAAGGATAAAAAAATAATCGACATAGGGTCGGGTGCAGGCCTACCTGGTATGGTTCTTGCCTTGATGGGTTTTGATATAACCTTGGTTGAATCAAATAGTAAAAAAACAAATTTCCTTAAAAGCGTTTCATGTGAAACGGCAACTGTTATTCCCGCAAGATGTGAAAACATAAAAAAGAAATATGATATTATCACGGCCAGAGCCGTCACAAATTTAAGAAATCTACTTTCACTAACCATTCATTTATCCAAAAAAGACAGTATTTTTATTTTTCCAAAAGGAAGAAATTGGAAAAAAGAATTGATTGATGCTGAAAAAGATTATAAGTTTGATTTAGAGCTTAAGGATAGCTTAACTTCATCTGAATCAAAAATACTTATAATGAAAAATATTAAATGCAGAAAATAATATCAATTGTAAATCAAAAAGGGGGGGTTGGAAAAACAACGACAACCGTCAATTTGGCAACAGCCCTTGCTGCGATACGAAAAAAAGTATTAATTGTTGATCTTGATCCCCAAGGAAATGCCAGTACTGGTCTTGGATACAGCAACCATGACAGGGAAGATAATATATATGATCTTGTGATCGGGGAATCCAATGTGGGTGCCTGTTTAAAGAAAACAAAAATCCCAAACTTAGATATAATTGTTTCTACACCAGATTTGGCAGCTGCAGAAATGGACATAGTTCAAATGTCCGACAGAAATTTTCGAATTAAAAATCAATTTAAAGACCTGAAAGGGTATGATTACGTAATTATTGATTGCCCCCCCACTTTGGGCGTTCTAACAATTAATGCGATGACAGCCAGCCATAGCATCCTTATCCCTATGCAGTGTGAATTTTATGCCTTAGAAGGTCTAAGCCAGTTAATGAAAACGTTTAATTTAGTTAAAACAAACCTAAATAGGGATCTTTCTGTGCAGGGGATCGTCATGACCATGTATGATAAAAGAAATTCATTAAGTATGATGGTGGAAAAAGATGTTCGGCATCATTTTAAAGATAAAGTATATACAACAAGAATACCAAGAAACGTAAGAATATCCGAAGCCCCATCCCATGGGCTTCCTGTTATGTTGTATGATGTTAACTGTAAGGGATCACAGGCGTATTTACAGTTGGCAAAAGAATTTTTAACACAAGAGAGTAAGTAGAAATGTCAAAAAGAAAAGCATTAGGGTATGGGCTATCTGGATTAATAGGGGATGGAAAAATTACTGAAAAATCAATGGGTAATGATTCAAATCAACAAGAAATATATGTAACAGATATCATCCCAAGTCCTTATCAACCGCGACAGATTTTTTCGTCAGATGAAATAGACGAACTATCCCAATCCATTAAAAAAAGTGGTGTTCTGCAACCAATCTTGGTTAGAAAAATAAATAATGGGAAATATGAACTTATTGCGGGCGAACGTCGCTGGAGAGCTTCTAAGAAAATAGGGTTAAATAAGATCCCTGCCATTATCAAAGAAATGGATGATCAGGAAGTTATTGTTGTTTCTTTAATAGAAAATATACAAAGAGAAGACTTATCTGCCTATGAAGAGGCCGAAGCCTTGGAAAAATTAATCCAATCAACAGGTGAAACAAAAGAAGAAATATCAAAAGTTATATCAAAAAGCCGTAGCTATGTTTCAAACAGCCTAAGATTATTAACATTGCCAGAAATTGTTAAAACATATTTAAAGTCAGGAAAATTAACTTCAGGTCATGCCCGGGCCTTAGTCGGGTTGGATGTCGCCGACCAAGCTGCAAAACTGGCGATCGAAAAAAATATGTCAGTTCGTCAATTGGAAAACCTTGTAAGAAATATGAAAAAATCTGGAACCAATAAGGGCGATGTAAAAGAAAAAACAGTTTCAGAATTTAACGAGGGTCATGAGAATGAACTTAAAGCAATTGAAAGTTCTTTATCAAACTCTTTAAATATGGTTGTTAAATTAAGTATGTCTGCACATAATAATGTTCTTTCCATTCATTTTACTGAGATGGATGAACTGGATAAGTTAATGGAAAAGTTGGCAAAATAAACTTGTTAACAAATTTATTGTAAAAATATGTTTTTAGGTCTTTATTTTTTTAAAAAGTTCTAAAACCCTTTAAA